>CAYJOA010000050.1:18941-26959 GCA_964371495.1 uncultured Rubrivivax sp.
GGCACGGGGGGGTCGTCTCACAGCCGGCCTTTGGCGCGGCGGGGGGGGGGGCGGGGGGGCCCCACGCCGGGGCCTCGCGCCTACTTCTTGGGCTTGGCCACCGGGTGTCCGCCCTTGACCCAGTTGTCGTACAGCATGTCGACCGAAGTGACGTTGGTGAAGCCCAGGTCCTGCAGCGTCTTGGTGGCCAGCGCGCAGCGGCCGCCGGTCTGGCAGTACAGCGTCATCTGCTTGTTCATGTCGACCGCGTTGGGGAAGCCGACCAGCTTCCAGATGCGGAACTCGATCAGCCCGCGCGGCACGTTCACGGCGCCCGGCACATAGCCGTCCTCGAACTCGTTCTCCTGCCGCACGTCGACGATCAGCCCGGCCTTCTGCTGGTCGACGAGGGCGCGGAATTCCTCCAGCTTGATGGTCTTGACCTGCTTCTTCGCGGCGCCGACATAGGCCTTGATGCTGTCGGGATAGTTCGGCGCCGGGGGCGCCAGCTGCGCCGTGGCGGTGCCGCCGATCAGCAGGCACGCCGCAGCCAGCAGCGCGACCGAAAGGGATTTGTTCAGACTAACCATCGTGGTGCTCCTTGGTTGGGATTCGGTGTCGGATTTTCCGGACCGGCGCGGTTTCCGATTTGATCGACATCAGGGTTTATACCGAGTTCCGGGTGCAGAACCACGCGCCGGCGACTTGCGGCAGGGCATCACGGTCCACGCGTAGACTGCCGCGCAGGAGCAAACGCACGCGCATGGACACCGACCCTGCCCTCACCGCCCGGCGCGTCGATGGACGACGGCTGTGGCAATCGCTGATGGCACTGGCCCGCATCGGCGCCACGGCCCGGGGCGGCGTCTGCCGCCTGGCGCTGACGGACCTCGACAGGCAGGCGCGCGACCTCGTGATCGGCTGGGCCCGCGAGGCCGGCATGACGGTGACGGTGGACAAGATCGGCAACCTGTTCATGCGCCGCCGGGGCCGCAACGACAGCCTGCCGCCGGTGATGACCGGCAGCCACATCGACACCCAGCCCACGGGCGGCAAGTTCGACGGCAACTACGGCGTGCTGGCCGGCATCGAGGTCGTGCGCACGCTCAACGACTGCGGCATCGAGACCGAAGCGCCGATCGAGGTCGCCTGCTGGACCAACGAGGAAGGCTCGCGCTTCGTGCCGGTGATGATGGGCTCGGGGGTGTTCGCCCACGCCTTCACGCTGGCCCACGCCTACGCCGCCGTCGACGCCGACGGCAAGACGGTGCACGGCGAGCTCGAACGCATCGGCTACATCGGCACCGAGGAGCCCGGTGCCCACCCGGTGGGCGCCTACTTCGAGGCCCACATCGAGCAGGGCCCGGTGCTGCAGGACCACGGCAAGACGATCGGCGTCGTCGGCGGCGTGCTCGGCATCCGCTGGTACGACTGCAGCGTCGTCGGCATGGAGGCGCATGCCGGGCCGACGCCGATGGCCCTGCGCAAGGACGCGCTGCAAGTGGCCACGCGGCTGATGCAGGAGGTGGTGGCCTGTGCGCACCGGCACGGCCCGCACGGCCGCGGCACCGTCGGCATGGTGCAGGTGCATCCGAACAGCCGCAACGTGATCCCGGGCCGCGTCAAGTTCTCGATCGACCTGCGCAATGCCAGCGACGCGCTGTGCGACGCGATGGACGCCGACATCCGCGGCACGGCGGCACGCCTGGCCGCCGCCAGCGGGCTGGCGATCGACATCGTGCCGGTGTCGGCGTACCCGGCACAAGCCTTCCACGCCGACTGCATCACCGCGGTCGCGGCCGCGGCCACGGCACTGGGCTACAGCCAGATGCCCGTCGTCTCAGGCGCCGGGCACGACGCCGTCTACCTGGCCCGGCTGGCACCGGCCGGCATGATCTTCATCCCCTGCAAGGACGGCATCAGCCACAACGAGATCGAGGACGCCCGGCCCGAGCACGTCAGCGCCGGTTGCCAGGTGCTGCTGCACGCCATGCTCGGGATGGCCGGTGTGGCGAGCTGAAGATCCCGTGAAGACGTGAAGACGGCGCTCAGGCGGGAAAGCGCAGCGCCGCCGCAGCCGCGTCCAGCGGGTGGATGGGCCGGCGCAGGCGGCGGAAGTCGAACAGGCCGTAGTCCGAGCTGGTGACGCCGCGGCTGTCGCATTCGACCAGGCCGCAGGCGATGGGTTCGAACACCGGCCGGCAGTACATGCGCGACTTCAGGATCAGGAAGTCGAAGCCGCGCGGGTCGACGCCCAGGCTGGTGAAGACGCCCAGGTCCAGCGGCTCCATCGGCCGCTCGCTCACCACCACGGTGCCGGCGTCGTGGTCGAGCACGACCGTGCGGCCCATGGCCCAGGTCTCGCCGGTGTAGATGGGCCCGCTGATGCGGAAGCGGCCGTCGCCGACGGCGCGCACGCGGGCCTGCAGCGGCAGCGGCGCGCGCTCGCCGCCGGCCAGGCCGAGCGGCGTCTTGTTGCCCAGCAGCACCTGCACTTCGCTGCCGACGCCGGCGTCGATGCACGACGCCACCGTCGCGGCGTCGGCCAGCGGGCCCATGCCGATGCCGCGCAGGCCCTGGCGCAGGCAGGCCTCGAGCAGCGTCGTGGTGTCGCAGCTGCCGCCGGACATCACGTTGTCGCCGTGGTCCAGCAACAGCAGCGGGCCCGCGGCGCCGGACGCGGTGGCCGCCGCGCGCAGCTCGCGCGCCCGCGCCACGCTGCGGGTCAGCGGCTCGCTGCTGTAGACGAAACCGTCGCGCTGGTCCCAGATCTGGCGCGCCAGGGCGTCGGCCGCGGCCTGCGCCTGCGCGGCGTCGTCGCCGACGACGACCACGCTCATGCCGGCGTCGTGGATGTCGGCCAGCGAGAAGCCGGCGAACACGCTCGCCGCCGCCAGCCCTTCGGCCTGCAGCTGCAGCGCGCGCTGCACCGCGCGCTGCATCGCGCCGCTGCCGGTGGCGCTGCGCAGCGTGTGCGACAGCAGCGGCAGCTGCGACCAGGCCAGCGCCGGGCGCCAGCTTTCGTCGATCATGCGCAAGGCCAGCCGCGCAACGTGGGCGCCGGTCTCGAACATGTCGACGTGCGGGTAGGTCTTGAAGCCGACGGCGAGGTCGGCGTGCTGCATCATCGCCGGGCTGATGTTGCCGTGCAGGTCCAGCGCCACGGCCAGCGGCGTGCGCGGTGCCACCGCGCGCAGGCGGCGCAACAGCTCGCCTTCGCCGTCGTCGAAGGACTGCGTGGCCATCGCGCCGTGCAGGTCGAGCAGGATCAGGTCGCAGCCTTCGCGCACGGCGTCGACGATGCTCTGCGCCAGGCGCTCGAACGCCTCGTCGTGCACGCGTCCGCTCGGGTTGGCGGTGGCGTTGACGGCCACCGTGAGGCTGGCGCCGCGCGCTGCGGCCGCCGCGATGAAGGCGCCGAGACCGGTGCGCGTGCCGCGCGCCTGCGCCAGGGCGGCGGCGCCGAAGGTCGGGCCGTCGGGCCCGAATGCCGCCAGCGGCGTGGCCACCGGCGAAAAGGTGTTGGTCTCGTGGTTCAGCCGCGCGGCGACGATCTTCATGCGGCTGGCCCCGGCGCCGTGCGGCGCAACACCTGGCCCGTGCGCGCGCCGGTGCCGGCGCCGTCGTGCCAGGCCAGCGTGCCGTTGACGTAGACGTTGTGGATGCCGACGGCCGGCTGCAGCGGCTGCGCGAAGGTGGCGGCGTCGGCGACACGATCGGGGTCGAACACCACCAGGTCGGCGGCAAAGCCGGCTTGCACGAGGCCGCGGCCGTGCAGGCCGAAACGCGCCGCCGGCAGGCCGGTCATCTTGTGCACCGCGGTCTCCAGCGAGAACAGCTTGCGATCGCGTGCGTAGTGGCCGAGCACACGCGGGAAGGCGCCCCACAGCCGCGGGTGCGGGAAGGTGTCGTGCGGCAGGCCGTCGGAGCCGACCATGGTCTGCGGGTAGGCGAGGATGCGCTCGACGTCGGCTTCGTCCATCGAGAAGTAGATCGCGCCGGCCGGCTGCAGCGCGTCGATCATGGACTCGAGGTCGAGCCCGTTTTCACGCGCCAGTTCGTCGAGGTCGCGGCCGGCCGCGTCGGGGCGGGTTTTCGACCACGCCACCAGCGTGCGCGAGGCCAGTCGCGCGGTGTCCTTGCGCAGCACCGTCGACGACGCCGTGTAGGGGTAGCAGTCCAGGCACACGTCGCTGTGTTCGCGCGCGCGCTCCAGCAGCGCCAGCGTCTCGCGCGAGCGGCCGAAGTTGGCGCGGCCGACCACCTTGTGGTGCGAGATCACCTGCCGCAGGCCCAGCGCGTCGGCGATGGCCATGGCCTCGGCCATCGAGTCGAGCACATGCTCGCCCTCGTCGCGGATGTGCGAGGCGATCAGCGCGCCGCTGCCGCGCAGCGGCTCGCAGACCGCACGAATCTCGTCCGCGGTGGCGGCATTGGCCGGCGCGTAATAGGTGCCGGTCGACAGGCCCAGCACGCCGGCCTGCAGCGCCTCGTGCACCAGCGCCTGCATGCGCGCGATCTCGGCGCCGTCGGCGGCGCGGTCCAGCGCCGGCATGGTCACCGCGCGCAAGGTGGTGTGGCCGACCAGTGCCGCCAGGTTGACCGCCGGCGGCCGGGCCTGCAAGGCCGCGAAGTAGGCGGCGAACGAATCGAAACGCTGGCCCGGCCCGTTGGCCACCAGGTTCAAGGGCGGCACCGCCTCGTGCGTGCCGAGCGGCGCCAGGCTGATGCCGCAGTTGCCGGCGACCACGCTGGTGACGCCCTGGCTGAGCTTGGGCGCCATCGACGGGTCGGACAGCAGCAGCCGGTCGTCGTGGGTGTGCACGTCGATGAAACCCGGCGCCAGCGCCAGGCCGCGCAGGTCGACGACCCGCTGCGCGCGTTGCCCGTCGAGGGCGCCGACGGCGACGATGCGGCCGCCCGCGACGGCCACGTCGGCCAGGCGTCGCGGCGCCGCGGTGCCGTCGAAGACGAGCGCATGGCGCAACAGCAGATCGGCATCGTGCATCCCGGCATTACTCCCAATAGACCGAGGGGGTAGTCTGGCCCATTCTTTCAGTGCACACAAATGGCCGCCTTGGTGCAAGCGCACCAGGTCATGCCGCCGGTGCCCTTGGTCGGGGCGACCCTCGGCGACAGTGCTGCAGCCTCGTTGCCGGAACGGTTCTTGCTGACCTGCTGGCGGCAACCAGGCGTCATCCCGCACGCGGTGCAGCACCGCAGGCTTTCAGTTCACCGAAGAGGACAGGCACATCATGATCGTTGGCTTCCCGAAGTTTCACGTGCGTCTGCAAAAGGTCGCCGCTGCGCTGGTGCTGGCCACCGGCCTGGCCATCGCGGGCCCGGCGCTGGCCCAGGGCAAGTTGCTGAAGTTCGTCCCCGAAGCCGACCTGCGCAGCCTGGACCCGATCTGGACCACCGCCTACATCACGCGCAACCATGGCTACATGGTCTACGACGTGCTGTTCGCCACCGACGCCGGCTTCAAGGTCCAGCCGCAGATGGTCGACAAGTGGGAGGTCAGCAAGGACAACCTGAGCTACACCTTCACGCTGCGCGACGGGCTGAAGTTCCACGACGGCGCCCCGGTGCGGTCGGCCGACTGCATCGCCTCGCTGGAGCGCTGGGCCAAGCGCGACGTCTTCGGCCAGCGCCTGGGCGAGATGACCGAGTCGTGGACCGCGGTCAACGACAAGACCTTCCGCCTCAAGCTCAAGAAGCCGTTCCCGTACGTGCTGGAGGCGCTGGCCAAGCCGTCGTCGAACGTGCCCTTCATCATGCCCGAGCGCGTCGCCAAGACCGACGCCTTCACCGCCATCACCGACGCCACCGGATCGGGCCCCTTCAAGTTCGTCAAGGAACAATGGGTACCGGGCAACAAGGTCGTCTACGTCAAGAACACCGACTACGTGCCGCGCAAGGAGGCGCCGTCGTGGGGCGCCGGCGGCAAGGTCGTCAAGGTCGACCGCGTCGAGTGGATCTACATCCCCGACTCGGCCACCGCGGCCGCGGCGCTGAACACCGGCGAAGTGGACTGGTGGCAGCAGGTGCCGGTGGACCTGGTGCCGATCGTCGCGCGCAACAAGGACATCAAGGTCGAGAGCGTCGACCCGCTGGGCTCGATCGGCCTGCTGCGTTTCAACCACCTGCAGGTGCCGTTCAACAACGTCAAGATGCGCCAGGCCGTGCTGGCCGTGCTGGACCAGAACGACTACGCGATCGCGATTGCCGGTGACGCGAAGAACGGCAAGCCCTGCCCTTCGTACTTCACCTGCGGCACGCCGATGGCCAGCAGCGCGGGTTCCGAAGCGCTGACCGGCAAGCGTGACGTCGAGCGCGCCAAGGCGCTGGTCAAGGAGGCCGGCTACAAGGGCGAGAAGATCGTGCTGATGACGGCCACCGACCAGCCCATCGTCAATTCACAGGCGCTGGTGACGCAGGAACTGCTGCGCAAGATCGGCCTCAACGTCGAGCTCGCCGCCAGCGACTGGGGCACGCTGATCACGCGCCGCTCGTCCAAGGAGCCGGTGGAAAAGGGCGGCTGGAGCATCTTCCACACCTGGTTCGTCGGCCCGGACATCACGACGCCCGCACTCAATTCGCCGCTGCGCGGCGCGGGCGACAAGTCGTGGTTCGGCTGGCCCAGCGACGCCAAGCTCGAGGAACTGCGCGACGCCTGGTTCAACGCGCCGACGCAGGCCGACCAGAAGAAGGTCGCCGAGGACATGCAGCGCCGGGCCTTCGAGACCGTGCCCTACATCCCGACCGCGCAGTTCATCATCCCCACCGCCTACCGCTCCAACCTGTCGGGCGTCATCAACTCGCCGGTGACCTTCCTCTGGAACGTCGAGAAGAAATAAGAGGCTGCGTATCTTTCTGCTGCGCGGGCCCATCTCGGGCCTGCGTTGCTCGCCGTACGGGTGTACGGCTGCGCGTTTCGACCTGACCTTGGCCCGCTCGCGACGAAATCTTCGCAACCTCTTCGGTGCTATTCGCGGACCCTGGGGCGACCGATCCTCGACCCGATGCTGAGATACCTCCTCAAGCGCCTGCTCGCCACCATACCGGTGATGGGCGTGGTGGCACTGTTCGTCTTTTCGCTGCTCTACCTGAGCCCCGGCGACCCGGCAGCGGTGATCGCGGGCGACATCGCCACCGAAGACGACATCGCGCGCATCCGCGCCCAGCTCGGCCTGGACCAGCCCTACCTGGTGCGGTTCGGCGGCTGGCTGTGGGCGCTGGCGCACGGCGACCTGGGCACGTCGATCTTCACCTCGCTGCCGGTGGCGACGCTGATCGGCCAGCGCGTCGAGCCGACGCTGGCGCTCACGGTGTGCACGATGATCGTCTCGGTCGGGCTGGCGGTGCCGCTGGGCGTGCTGGCGGCGGCGCGCGCCGGCGGCTGGCTCGACCGCGCGGTGATGGCGGTCTCGGTGCTCGGCTTCTCGGTGCCGGTGTTCGTCATCGCCTACGGGCTGATCCTGCTGTTTTCGGTGCAGCTGGAATGGCTGCCGGTGCAGGGCTACCGCAGCTTCAGCGAAGGCTTCGGCCCCTTCATCCGCCACATGATCCTGCCCAGCCTGGCGCTGGGCATCGTCTACATGGCGCTGATCGCGCGCATCACGCGCGCCACCATGCTCGACGTGCTGGCCCAGGACTACGTGCGCACCGCCACCGCCAAGGGCCTGGCGCCGCACACGATGCTGATCCGGCACGCGCTGAAGAACGCCGCGGTGCCCATCGTCACCGTCATCGGCATCGGCGTGGCGCTGCTTATCGGCGGCGTCGTCGTCACCGAGACCGTGTTCGCGATCCCCGGCCTGGGCCGCCTGACGGTGGACGCCATCCTGCGCCGCGACTACCCCATCATCCAGGGCGTGACGCTGCTGTTCTCGGCCGTCTACGTGCTCGTCAACCTGCTGGTCGACCTCAGCTATTCGCTGTTCGATCCCCGCATCCGCTATTGATGTGACCCCCCCCGAAGCGCCCGACGGGCGCCCCCCCCGGGGGGGGGCCCCCCCCGCCCCGCCCACGCCCGG
>CAYJOA010000051.1:0-10976 GCA_964371495.1 uncultured Rubrivivax sp.
ACGACGAAACCCGTGCCATCGCCGAGCGCTATGCCAGGCGCAACGTGGGTGACCGCTACCACCCGCTGCGACCCGAGATCTGGCAGACGCGACAGGATCGCGAGCGCGCCCTGATTTCCATGCTGCAGCGGCATGCCCGCCGCCCACTGGCCGAACTGGACGTGCTGGAAGTCGGTTGCGGCCACGGCGACAACCTGCTGGAACTGCTGCGCCTGGGCTTCGACCCGGCGCGGCTGGTGGGCAACGAACTGCTGCCGGAACGTGCCGCCGCCGCGCGCCGCCGCCTGCCTGCGGTGACCGGCCTGCTGGAAGGCGACGCCACGCAACTCGAACTGACCGACGGCGGCTTCGACATCGTCTACGCCTCCACCGTCTTCAGTTCGATCCTCGACGACGCCTTCCAGCAACGCCTGGCCGACGCGATGTGGCGCTGGGTGCGGCCCGGCGGTGCCGTGCTCTGGTACGACTTCACCATCGACAACCCGCACAACACCGACGTTCGCGCCATGCCGCTGCGGCGGCTGCGCGCGCTGTTCCCCGCCGGCCAGGTTGACGCCCGCCGTGTCACCCTGGCGCCGCCCATCGGCCGCCACGTCGTGCGCCTGCACCCGGCCGCCTGGCGACTGTTCAACGCGCTGCCGCTGCTGCGCACCCATCTGCTGGCGTGGGTCGGCAAGCCGGCATGACTCGCGCAACGGACCCGGCTTTCGGCGGGGGGGGGCTATGATCATTGCAAATTGATCGGTCCATGTTCAAAATACAATGATATTTGGCCGCCAGCTTCAACATCTGGTGCAGCAACGCCTGCAGCTGGCACCTGCCGTGGTGCTGCTCGGGCCGCGCCAGGTCGGCAAGACGACGCTGGCCATGGCGGTTGCGGCCCAGCACCCCGGAGCCGTGGTTCTGGATCTCGAACGCGAGTCCGACCGCGCTGCCCTGGAGCGGCCCGAGCTCTTCTTCGCCACCCACCGCGACCGGCTGCTGGTGCTCGACGAGGTGCAGCACATGCCGCGCCTGTTTGCCGCGCTGCGGCCCGAGATCGACGCAGACCGCCGGCCCGGGCGCTTTCTGCTGCTTGGCTCGGCTGCTGGCGATCTGCTGCGGCAGTCCGGCGAGTCGCTGGCCGGCCGAGTCTCCTATCTGGAGCTGACGCCATTCCTGGTTGCGGAGTTGTCCCCGGATCTGGCCGGCCTCCAGGCGCTGTGGTTGCGCGGCGGCTTCCCCTTGAGCTGGCTCGCCCCCGATGACGAGGCGTCGTTCACCTGGCGGCAAGACTTCATCCGCACTTTCCTGCAGCGCGACCTGCCCGGCATGGGGCTGCGCGTGCCTGCCGAAACCCTGAGGCGCTTCTGGCAGATGCTGGCCCATCTGCAAGGACAGATGTTCAATGCTTCACAGCTGGGTCTGTCGCTGGGAGGTGCTTCACACACCACGGCCGCGCGCTACCTCGACGTGCTCGTCGACACGATGATGGTGCGGCGCCTGCCGCCGCATCTGCCCAATGTCGGCAAGCGCCTCGTGAAGTCCCCCAAGGTCTATCTGCGCGACAGCGGCTTGCTGCATGCCCTGCTGGGCCTGGCGACGGTGCGCGATCTGCAGGGCCACCCCGTGGCCGGCTCGTCCTGGGAAGGCTTCGTGGTGGAGCAAGTGGCCGCGCAACTGCCGGCCGATGCCCAGCTGAGCTTCTACCGCACGGCCGCCGGCGCGGAAGTCGACCTCGTCATCGAGCACCACGCACGCACGGTGGCCGTGGAGATCAAGTTTTCATCGGCACCCAAGCCGGCGCGTGGCTTCTGGCAGGCGCTGCAGGACCTGCGGATCCAGCGCGCCTACGTCGTCGCACCGGTGCCACGGCGCTACCCATTGGCCGAGGGTGTCGAGGTACTGCCCGTGCAGGAGTTGGGCGCGCTGTGGGGTTGAAGGCGCACCCTGCCCGATAGACTCGACGCTGTCACGCCCGTCACCGCAAGCCGCTGCAGCCGCGCAGCCACCGCCATGACCGCACCCTTCCTGCCCTTCGCCCAACCCGAAATCGGCGAAGAAGAAATCGCCGAAGTCGTCGACACGCTGCGCGGCGGCTGGGTCACCACCGGCCCCAAGGCCAGGCGCTTCGAGCAGGACTTCGCCGCCTTCCTGGGCCAGCCGGCGCTGCAGGCGGTGGCCGTCAACTCCGCCACTGCCGGCCTGCACCTGGCGCTGGAAGCGTTGGGCGTGGGCCCCGGCGACGAGGTCATCACCACCACCCACACCTTCACCGCCACCGCCGAGGTCGTGCGCTACCTGGGCGCCGACGTGAAGCTGGTGGACATCGACCCGGCCACGCTCAACATCGACCCGGCGGCGGTGGCGGCGGCCGTCACGCCGCGCACCAAGGCCATCATGCCGGTGCACTACGCCGGCCTGGCCGCCGACATGCCGGCGCTGCTGGACATCGCGCGCCGCCACGGCCTGAAGGTGGTCGAGGATGCGGCCCACGCCCTGCCCACCACCTGCGGCGGGGCACTGGTGGGCACCCTCGGCAGCGACGCCGCGGTGTTCAGTTTCTATGCCAACAAGACCATCACCACCGGTGAAGGCGGCATGCTGGTGACGCGCGACACGGCGCTCGCCGCGCGGGCGCGCACGATGCGCCTGCACGGCATGAACCGCGACGCCTTCGACCGCTTTACCGCCAAGGTGCCGAGCTGGTACTACGAAGTCGTGGCACCCGGCTTCAAGTACAACCTGACCGACATCGCCGCCGCGCTGGGCATCCACCAGCTGAAGAAGGCGCATGCCTTCCAGCAACGGCGTGCGGCGATCGCGGCGCAGTACGACGCGGCCCTGACCGGCCTGCCGCTGATCCTGCCGCCGCGTCCTGCCCCCGGCGACCAGCACGCCTGGCACCTGTACGTGCTGCGCCTGGCCGACGACGCAGGCATCGCGCGCGACCGTTTCATCGAACGCCTGTTCGACGCCGGCATCGGCTGCAGCGTGCACTACATCCCGCTGCACCTGCACCCCTACTGGCGCGACCGCTACGCGCTGCAGCCGGCGATGTTTCCGCACAGCCAGCGCGCCTACGAACGCATGGTGAGCCTGCCGATCTACACGCGCATGGGCGACGCGGAGGTGGCGCGGGTCGTGGCCGCGGTGCGGGGGGCGCTCGGCGCACAATGACTGTCTGACGGTGCCACGGGGAGTCGCATATGAGCGCAGTGCTGAAGCCGGCAATGACGCTACAGGAATATCTGGACTGGGAGAACGCCCAGCCCGGGAAGAATGAATTCCATCGTGGTGAGATCTTCGCCATGACAGGCGGGCGCAGGACGCATGGCCGGGTGCTGTCCAACCTCGTGCGCTTGCTGGGCAATCACCTCGACGGGTCAGCCTGCCAGGTATTCGCCGACAGCATGAAAGTCCAGGTCGCCGACGACACCGTGCTGTACCCCGATGTCTTCGTCACCTGCGACAAGGCCGACCTTGCCACCGACCAGATCTTCCGCGCGCCCAAGCTCGTGATCGAGGTGCTCTCGCCTTCCACGCAGGCTTACGACCGCAGCAAGAAATTCGCCTCGTATCGCCGGCTGGAGAGTCTGCAGGAGTACATCCTCGTCGACCCCGACACGCGCCGCGTCGAAGGCTTCCGCCGCGGCGCCGACGGCCTGTGGGTGCTGCACGACATGAGCGACGGCGACACGCTCGAAGCCGCCAGCCTGGGCCTGCGCGTGCCGCTGGCCGAGGTCTTTGCCGGCATCGAGCCGCCGCCCGAGGCTTGAACCCGCCTGCGTGGCCAAACGCCTGTTCGACCTGCTCGGCGCGACACTGGCGCTGCTGCTGCTGTCGCCGCTGCTGCTGGCGGCGGCGCTGGCCATCAAGCTTGACACGCGCGGGCCGGTGTTCTACCGCCAGCAGCGGGTGGGCCGCCACGGCGTGCCCTTCGCCATCCACAAGTTCCGCACCATGGCGCACGGCGCGGCCGGCCTGCCGCTGACCGTGGGCGACGATCCGCGCATCACGCGCGTGGGCGCCTTCCTGCGCCGCACGCGCATCGACGAACTGCCGCAGTTCATCGACGTGCTGCTGGGCCGCATGAGCCTGGTCGGCCCGCGCCCCGAGGTGCCGCGCTACGTGGCGCACTACCCGCCGGCCCTGCGTGAACGCGTGCTGGCGGTGCGGCCGGGCATCACCGACCCCGCCTCGCTGGCCTACCTGGACGAGGCGAGCCTGCTGGCCCAGGCGGCCGACCCCGAGCGCGAGTACATCGAAGTCATCCTGCCGGCCAAGCTGCAGCATGCGCTGGCCTACGCCGAACGCGCCAACCTGGGAACCGACATCGGCGTGCTGCTGCGCACCGCCTGGCGGCTGCTCGCCGGGCGCGGCGCCCCCGGCGCGTAAAGTCCAGCTCCCGATGACACCCGGCCCGATGCCGCCGTCCCCAGCCGCCGCATGACTGCCTCGCCCACGGTCTGGCACCGTCTCGACCTGTTCCTGGCCCGTCTGCGGCCGCACCGCGAGCCGCTGTCGCTGCTGGTGGATGCCGCCGTGGTGGCCGCATGCTGGAACGTCACCTACCTGTTCCGCCTGGGGTTCGAACGCTGGATCAGCGCGCGGCCGTCCTACGACGGCTGGGTGCTGCTGGGCATCGTGGCAGCCTACCTGGCGGCCAATACCTTGTTCAGAGTGCCGCAGAGCATGTGGCGCTTCTCGGGCTTCGGCGAGGTCAAGCGCCTGACGCTGGCCTGCCTGCTGGCCGGCACGGCCAGCGCCGCGGTGGTGATGGGCCTGGGGCTGGTGAAGATTCCGCGCGCGGTGCTGGCGCTGCACCCGGTGGTCACGCTGATGGGCCTGAGCCTGGTGCGCATCGCCTACCGCATGCTGTATGAACACGCACGCTCGCGCGTGGCCGGCCGCGACGGCGAGATTCGCCGTGCGCTGGTGCTGGGGGCCGGCGAAGCGGGCCGGATGCTCATCGCCGGGCTGCACGGGCAGGGCTGGACGGTGCTGGGCCTGTTCGACGACGACCCAGCCAAGCAGGGCGCACGCATCGGCGGCGTGCCGGTGCTCGGGCCGCTGGCCGACTTGCCCGCACAGGCCCGCCGCGGCACCGCCACGCACGTCATCGTGGCCATTCCTTCGGCCACCCGTGTCCAGCGCCGGCAGGCGCTGGACATCGCCGCCGCCGCCGGGCTGCCGGTGCTCACGGTGCCCAGCGCCACCGAGCTGAGCGAAGGCAAGGCGCGCGTGGAGCGCCTGCGCGACATCGAACCCGACGACGTGCTGGGACGCGAACCCGTCTTGCTGGACGAAGCCGGCATCGCCCAGACACTGCAGGGCAAGACGGTGCTCGTCACCGGTGCCGGCGGCAGCATCGGCAGCGAGCTGTGCCGCCAGGTGGCGCGTTTCAAGCCGGCGCGGCTGGTGCTGGTCGAGCTGAGCGAATTCAACCTCTACACGATCGAGCAGGAGCTGACCGAGGCCTTTCCGGCGCTCGAGCTCGTGCGCCTGATCGGCGACGTCAAGGACCTGGACCACCTGCGCGCCACTTTCGGCCACTGGCGCCCGCAGGCGGTCTTCCATGCTGCGGCCTACAAGCACGTGCCGCTGATGGAGGAACACAACGCTGCAGCAGCCTTGTTCAACAACACCCTGGGCACCTACCACGCCGCGCTGGCCGCCGCCGAAGTGGCGGCCGAGCGCTTCGTGCTCGTCAGCACCGACAAGGCGGTGAACCCGACCAACGTGATGGGCGCCACCAAGCGCGCGGCCGAGATGGTCATCAGCAGCCTGGCCGCCCTGCACCCGGCAACGCGTTTCATGGCCGTGCGCTTCGGCAACGTGCTGGGCAGCAGCGGCAGCGTGATCCCCAAGTTCAAGGAGCAGATCGCCAAGGGGGGGCCGGTGACGGTGACGCACCCGGACATCATTCGCTACTTCATGACCATCCCCGAGGCCGCCCGACTGGTGCTGCAGGCGGCGGCCATCGGCGACAGCGGCCAGGTGCTGGTGCTGGACATGGGCGAGCCGGTGAAGATCGTCGACCTGGCGCGCGACCTGATCCGGCTGGCCGGGCACACGCCGGAGGAGATCGCCATCGAGTTCACCGGGCTGCGGCCGGGGGAGAAGCTGTTCGAGGAGCTGCTGGCGGTCGCCGACGACACGCTGCCCACGCGCTTCGCCCGCTTGCGCATTGCCCGGCTCGCCGGGCAGGCGGGGCGCATCGACGAACTGCTGGCCTGGGCAGCCAGCTGGCCTTTGCCGGACGACGCCGCGGTACGCCAGCGCTTGCGCACCGCGGTGGCCGAATACCGATCGGCCCCGAGGCCGTAGAAACCCGCAAATACCCCGGTGACCAACTTCGTGCCCCGGCATATTGCAGTACCCGAGACCAGTTGCTCGGGCGCCGTGAAATCCGACTCGACGGTGACTCTAATATGAAACGCCGCGCCTCGGCGTTAGGGCCTTCATGGAGGCCGCAACGCGTATTCCGCGTGCTAGGATCTCAGCGTGTGCCATTCTCGCAACAACTTTTCCCCAGCCACGTTCCTTACGACGCGGATGCGGGCATATGATGCTCATCGCATCGGTCAAGGGGCTCGTGGGAGGCACGTTGCAGCCATGATCGGCACAGACTTTTTTTCATCGTGACCCAACCACCGCGTTCCACTCAGCATCTTCCCCGACACCTGGCTGCAGGCTGTCGAGTCGGTGCGGGTGTCTAGGTTGACCTGAACGCTCGCCCCGGTTTCCTTGACAAGAAAACCTCTTCTCCCTCACTCACCAGGAGTTCTCTGAATGCTTCCCTTTGACGCCTTTAATCGCACCCAAATCGCGCGCGTAGCCTCTGGCCTGTACAACGTCCAGGTCGGTCAAGTGACGATGGACTGGGCGCTTGGAGCGCTGGAGTCCGGCGAGTACGGTAGCGTGGCTGAGCTTGCCAACCTGGTCTACAACCGCGACTTCGGTCATGTGTCCCACGAGGCCGTTGCCGCCAGGTTGGTTCACAACCTGAACATCACCGGCGCCCAGGCGGCGGCCGATGCCACGGAAGTCATCATCCGCACGCTCGACGCCACGCCGGCTGCTTCCAAGGGCTCGGCGGTGTTGGACATGCTGAACATGTTCGCCGAGATGACCGCCACGCTCGGCTATGCCGCCGAGGCGACGACGTTCAACGCCAACGTGGCGGCGGCGGTCGAATATTCGAAGACGTTCCCCGAAGACGTGCTGATCATGTCCGGGCACACCTTCACGCTCAAGGAAGCGGTGCTGGAAGGTGAGGAAGCCACCCCGCCTGTCACCGCCATTTACTGGGGCTACAACCCCAATGGCGTGCAAGACGGTCCGGACGACGAAGAGGGGCCGTCCGACGGTGGCGTCCCGGTCGCCGACCTGCTGAGTTTCCTGACGACCATCACCGGTCTGGACCTGCACGAGCTGGGCCTGATCGACGACGACGGCGTCGGCCCGTTCGACAACGTCAGCAACCTCACGCTGTCGATGGGCGCGCTGGCCGGCGCGCTGGGTGAAGACTCCAGCGGCGTCAACGTCGACAACGGCGGCACGCTGAACATCACCTTCTTCGACGGCACCACCTTCAGCGCCGAAGTGCAGCTGGGTCAGGCCTATTTCTCCTTCCTGAACGACCTGCTGTTCGACTCCGAAGGCAATTCGCGCCTGTTCGAGAAGGTCATCGAGGAAGGCACTTCGGGTACCGAAGACAGCTACCAGCCCATCAAGCTGACGCCTTATGCCAACAACGGCGGCACCGTCGAATCCGGCGTCACGACGGCGGGCGACGACATCATCGTGGCCGGTCGCCTGGAACTGCTGCACGGCGCCTACATCGACGCCGGCCTCGGCTACAACATCCTGGAAGTCGACGCCAAGGGCGTGTTCGCCCAACCGCTGGCGCTGCTCAACATCCAGGAAGTGCGGGTCGAGAACCTGCCCAACATCTACACCTACTACGACCCGCAGACGGGCTGGGTCGACGAAGACTACCCGTACTGGGACGACTCCAGCACCAGCGGCTCCGGCGACGACTACAGCGCCTACCGCAATTCGATCCTCGACCTGTCGCGTGCCACCAGCATCGAACGCCTGGTCGTCACCGAAGGTGCCTACAACGGCTTTGAAAACAACGGCCTGCCCGGCAGCCTGACCATCGCCGGCATCCGCAACGGCGCCATTGCACGCCTGGAAGGCGGCTTCACGCAAGACGTCAACCTGCACTGGGGCCAAGGCCAGACCGGCCCGCTCACGGTTGAACTGCTGCTGGGCCAAATCACCGGCAACCTGAACTTCGTCCACAACAACGACGCCCTGCACCTGGTGTCGCTGGGTGGCGCTGCCAACTCCTTCGGCAGCGAAGACATCGGCGGCCGACTGACCGAACTGACGATCAGCGGTGATGCCGCGCTGTACATCAACGGCGACCTGGACAATTCCTTCCAGGACGAAACCCCCGTCTCCATCGACGCCAGCGCCAACACCGGCGGCGTGAACCTGACGCTGAACAATTCGCAGAACGTCACCTTCATCGGTTCGCAAGGCAACGACATCTTCGTCGTCGCCACCGACGAGCAGAGCGAATGGCCGCAAAACGACGACTCGGTGACGATCGTCGGCGGCCCGGGCAACAACCGCTACGAAGTCGAAAGCTACCGCGTCGACATCACCAACGGCGACGGCAATAACAACTACGAAGTAGACGCCATCGTCGCCAACATCACGGCGGGCGACGGCAACAACCATTTCGAAGTCGAAGCCTCCTCCGGCACGCTGGTGGCCGGTGACGGCAACAACCGCTTCGAGATCCAGTCGGTGAATTCCGGCGACACCACGGACCCGGAAAGCGCGCTCGACTATCCGAGCAACTTCAGCATCACCACCGGCAACGGCACGAACGACATCGACATCGAAGTCGACGAGTGGATCGGCGTGGCCAACATCACGGCCGGCGACGGTGGCAACACCATCGACGCGCTCGGCCATGAGGTGAACATCACCACCGGTGCCGGCAAGGACACCATCAAGGTCCTGGCCGACAAGATGGTCGTCACCAGCGGCGGCGGTGGCGACACCATCACCATCGGCGGCTGGGACTACGACCTCGTCGGCGAAGCCGCGGGTTCGGGCGACGACATCGAAGGCGACGGCGCCTTCTTCCAGATCACCACCGGTTCCGGCGCGTCCACCGTGATCCTCGGCAACGCCGACGATTACAACGAATTCGCCAGCAACACCTTCCCGTTCGCCAGCAGCATCACGGCCTACCCGGATTCGTTCATCCGTGGCGAGAACGTCACGCTGTTCGTGAACACGATCGCCGACCTGCAGGCGGCTGAACTGACCGGCATCACGCGCGTCATCCTCGACGACGACCGCTTCGACATCAGCGACTCGTCGGGCGCCAACGACGAAGACGTCGACGGCAACCCGATTCCGGGCGACCCCAGCGACAACGCGCTGCTGACCCTGACCGCCGAGCAGTTTGCGGCCATCGGTGCCGCCAACTTCAGCGTCGAAGGCTCGGTCTTCAGCACCCACGCCTACGTCAAGATCATCGTCAACAGCAGCACCTCGCTCACCGCGCTGGGTGTCGACGATCTGCCGCGCGGCATCGACCTGTTCCTCGAGGTCGCCGACGGCGCAACGCTGACCATGACGGCCAAGCAGCTGCACGAGCGCGTGGCGCCCGAAGGCATCAGCACGGTCGACGACCACAACAGTGACTTCGTCCGCGGCAAGGTGGTCATCACCGGTGCCGGCCTGAAGTTCGACCCGTGGAACATCTCGGATACCGAGAACGAAGACCAAGGCGTCGAAGGCGACCGCGACTACATCGGCGGCTCGCTGACCGACGACTTCTCGTATGGCGCCGGCAACATCACCGTGCGTCGCACGACGAACGGCTTCGATCGTCCGGAAGACGACCCGGGCTCCGACGTCCTGACCATCGACTCCACGGGCGCCGAGCCCCTGGAACAAGGTG
The DNA here is from genome assembly GCA_964371495.1 of uncultured Rubrivivax sp. GTDB lineage: Bacteria > Pseudomonadota > Gammaproteobacteria > Burkholderiales > Burkholderiaceae_C > Rubrivivax. The sequence continues at coordinate 9,977 of CAYJOA010000051.1, forward strand.
CCCTCACGACCTGGGTCAGCGACCTTGAAATCATCGGTGACCAAGACGTCATCTTTACCGGCGCCATCGACCTCGGTGCCGACTTCACCGTCGACTGGTCGTCGCTGGACGGCGAGGTCGTCAACCTGACCCTGGCCAACTTCCAGGACGTGGCCGAACTCCGTGGCAACGGCCTCAGCGGCTTCGATTCCGTCGTATACGTCCAGATGAAGGGCGTGATGAACCAGGCCAATCCGAGCGGCTCGACGCCGGTCGTCGGCTCGGCCGAAGAAGGCCTGGTTTCCAGCGGCGTGCGCAAGCTCATCGTCGTCGACATCAACGACGGCGACACGCTGGCCAGCGACACCGACGAAGCCGCCACCATCTACCTCTGCGACAAGTCGCTGGACCTCGAGGTGATCGGCCTGCGCGGCAACTGGAACGCCACCCTGAACGTGCTTTCCGTCCAGTGGGGCGTCGAGTTCGAACTGCAGGGTGACGGCACGGTCGCCTACACGACCAAGGCCAACGGCGATCCGAAGTACTCCAACGTCGGCATCCTGCATGCCGTCTTCGAATGGGGTGGTGCGCCTGCGGTTGTCAACATCAACAACCAAGGCACGGATCTCACGACCCGCAAGCTGCATGTCGAAGGCATCGACATCGACAACGCCAAGTCGATCGCCATCAACGTGGAAGACGGCGACGTCATCATCGACAGCCTGTCGGGTGACCAGGTCGAGAGCCTGACGATCACTGCCGAGCAGGATGTCAGGATCGGTGGCGAGCTGCCCAGTGCACTGACCGACATCGACGCCTCCGGCGTGGTCGGCGAGTTCACGGCTGCGTTCAGCCCTGACGACGACTTCAGCTTCGTCGGTGGCGAAGGCGGCTCCAACCTGACGCTGGGCGAGGACTTCGAAGCCAACGACGACCCGCAGATCTCGGGCGACCACACCACCATCGACGGCGGTGTCGGCGGCGTCGAACTGACGATCGGCGAAGACGCCGATGTCGACCT
>CAYJOA010000051.1:11076-16697 GCA_964371495.1 uncultured Rubrivivax sp.
GGCACGACCAACTTCACCGTCAACATCACCGGCCTGACGCAGGACGACGCCGAGTTCGACGACACCAACATCCCCGGTGGCACCGAGGGTCTGGACCTGTCCGGCATCACGGCCAGGAACCTGACCATCACGATGGCCGAGAGCATCGAGCTCGTGGCCGGTGACGACCTGGGCAGCGCGGACGTGGTCATCGGCGACGGCATGATGCTGACGCTGGCCGACATCCAGCAGGCCGACGGCCTGGACATCGGCGGTGGCACCAACACCACCTTGAAGTTCGTCGACACCTTCGCCGGTGCCTTCGAGTCGATCGACGCCTCGGGCTTCGATGTCACGACGCTGATGATGCTGAACGTGCTGGTCGACGGCCGCAACGTCGACCTGATGTTCTTTGGCCTGGCGCAGAGCGTCACCAAGGTCATCTACAACGGCGACGGCACCGTCGACGAGGTCACGCAGACCGTTAACATCACCGAAGGCACCACCGTGCCCGGCTTCGTGGTCTTCAACAAGCCCGAGGACGACGTCGAGATCCAGCACTTCATCCTGAACCTGGCCGGCGGCACCGAGATCAGCGGCAACCTGCGCCTGTCGAACTCAGAGAACCTGGATGACAACGGCAATACGCTGATCCAGACCCACCTGCAGACGGTGACCATCAACTCCACCGGCACCGCGGCGAACCTGTTGACCGGGGAAACCGACAACGTCATCGCTGGCGACATCACGCCGCTGGGCACCGGGCCGCAAGGCACCTACACCAGCGTCGACAACAACCTGCTGGCACTGACGATCAACGCAACGCAGGGCTTCGTCCTCGAGGGCAAGGTCGTATTCGAGTCGGTCACTGGCGACGACCCCGTCACCGCCAACGACGACGATGAAGCCGTCGCGACCTTGACGGTCAACGGCACCGCCGACGTCACCCTGGGTGGCGTGGACACCAGCGACAGCGACGTCGACGGCCTGGACGTGGTCAACAACGGCACCGGCACGCTGAGCATCACGCTCGACAGCGCCGACATCGACACGGCCGACGACCTGAGCTTCACCGGCACCGGCGACATCGAGCTGACGGTCGTGGGCACGGTCGACCTCACCGGCGACATCCTCACCGCGGTGACCCAGATCACGATCGATGGCAACGGCACGCTGACCATCACCCACGACCAGTTCCTGGCGCTGGGTGCGGCCAACATCCTGCCCGACAGCGACTCCGGCACGACCGGAAACCTGAACATCGTCGGTCTCGGCTCCGAGCCCTTCAATGCCTCGGGTGTCCCGGCCGGCATCAATGTCAACGTGGTGACCCTGGAATCCGGTGACGTCGTCCTCGATGCGAGCACCAACCTGACCGGCGTCGACCAGCTCGTCGTCCCGAAGGGTGGTTCCGTCACGATGACCGCTGCGCAGTACCAGCAGCTGCTGGGCTCCGGCACCATCGTCGGCATCGAGCCGGACGGTGATCCGACCTCGGACTTCTCCGTCCACATTACCGGCCTGACGCAGGCCGACGTCGACCGCAACCTCGGCCCCGCCGCATACACCGGCACCGAAGACGGCTTCGACCTCTCGGGAGTGACCGCGGACGAAATCACGATCACCCTGGGCGAGCCGACGGTCACGCTGGGCAAGATGGTCAACGGTGCACTGGTGGCCGACTCCGCCGCCGTGCTCGACGGCGCCAACACGCAAGCGTCGTTCATCCTGACCGACAACCAGACGCTGCAACTGGTGAACTCGCTACAGGCCAGCGGTCTGGACGTCTCGGGCGGCACGAACACCACCCTGGTGTACCTGTTTGCCGGCTTCCCGGCCTTCCCGGCCCAGATCGATGCCTCCGGGTACGACGTCACGGTGCTGAAGGCGCTGGCTGCATCGTTCGTCATCGGTGGCCCGTCGAACGTCGAGTACTCGATCGATGATCTGCGCAGCTCGGTTGAATTGCGCCTGTTCCAGACCCCCGAGGACCTGGGCTTCCTCGACCCGACCTTCCGCAGGGTCGTCATCGAGGAAGGCATCACCACGCCGACCGGCCTGATCTTCAGCGACTGGGACGTGGGCGACGAAGTCCGCACGCTGGACCTGACGCTCGAAGGCGACGTCACGTTGAATGGCAACCTGAGCATCCCCACCCGTACCGACAAGGTCGGCGGCGTTCAGCGCTTCTTCGACACCCTGACGATCAACTCGATCGGTGACGAGCCCAACCTGATCGACGGCAGCATCAACACCGTCACCGTGCTGGCTGCGCCCAACACCTCGGTGAACAACCTGCTGAAGCTGGTCATCAACGCCCCGCAGGACATCGAGATCAGCGGCGACGTGGTGTTCGCCTCGGTCGACGTGCCGCTCGACAACGCCGTGGCGTCCTTGACGACCACCGGTGCCGGCGACATCACGATCCAGCAGCTGATCACCTCGGACGACGACATCGGGACGCTGGCCATTGCCGCCAACGGCACCGGTACGCTGACCGTGACCGGCGCCAGCGCCGGCTTCGTGGGCGGCATCAACACCGAGACCCTGCTCCTCACCGGCAGTGGTGACATCGTGTTCGGTACGCACCCGAGCCCGGCCGTGACGACGGAAACCGGTGTCGACGCCAGCGACCTGTCCCTCATCGACGCCTCCGGCCTGACCGGCGACCTCGATCTGGGCAAGGTCATCAACGTCGACTCCGCCGACTTCACCTTCACGGCAGGCACGGGCGTCACCAAGATGACGCTGATGAGCGACACGCTGGACAGCACCGCGGGCACGCCGGCAACCACTGACGACAGCGCCGGCTGGACGCTGGACTTCAGCGACGCCGCTGCCGGCAGCCAGTTGCGCCTGGGCGCCGGTCTGACGATCGTCGACGGCTCCATCCTCAACATCGACCTGGGTGCCAACACCACCCTGTACATCGACGAGAGCATGGACCTGTCGGAAGTCGACCTGTCGATCCTGCAGACGCTGGACATCGTGCTGGCCGACGGCAAGACCCTGACCCTGAACGCTGATCAGGCGAACAACCTGAACATCGTCGCGGGCCCGGACACCGGCGGTGCCGGCATCACTGCCAAGGTCAACGTCGTTGGCCTGGGCAACACCGCGGTCGACCTCAGCGGCATCGCTGCCAACATCGCTGGCACCGTGTCGCTGGAAGACAACGACGTGACGCTGGCCGTGGCCACCGACCTGGGCGCCTTCACGGTCGTGCTGAACGACCTGTTCGGCGACAGCACCAGCCTGGGCGGCCAGACCATCCGCTTCCAGACCGTTGCTCAAGCCGCTCGCGATGTCGATGTGCTCGACACCGGCGCCGTTGGCGACAGCTCCGCCAACGTGGTATGGCTGTTCACCGACATCGCAGGTCCCGTGGACACCAGCGGCTACGACGCGGCGCTGGGCCGGCTGTGGTTCACCAGCGCCTTGGTGAACAACGAAGGCGGCCTGGTCGAGAGCTTGTTCAACACGCTGCCGAGCACCATCCTGCGTGTCGACTTCGCGACTGTCGACCTGCTGAACATCCTGTTGGCCTCCAACACGGTGAACCGCACGCTGGAACTGGTGAACTTCACCGCCATCGGCAACCTGACCTTCAGCGACGTGGGTGCCACGCCTGAAGAGCACATCGAAAACCTGACCCTCGAACTGGGTGGCCAGGTCGTTGCCGGCAACGTGCTCATCGACGACGTGGTGGCAGCAGCGAATACGGATCTCTCGACGATCGACTTCGACACCCTGACCATCAACTCGCATCGCGCCTTGAGGGACACCAACATCCTGGCGTCGGAGTTCTTCGTCAACGACAACGACGGCATCAACGAGACCGGCGAAACGGTCCTGCCGGCCAACCTGAACACCATCGGCAACATCGGTGTCGGCGCGGTCAACGGTCTGGACCTGCTCGACGTGCGGATGAACACCTTCGGCGTCTCGGTGGTCGGTGACGGGTCGATGGGCGACGGCGCTGCGCTGAACGTGGGCACCGTCACCTACGGCTACGTCGCGACGGTGGCCAACCCCACGGCAACGGCGCTGCTGGACGTGACCGGTGACAACGACATCAACATCACCTCGGTCAACACAGCCGACGTCGACATCACCGCACTGACCCTCGATGCCACCGGTTTCACCGCTGTCCTGACGGCTCCTGGCGCGAGCCCGGCCTTCAACCTGGACAACACCGAGACCTGGACCATCACCAACAGCAATGTCGGTGACGCGTCCACCATCGTCATCACCGCGGATGCCCTGGACGAGAACGACGAAAGCGTCACCGTCAACTACGTGCTGAATGGCGTGGCCGGTTCCGAAGTGGTCGACGTGTCTGGCATCGACGTGACCGACGCCACGGCCGTGGCGGCGGCTGTCGAGGCGGCGCTGGAAGCCGTGGTCGGCATCACGTCCGGCGTGGCCGGCGACACCATCACCGCCAGCGGTGAAGCGGGCTACACCTTCAGCCTGACCTCGGTCGTGGCTGGTGGCACTGCCACGACGCTGGGCGGCGCAGTCGACAACGTCTCTGGCGGAACCATCACGCTGGGCTCGGCGACGAATGCCGGCGTCGTTGGCAACACCCTGAGCGTCATCAACGCGGACAACTTCGACGGCACGCTGAACCTCGGCATCGTCGCCCAGATCGACGGCACCAACGACGACAGCACCCCGGCGACACCGGCCAACGACGGCCTCGTGGCGGCCTTCACCTTCACTTCGGGTGACGGCATCACCACCATGACGCTGGCGACGGCGAACGGGCGCACTCCGACGCTGACGACCGACAGCGAATGGGTCTTCGACTACACCGGTGCGGACGCCGGAAGTTCGCTGACGATCACCGAAGACGTGATCTTCCAGGCCGGCGCGATCCTGACGCTGATCGGCGTGCCGCTGGTCATCGAAGGCGAAGTCGACCTGACCGAAGTCGTGCTCAACCTGTCGGGCGGGACCACCATCATGGTGCCGGCTGGCCAGACGCTGATCCTGACGCCTGAGCAACTCGACGAGCTCGACATGGTCGACATCACCGGCGAAGGCACGGTGAAGGTCGTCGGTGACGCGTCCAACATCACGTTGGGTGCGCACCTGATGACCGTCGGGGTGGATATCTCCGGCGTGACGCTGATCGCAGCGCCGACCGTCGGCTTCGACGTCGACGACACGGTGGAATTGGTCCTGACGGGCGCCGACGACGACAGCGATGCAACGACCCCGGTCGTCGGCCAGGTCGTGATCGGTTCGCCGAACATGGACAACATCACCACGGCCAACGGCGTCGACAACACCATCACCGGTGGCGCCGAAGACGACACGCTGACGGGCGGCGACGGCGACAACACCTACATCGTCGATGCAGGTACGGACACCATCATCGGCCTGAACACGGGTGACGTGCTGATGGTTTCCGGTGGTGCCACCGCCAACGCGGACGTGATCGGTGCACTGCCGCTGCCGGCAGTCGAGTTCGGCTTCATTGCCACGGCCGACACCGTGAACAACGGCACCGTGGTGCTGACCGGCGGCGCCGACGATGACACCATCATCGACATGACGCTGGCGACCGGCGTGCGCGGTTTCACCCTCATCGGTGGCACCGGCGACGCGCTGGGCCTGGACGTGCTGGTCGGCAG
>CAYJOA010000051.1:16797-26536 GCA_964371495.1 uncultured Rubrivivax sp.
GCGGTGGACCTGAACACGGCGGACGTCATCACCGACTTCGTGTCCGGTGTCGACAAGATCCAGTTGATCGGCATGCCCGCAGGCAACGGCACGACTTACGACGACGCCGGCTCGTTCACGACCTACGCGCTGGCCCTGGCCGCCGCGACGGCCGCGATGGACGGCAACGTGCAGTACTTCGTGACCTCGATCACCGACGACCCGACCCCGGGCTACGACGACACCGGCCTGCTGTTCTTCGATGCCAATGCCGACGGCACGGTCGACGGCGTCATCAAGCTCACCGGTGTCAACGACGCCAACTTCGGCGCCAGCGACATCATCGCCGGCTGAGCCTTGCAGATGTCTATCCCGGCCTGACATCAGGTAGGCTGGGTTAACCAGACAACCCCCTGGTCCCGCAAGGACCCGGGGGTTTTTTCCATGGTTTCTCGTTTCCCGAACCGTGACGTCGGGCGTTCGAGCAGAAGCAGGGAGCAGACGAGACGATGCGCATCACCACCATCACCACCGACTACGACGAGCACGAAGACCGCATCCGCATGGCCGTGGCCTATGTCGACGGCAACGCCCGCGTGCTCTGGCTCACGCGGCGCCTGGCCGAGCGGCTGGTGCCGGCCCTGATCCAGGGCTTGCGTGCGCCGACGCTGGATGCCGAAGCCCAGGCCACCGAGGTACAGGCGGCGCAGATCTACGCCCAGCTGGAAGCGCGGCTGTCGCGCAAACCCGCCAAACCCGTGGAAGTGGACGCCACCGCCGCGCCCGCGCTGGTGCAGAAGATCAACGTCAAGACGGCGACCAACGGCGCGCGGGTCCTGGTGCTGAGCTGCCACGACAGCGAGCCGGCCGAACTGGTGCTGCGCCCCGGCGAACTGAGACAATGGCTGGAAGTGCTGAACCTGGCCTTCCGCAAGGGCAAGTGGCGGGAGGACATCTGGCCGGCCTGGATCCAACAACGCAAACCCAGCAAAACCTGAAGAGAGCCCAACGCCATGAGCGACGACATCGAAACCGGCACGACCGCCGCGATCACCACCAACACCATCACCATCGACGGCAAGGCCTACGACCTGGACAAGCTCAGTGAAGCAGCGCGCCAGCAGCTCAAGAACATCCGCATGGCCGACCAGGAACTGGCGCGGCTGCAGATGCAGCAGGCGCTGGTGCAGACCGCCCGCGCCGCCTACGCCCACGTGCTGAAGGCCGAACTCGACAAGGTGCAGTAGCACGCGCCACGCGAAACGCCCACAAGGGCGCGGCCGGCCGAAGTCCGCCCGTTGCATGGGTCAGACAGCTTCCGGCCTTCCGCTTCCATTCATATAGGACGGCGCTACAATGATCCTATATGAAGCCAACGCCCGGCACGCACCCTAGACCAGGCTCGGACAAGCCGCCACGGCGGCGTGCCGGCGCGCATGCGCCTGGCGGCGCCGCCGACGCCACGCTCAGCCTGCGCGTGCGCCTGCCCGGCAGCGCCGAACAGCAGCAGCGCCTGCTCGACCTGCGCGAGCTGTTCACCGAGGCCTGCAACGCGCTGGCGCCGATGGTGCAGCAGACGCGTTGCTGGAACCGCGTGGCCCTGCACCACATGGCCTACAAACCCTTGCGCGAACGTTTCCCGCAGCTCGGCTCGCAGATGGCCTGCAACGTCATCTATTCGGTGTCGCGCGCGGCGCGGCATGTCTACCAGCACCACACCAGCCCCTACAACGTGGCACGCAACGGCACCAAACCCTTGCCCATGCTGCGCTTCGACGGCCCGGTGCCGGTGTACTTCGACCGCCATACCCTGAGCCTGAAGGACGGCGCGGTCTCGCTGTTCACGCTGGACGGGCGCATGCAGTTCCAGGTCGACCTGGCGCCTGAAATCGAACGCCGCTTCCGTGACGACAAGCTGCGCGAGATCGTGCTCGCCCAACTGCCCGACGGCGACTGGGCCTTGACCTTCGAATTCGCACCGGCCCACGAACCCGACCCCCACCTCACCGACCCGGACTGGCCCCAGTACCTGGTGGTGTCATCCCCGGCTGCCCCATGAGTTTCACTGCCAATCCCACGGCCGGCGCCGAGCCGCCCGCCCGGCCGGCCCCGCCGGCCCTGCCGGCACCGGCCGCCCAGGCCACCGCCGCCGCCGCCCCCAAGCCGGCCGCTCCCACCTTGCCGCCGGCGCAACAGCGCTTCGTGAAGGCCAGCCTGTGGCTGCCACGGCCGCTGTACCTGCGGGCCATCGGCCTCAGCGTCGTCAGCGGGCTGCTCATGTTCACGCCGTCGTGGTTCATGTTCGAGGTCTACGGCCGCGTGCTCAACAGCCGCAACGAACGCACGCTGGTGATGCTGCTGCTGGCCGTGGTGGGCATCTACATCGTCATGGAGCTGCTCGACCTGACGCGATCGCGCGTCCTGAACCGGGCCGCCGAACAGGTCGACGAACGCCTGCGCCTGCCGCTGTTCGACGCCATGTTCAAGCTGCGCGCCGAAGGCCGCGCGGTCAACCAGTCGCAGGCCTTCGGTGACCTGCGCACCCTGCGCGAGTTCATCCCCTCGCCGCCGGTGACCGCGGTCATGGATCTGCCCGCGGCGCTCATCTTCCTGCTGTTCCTGTTTGCCATCGGGCCGGCGCTCGGCTGGATGGCGCTGGGTGGCCTGCTGATCCAGGTGCTGCTGGCGACCATCACCGAACGCCGCACGATGCCCTGGCTCACGGCCGCCACCCAGGCCTCGGCCGCCGCCCAGGCCTATGCCGGCGGCGCCCTGCGCAACGCCCAGGTGATCGAGTCGATGGGCATGATCGACGGCGTGCACCAGCGCTGGGCCGAAAGGCAGAGCAAGTTCGTCGCCTGGCAGTCGCAGGCCTCCGACGTCGGTGGCCTCAACGCCGTGGCCGCCAAGCTGGTGCAGACCATGCAGGGCTCGCTGCTGCTGGGCGCGGCCTGCGCCTTGTCGCTGCAGGGCGGGCTGTGGGGCGGCGCCGGCATGATGATCGTGGCTTCGATCCTGGGCGCCCGCGTGCTGCAGCCGCTCGCGCTGCTGGTGGGGCAGTGGCGCACGGTGGTGCTGGCGCGCGACGCCTACGGGCGCCTGGACAAGGTGCTGGGCGACGGGCCCGTGCCCCAGCAACAGATGTCCTTGCCCGCCCCCAAGGGGGTGCTGACGGTCGAGGCGCTGATGGCGGGCGCGCCGGGCAGCCCCGTCGCCATTCTCAAGGGCGTGCAGTTCGTCGCCCAGCCGGGTGAGATGGTGGTCGTCGTGGGGCCTTCGGCAGCGGGCAAGACGACGCTGGCGCGGCTGCTGGTGGGGCTGTGGCCCGCGGCGCAGGGCAAGGTGCGGCTGGACGGCGCCGACGTCTTCGCCTGGAACAAGGACGAACTGGGCCAGCACGTGGGCTACGTGCCTCAGGACATCGAACTCTTCGACGGCACCGTGGCCGAGAACATCGCCCGCTTCGGTTCGGTGGACATGGAAGAAGTGCGCCGCGCCGCCGCCGAAGCTGGCGTGCTGGAGACCATCGAAGCGCTGCCGCAAGGCTTCGAGACCCGCATCGGCGAAGACGGCGCGGTGCTCTCCGGCGGCCAGCGCCAACGCCTGGCCCTGGCGCGTGCGGTCTACGGCCAGCCGCGGCTGATCGTGCTCGACGAACCGAATGCCAGCCTCGACGAAGCCGGTGAACTGGCCCTGCTCGAAATGCTCAAGGCCTGCAAGGCCCGCGGCGCAACCCTGGTGGTGATCACGCACCGCATCAGCCTGATGCCCGCCGCCGACAAGATGATGGTCATGGCCGAAGGCAAGACCGTGTTGTTCGGCCCGCGCGACGAAGTGCAGGCGGCGCTGAAGAAGGCCGCCGAAGAAGCCCGCGCCAAGGCGGCAGGGCCGGTGCAGGTTCAGTCGGGCAGCCCCGGGGTGCGGCGCATCGCCCCGCCCGGCGGCGCCACGCCTGCGGGGCCCAAACCAGGCGGTCCGGTGCCCGGCGGCCCAGCACCCGGAGCCCCGGCATGAACACGACCGCACTGCAGACCCTGCCCGAGCCCAAGGCCGTGCCGCGCGGCAACATCTTCCGGCGCAGCGAACTGGGGCGTGTGCTGTGGACCTTCCGGCGCGAATTCGTCTGGGTCGGCCTGTTCAGCCTGGTCGCCAACCTGCTGATGCTCACGCCCACGCTGTACATGCTGCAGGTCTTCGACCGCGTGATGGTCAGCGGCAGCCAGCTGACGCTGGTCGCGTTGACCGCGCTGACGGTGTTCCTGTTCCTGGTGATGGGCTTCGCCGAGTGGGTGCGGTCGCGCCTGCTGGTGCGCGCCGGCGCGGCCTTCGACTTGGCGCTGAGCACGCGGGTCTTCCGCGCCAGCTTCGAAGCGCGCCTGCGCAACACCACGCTGCCCGGCGGACGCCTGCCGCAGCAGGCGCTGGGCGACCTGACCAGCCTGCGCCAGTTCCTCACCGGCAACGGCGTCTTCGCCTTCTTCGACCTGCCGTGGACGGCGATCTACATCGTGGTGCTGTTCTTCATGCATCCCTGGCTGGGCTACACGGCGATCGTCTTCTCGATCGTCCAGTTCACTGCCGCGGTCTGGGGCCAGCGCATCGTCAAGCCCTTGCACGAGAAGGCCATGGAAGGCGTCACCGACAGCCAGGCCTTCCTGCACGCCAAGCTGCGCAACGCCGAGGTGGTGGAGGCGATGGGCATGCGCGGCAGCCTGCGCCGGCTGTGGCTGCAGGTCCACGAGCGCCAGATTCACGGGCAGGGCGTGGCCTTCGAATACACCCAGCGCATGCAGGCGCTGACGAAGTTCCTGCAATACACCCAGCAGTCGCTGACGCTGGCCGTCGGTGCGGTGCTCGCAGTCGACGGCCAGATCGGCGTCGGCGCCATGATCGCGTCCAACGCCCTCATCGCCAATGCCCTGCGGCCGATCGGCGCGCTGGTCCAGACTTGGCGGCAGTTCCTGGACGCCCGCCAGTCCTATGGCCGGCTGGAGACGCTGCTGCTCGAGCACCCCGAGCGGCCCGAAGGGCGCCTGCCCGACGCCATCGCCGGGCAGATCACGCTGGCCGGTCTGGTGGCCACGGCGCCGGGTCGTGAACAGCCTATCCTGCGCGGGCTGAACGCCGAGTTCAAGGCCGGCGAGGTGATCGGCATCCTGGGCCCTTCGGGGGCCGGCAAGTCGACACTGGCGCGCTGCCTGGTCGGCATCTGGCCCGACACGCAGGGCCAGGTGCTGCTCGACGGCCACCCCATCGGCGACTGGCAGCGCCAGGCGCTGGGTGCGCACCTGGGTTACCTGCCGCAGGACATCGAACTGATGGACGGCTCGATTGCCGAGAACATCGCCCGCTTCGGCACCGTCGATTCAGAGCAGGTCATCGAGGCGGCGCGCCGCACCGGCCTGCACGACATGATCCTGCGCCTGCCCAAGGGATACGACACGCCGATGGGCGAGGCCGGCAGCCTGTTGTCCGGCGGCCAGCGCCAGCGTGTCGGCCTGGCGCGCGCGCTGTACGGCGACCCCGCGATGGTGGTGCTGGACGAACCCAATGCCAGCCTCGACGACGTCGGCGAAGCCGCCCTGGTGACCACGCTGCGCGACCTGAAGAAGCGCGGCAAGACCGTTTTCATGATCGTGCACCAGCCGCACCTGCTGGCCGCCGCCGATCGTGTGTTGGTGCTCGAGCAAGGCCAGGTGGCGCGTCTGGCGCCGGTCGTGCTCAAGCCCGCTGCCGCCCCCACCCTGGACCCCGCCCCATGAAGAACGTCACCGACGTCGAAGCCGTCGACCTGCAGACCGACACCCGCGCGCCCGCACGACTGGGCTTCTGGGTGCTCATCGTGGGCTTCGGCCTGTTCCTGGCCTGGGCCGCCTGGGCGCCGCTGGACGAAGGCGTCGTGGCGCCGGCCACGGTGTCGGTGGAAATGCGCCGCAAGACCATCCAGCACCTGCAGGGCGGTGTCATCAAGGAGGTGCTGGTGGGCGAAGGCCAGCGCGTCAAGCGCGGCGACACGCTGGTGGTGCTGGACGACGCCGCCGTGCGCGCCAGCTTCGAGTCCATCCGGCAGAACTACCTGTCGCAGCGCGCCATGGAAAGCCGCCTGCTGGCCGAGGCCACCGGCAAGAGCGGCATCGACTTCCATCCCGACCTGCTGGGCGCGGCTGACCCCGTGGCGCAGCAGTTGATGGCCGTGCAGCGCCAGGTGCTGGCCTCGCGCCAGGCCGCGCTGCGTGCCGAGATGGACGCCGGCCAGCAGTCCATCGCCGGTTACGAGAACCAGTCGGCAGGCCTGCAGCGCATGCTGGCCAGCCGCCGCCAGCAGGCGGAGATCCAGTCGCGCCAGCTCGGCAGCGTGCAGGCCCTGTCGGCCGAGGGTTACGCGCCGCGCAACCAGGCGCTGCAGCTGGAGCAGCAGCAGGCCGAGCTGATGTCCGCCCTGACCGACCTGGAGAAGAACATCCAGGGCGCCAAGAGTGCCGCGCTCGAGGTGCGCCTGCGTTTGACGCAGCGCCAGCAGGAATACCTGCGCGAAGTCAGCAGCCAGCTGGCCGAAGTGCGCCGCGAGGTGCAGGCCAACCAGGAGCGCCTGGCGGCCATCACCGCGGACCTGGGGCGCATGGTGCTCAAGTCGCCGGTGGACGGCCAGGTCGTGGGCCTGGTGCTGGCCCAGGCCGGCGCCGGCGTCGTGACGCCGGGCCAGAAGCTGATGGACATCGTGCCCGAGGGCGAGACCCTGCTGCTCGACGCCAAGGTGCCGCCGCACGTCATCGACCGCATCCAGGTGGGCGAGAACGCCGAGGTGCGCTTCAGCTCGTTCGCCGACTCGCCGACGCTGGTGGTGCACGGCCGGCTGGTGTCGCTGGGCGGCGACGCCATGTCCGAACAGGTGGGCGCTGCCATGATGACCTACTACCTGGCGCGCGTGGAGCTCACGCCTGCGGGCGTGAAGGCGCTGGGCGGGCGCAACCTGCAGCCCGGCATGCCGGCCGAGGTGCTGATCAAGACCGGCGAGCGTTCACTGCTGACCTACATGCTGCACCCGATGCTCAAGCGCGTGGCCGCGGCCATGACGGAGGAATGAGCATGCATCTGTTCGGCCCCCCCCGCGCGGCAGCAGGCTGGCGCCAGCGCCTTGCCGTGGGCTTGCTCGCCGGCCTGGCTTCGGCGTCGCCGTGGGCGCAAGGCGGGGTGGCGCCCCTGACCCTGCCCGAGGCCTACCAAGCAGCCCTGCGTTACGACACGCAGTACCTGATCGCAACCAAGGAGCTGGAAGCCGCACGGCTGAACGTGCCGCTGGCGCGCGCCAACCTGCTGCCGCAGGTGGGGCTCAGTGCCTCGGTGTCCAGGGTGATGGGGTCGCGCGAATTCGGCAATTCGCTCAACCAGAGCGTGCGCGTGCCGCTGGACTACGAGTCGCCGCAGGTCAGCCTGAACCTGCGCACGCCGCTGTTCAACTACGAATCGTGGAGTCGCCTCAAGCAGGCCTCTTCGTTGGCCGAAGCGGCCGAGTTCATGATGACGGCGCGGCACCTGGACCTCGTCAACCGCCTCACCGCCGCGTACCTGGGGGTGCTGGTGCAGTACGAGGTGATGCTGCTCTCGGCCGAGGACCTGCGCTCGCTGCAGTCGCAGGCCGAGCAGGCCCGCCAACGCTACACGCGCGGCGAGGGCACGATCCAGGAGGCCACGGCCGCCGAGGCCGCAGCCGAACTGGCCAAGACCCGCCTGGCGCGCGCCGAGGACGACCTGGCGATCGCGCGCCAGGGCCTGCAGCGCATCACGGGCCTGGAGACGGTGGCGCTGCGCGCCGTGCCCGCCGACTTCGCCGGGCTGACCCTGCCCCTGCCGACGCTGCAGGCCTGGTTCGACCACGCCCTGCAGCACAACCCGGTGCTGCGTTTTCGCAGCCTGAACGTGGATGCGGCGCGCCACGGCATCGAGCGCCAGCGTGCCGGTCACCTGCCGCGCCTGGACCTCGTCGCCGGCATGTCGCGGGCGCAGAACGATTCGGTGTCGACGCTGAACCAGACCACGCAGCAGAGGTCGATCGGGGTCCAGTTGTCGGTGCCCTTGTACAGCGGCGGGGCGGTGCAGGCGGGCATCGCGCAGTCGGTGGCCGAGCGGGACCGCGCCGAGCAGGAACTGCGCGCCGAACGCGAGGGCCTGCTGCTCGAGGTGGAACGCCTGTACCGGCTGGCGATGCAGGGCCGGGAGCGGCTGGCGGCCCACATGCAGGCGCTCGACGCCGCCGGCGTGGCGGTGCGCGCCGCCGCACGCGCACAGGAAACCGGGCTGGGCACGGCCGCCGAGTTCCGCTCGGCGCTGGCGCGCCAGGCCGCGGCGCGGCGCGATCTCATCCAGGCGCGCTACGAATACTTGAACCAGCGCTCGCAGTTGCTGGTGGTCGGCGGCTGGCCGATGGGCACGGTGGTCGACGACATGGCGCGTGTGCTGTCGGTGGATGCCATGATGAAAGAGACGCAGCCATGAAGCTTCTTGCACCCTTGCGCCACCGTGAGTCGCGGTTGGCCCGTCGCTTTGCCGCAGGCACGCTGGCGGCCACCCTCGTCTGGGCCCTGGCCGGCTGCGGCGGCGGCGGCGACGGCGACCCGGCGGTGACCTCCATTTCCGCCACCAACACACGCTTCAGCCGCCCGGCCACCGTGACGATCAGCGGCCGCAACCTGCTGGCCGGCATCAGCCTGCGCATGGAAGGCGGCTGCGAGAACGTCACCTTCGTCACCACCAACACCGACGACACGCACCAGTACACCTGCGACGTGCTCGGGGTCGGCGAACACATCGCCCACGTCACCACCGCCGATGGCCGCTTCCTCGGCCGCTTGACCTTCCAGGTGCCGCAGCCGCAGGTCAGCCTGACCGTGCCCCAGGGCACGATCACCCTGCAGCTGGACGCCGCGAAGGCACCCGTGACGGCGCGCAACTTCCTCAACTACGTCAACTCCGGCTTCTACCGCCTGACGCTGCTGCACCGGGCTATCCCGGCCCGCGGCATCGTCGCGGGCGGCTACACCACCGGCCTGGTGGGCAAGGCCGCCACCCAGCCGGCGATCGTGCTGGAGTCGAACAACGGCCTGAAGAACGTTCGCGGCACGCTGGGCATGGTGCGCGCCGAGGCCTTCGACTCCGCCACCACGCAGTGGTACATCAACACCGCCGACAACCCCGACCTCGACTATGTCGACGCCGCACACCCCGGCTACGCCGTCTTCGGCACCGTGCTCACGGGGCTGGAGGTGGCAGACACCATCACGGCCGTGGCCACCAAGACCGACACGGCCAAGAACATGCCCGACGTGCCGGTGGTGGAGATCCGCATCTCGGCGGCCAGCCAGACGCGATGACGCCTGCGCCAGCGAACCCCGCGTTGGCCCTGGCGCGCTGGTGGCGACAGCTGCCGCTGGCCTGGCCGCTGGCCAAGCGCGACATCATGGCGCGCTACCGCGGCAGCCTGGCCGGCGTGGCCTGGGCGCTGCTGGCGCCGCTGGCGATGGTGGCTGTCTACACGCTGGTCTTTCGCGGTGTTTTCCAGGCGCGCTGGGGCAGCGCCGTGGGCGGCGACGGCTACGGCTACGTGCTGCGCCTGTTCGCCGGCCTCACCGTCTTCACCGCGGTGGCCGAGGTGGCCACGCGCGCGACACGGCTGATCCAGGACAACGCCAACCTCGTCAAACGCGTCGTCTTCCCGCTCGACCTGCTGGGCGTGGCGCTGATCATGCAGGTGGCGCTGCACACG
>CAYJOA010000052.1:0-25978 GCA_964371495.1 uncultured Rubrivivax sp.
GGCGATGGCCGCTGCGCCGGCCGTGCCAGCCGCCATCGCCGCGGACGAGCTGGCGCCATCGCCACCGCCATTGCCCGCCGCAGCCAGCGTGCCCTCGGCGGCGGGCGAGCGCTGGGCCGGTCTGGTGGTGCGGCTGTGCGAGCAGGGTGCGGTGGCCGCGCTGGTGCGCGAGCTGGCGATGCAGGCCGGGCTGCGCCTGGTCGACGAACTCGCCAAGCCGCCGCGCTGGCATCTGGTGGTCGAGCGAGAGACGCTGCGCACGCCGGCCTTGCGCGACAAGCTGGCTGCCGCCGTGGCCGCCGAGCTGGGCCAGGCCGTCGTGCTGGAGCTCGAAAGCGGCGTCCCCGACGACACCCCGGCGCGCCGCGAAGCCGCCGAACGCCAGCGCCGCCAGGCCTTCGCCGAAGAAGCGATACGCAACGACCCCGTGGTGCGGGAGTTGCTGACGCAGTTCAAGAGCGCGCGTATCGTGCCCGGCTCGATCAAACCCGTTTGACTGAAAGGTTGCACACCATGATGAAGGGCCAACTGGCCGGCCTGATGAAGCAGGCCCAGGCGATGCAGGACAACATGAAGCGCGCGCAGGACGAACTGGCGCTGCTGGAAGTCGAAGGCCAGTCCGGCGCCGGACTGGTGAAGGTGACCATGACCTGCAAGCACGACGTGCGGCGCGTCGCCATCGACCCCAGCCTGCTGGCCGACGACAAGGACATGCTCGAGGACCTGGTCGCCGCCGCCTTCAACGACGCGGTGCGCCGCGCCGAGGAAATCAGCGCCGAGAAGATGGGCAAGCTGACCGCCGGGCTGCCGCTGCCGCCCGGCATGAAGATGCCGTTCTGAGGCCGTGTCCGAGCCCGCCCTGGAGGGCCTGATCGACGCCCTGCGCCACCTGCCCGGCGTCGGCGTGAAATCGGCGCAGCGCATCGCCTTCCACCTGCTGCAGCACGACCGCCCCGGCGCGCAGCGCCTGGCGTCGGCGCTCGGCCACGCGCTGCAGGACATGCGGCACTGCGTGCGTTGCCACACCTTCACCGCGGCCGAGGTCTGCAGCACCTGCCTGGACCCGCGGCGCGACGCCCGGCAGCTGTGTGTCGTGGAGACCCCAGCCGACCAGGCCGCGCTGGAGCGCAGCGGCAGTTACAAGGGCCTGTACTTCGTGCTCATGGGTCGCCTCAGCCCGCTCGACGGCGTCGGCGTCGGCGACATCGGCGCGACGGCGTTGATCGAGCGCGCCGCCGACGGTGTGGTGGAGGAGGTGATCCTGGCCACCGGCTTCACCGCCGAAGGCGAGCTCACCGCGCATGCGCTGGCCACCGCGCTGCGCGCACGGGGGCTCACGGTGACACGGCTGGCGCGCGGTGTGCCGGCGGGCAGTGAACTCGAGTACGTGGACCTGAGCACCATCGCCCACGCGATGGGCGACCGCCGCTGAGGCTGTGAATCTTTCTGCTGCGCGGGCAGATCCAGGGCCTGCGGTGCTCGCCGTACGGGTGTACGGCTGCGCTCCTCGACCCAGGCCCAGCCCGCTCGCGACGAAATCTTCACAACCTCAGCACCTGGTATTCAGTCGGCCACCGCCGACCGATAGGCGTGCCACGAGGCGTGTCCGACCACCGGCCCCACCAGCAGCAGGCCGGCGAACCAGGGCAGCAGCGCCGCGCCGACGAGCAGCGTGATCAGCAGTCCCCACCAGACCATCACGCCGGTCTGCGTCAGCACCAGCCGCAGGCTGGTCAGGCCGGCGGTGACGGCGTCGGTCTGGCGGTGCAGGATCATCGGGATCGAGACCACGCTCACGGCGTAGATCAACGACGCGAAGACGGCGCCCACGGCCGCCCAGGCAGCGACGAAGGGCAGGTTCTCGGGCCGCAGCAGCGCCAGCAGCGAACCCTTGAAGTCGGGCATGCCGTCGAAGCTGACCGCGAACACCACCAGCGTGGCGCGGCCCCACAGCATCTCCAGCACCAGCAGCACGAAGCCGAAGATGGCCAGCTGCCCGGTGCGTGTGTCCCAGGCCAGCAGCGAATCGCCGAAGTCGGGTGTTTCGCCGTTCTCCAGCCGCTGGCTGACGCGGTACAGGCCCAGGCACATGAACGGGCCGACGAGCAGGAAACCCGCCGACAAGGCCATCGTGTAGGCCGGCGCCTGCGCGTAGACCTCGAGCAGCGCCCAGCCCATGACCATGAAGCAGGCGCCGTAGAACAGGCCGATGCCGGGGGCGCGGATGAAGTCGCGCCAGCCCAGCACCAGCCAGCGCAGCGGGTCGCTGAAGCGCAGCTGCTTCAGCACGATGGCCGGGGTGGCGGCAGCGCGGGCACTCGCGGGGGGGTCGTCGCTGGTCTGCTGGCTGCTGTCGGGGGGCATCGGTGCCGTGGGCTGGTGGAGTGCGGGCCAGACTAGTGCCGGGGGCTGCCGCCGTCCAGTCGGGCCAGCCCGCAGGCCGCTTCAGCTGTCGTCGTCGCCGCGGTGGCGCCCCTGCCGGATCGACCGCCACAACCACAGCCCGCCGGCGGCGGCACCGACGAAACCCAGCAGCCCGAACGCCGGCAGTCCCAGCAGCCGTGGCCCGCCGCCCACCGTCATGACGATCGACGAGCCGACGATCAGCGCCGCGATCACCAGCGCCAGTGCGAGGCGGCTCGCCGCGCGGTCGATCTGGTCGCCGACACGCTTGAGGTGGGCGATGTCGATCGCCACCTGCACGCGGCCATGGCGCACGCGGCGCAGCAGCCGTGCGATGTCCTGCGGCAGTTCGGCGACGGCCGTCACGGCGCCGGCCAGCGCCTGCCAGCCACGCCGGGCCACGGCCTGCGGCCGGTAGCGCGCGCGCACCACCTGGCGCAGCAGGACCTGCGCTTCGCTGGCCATGTGGAAGTCCGGGTCGAGGCCGCGGCCCATGCCTTCGAGCGTGATGAAGGCCTTGATCAGCAGCGCCAGGTCGCCGGGCAGCGCGAGGCGGTGTTCGCGCAGGATGGTCGTCACTTCGGCCAGCATGTCGCCCAGGCTCAGCTGCGCCAGCGGCGTGCCGTGGTACTGGTCGACGAAGGCCTCGATCTCGTCTTCGAGCTGTGCCAGCTGCACCGCACCCTGGTCACCGGTCCAGTCCATCAGCACGTCGGCCACTGCCTGCGGGCGCCGCTCGACCAGACCCAGCAGCAGCTGCAGCAGCTCCTCGCGCCGGCGCGTCGAGACGCGGCCGACCATGCCGAAGTCGATGAAGGCGATGCGGTTGCCCGGCAGGTAGAAGATATTGCCCGGGTGCGGGTCGGCATGGAAGAAACCGTCCTCGACGATCATCTTCAGCACCGCGCGCGCGCCGCGGCGGGCGAGCAGCTTGCGGTCGAGCCCCTCGCGGTCGACACGGGCCAGGTCCTCGCCCGGGATGCCGTCGACGAAGTCCTGCACGTTCAGGCGCTCGCCGGTGTAGGCCCAGTGCACACGCGGAATCAGCACCTCGGGCAGCGGCGCCAGGTTGGCGGCCACGCGTTCGGCGTGCCGGCATTCAGTGGCCAGGTTCAGTTCGCGGCGCAGCGAGCGCGCGAACTCGCGCACCAGCTGGCGCGGACGGTAAGGCTTGAGCGCGGGCCAGTCCTCGTCGGCGATGGCGGCCAGGCGGTCGAGCAGGCGCAGGTCGGCCTCGACGGTGTCGACGATGTTGGGGCGCCGCACCTTGACGACGACCTCGGTGCCGTCGTGCAGTGCGGCGCGGTGCACCTGGGCGATCGACGCCGCGGCCAGCGGCTCGGCGTCGAAGCGCGCGAACACGGTCTCGGGCTCGCCACCCAGGTCTTCGCTCAGCTGCGGCCGCAGCGCGTCCAGCGGCACCGGCGGCACGCGGCTATGCAGCTTGCCGAACTCGGCGATCCAGTCGGGGCCGAAGAGGTCGGCGCGGCCGGCCAGGATCTGGCCCAGCTTGACGAAGGTGGGCCCCAGTTCCTCGATGGCGCGGCGCACTTGCACCGGGGGCTCCAGGTGCGCCAGCTCGCCGGCGTGGTCCAGGTGCAGTGCGTGGCCGGCGCGTGCCAGCGCATCGGCCAGGCCCAGTCGGCGCACCGCGTCGCCCAGGCCGTGGCGCACGAGCACGCTGCCGATCTCGTTCAGGCGGCCGAGGTCGCGCGCGGTGCCCAGGGTTTCGATCAGCATCGCCAGCAGTATGGCGTGTCGCCGCGCCGCAGCGAGCCCGTCGGGTCGTGCCGTGGCCGGCTCAGCGTGCGCGGCGCACGCGCAGGATCTCGTCCAGGATCAGGCACACCGCCCCAAGCGTGATGGCGCTGTCGGCGAGGTTGAAGCTGGGGAAGTAGCCGCCGGGGAACAGCGGCTCCAGCACTTCGAGGCGGAACTGCAGGAAGTCGACGACGTAGCCGTGCAGCAGGCGGTCGACGACGTTGCCCAGCGCGCCGCCCATGATCATGGCCACGGCAAAGCAGAACAGCTTCTGCGTCGGGTGGCTGCGCATCATCCAGACGATGAACACCGAAGCTGCCAGCCCCAGGCCGACGAAGAACCAGCGCTGCCAGCCCGAGGCGCCGGCCAGGAAGGAAAACGCCGCGCCGCTGTTGTGCACGCGGACGAGGTTGAAGAAGCCGGTGACCGGACGCACGTCGCCGTACTGGAAGTAGCCCAGGATCAGCGTCTTGGTCACCTGGTCGGCGAGCACGACGATGGCCGCCAGACCCAGCCACAGCGCCAGCCCCGGCGCGTTGCCCTTGTTCGCCACCTTCAGGCCACCGTGCGCGCTTCGCCGGCGCCGTGCAGGTTGCTGGTGCAGCGGCCGCAGATCGCGGGGTGCGCCGGGTCGTGCCCGACATCGTGGCGCCAGTGCCAGCAGCGTTCGCACTTGAGGGCGGCGCTGGCGCGTACCTCGACCTGCCAGGCCGCGCCGGAGCGCAGCGTCACCGTCGAGGTGATGAAGACGAACTTGAGGTCTTCGCCCAGCGACGCCAGCAGCGCGTGGTCCGGCGCGGCGGCCGTGATCGTGACCTCGGCCTGCAGCGACGAACCCACGCCGCCGGAGGCGCGCAGCGCTTCGATCTCCTTGTTGACCCCGTCGCGCAGTTCGCGCAGCCGCGACCAGCGCGCCAGCAAGGCGGTGTCGGGAGCCTCGAAGGGCCAGTAGGTTTCGCAGAAGATCGAATCGCGGCCGGGCGCGAACACCTGCCAGGCCTCTTCGGCGGTGAAGCTCAGGAACGGGGCCATCCAGCGCAGCATCGCGTTCGTCAGCTGCCACAGCGCGGTCTGCGCGCTGCGCCGGGCCGGGCTGCCCGGGGCCGTGGTGTAGAGGCGGTCCTTCAGCACGTCGAGGTAGAAGGCACCCAGGTCCTCGGCGCAGAACACCTGCAGCCGCGCCACCACGGGGTGGAATTCATAGACCTCGTAGTGCTTCAGCACTTCGGCCTGCACTTCGGCGGCGCGGGCCAGCGCCCAGCGGTCGATCTCCAGCATCGCGCCCGGCGCCACGGCGTGCAGCGCGGGGTCGAAGTCCGAGGTATTGGCAAGCAGGAAACGCAGCGTGTTGCGGATGCGGCGGTAGCTGTCGACGACGCGGGCCAGGATCTTGTCGTCGATCGACAGGTCGCCCGAATAGTCGGTGGCCGCGCACCACAGGCGGATGATCTCGGCGCCGAGCTGGCTCGTCACCGTTCGCATCTCGACGAAGTTGCCCACGCTCTTGCTCATCTTGCGGCCCTGGCCGTCGACCGTGAAACCGTGCGTGAGCAGGCCGCGGTAGGGCGCGCGGCCGGCCACCGCGCAGCCGATCAGCAGCGAGGAGTGGAACCAGCCGCGGTGCTGGTCGTGGCCTTCCAGGTAGAGGTCGGCCTCGGGGCCGGTTTCGTGGTGGCCGTCGGGGTGCGATCCCCTGAGCACGTGGCTGAAGGTGGAACCCGAATCGAACCAGACGTCCAGGATGTCCTGGCTCTTGGCGTAGTGCTCGGCGTCGGCGCCCAGCCAGTCGACCGCGTCGAGCTGGCTCCAGGCCTCGACGCCACCCTGCGCCACCAGGTCGGCCGCACGGTCCATCAGCGCCAGCGTGTCGGGGTGCAGTTCGCCCGTCACCTTGTGCAGGAAGAAGGGCAGCGGCACGCCCCAGCTGCGCTGGCGGCTGATGCACCAGTCGGGGCGGTTGGCGATCATGTCGCGCAGGCGGGCGCGGCCGTTCTCGGGGTAGAAGGCGGTGGCGTCGATGGCTTCCAGCGCCGTCTGGCGCAGCGTCTGCGGCGCCTGGTCGACCGTGAACACGCCGGGGCCCTCGTCCATGCGCACGAACCACTGCGCTGCGGCGCGGTAGATGACCGGCGTCTTGTGGCGCCAGCAGTTCGGGTAGCTGTGCTCGAGCTTGCCCGAGGCCAGCAGGCGGTTGCTCTGCGCCAGCACCTCGACGACGCGCGGATTCGCCTTCCAGATGTTCAGGCCGCCGAACAGCGGCAGCGTGTCCTCGTACACGCCATTGCCCTGCACCGGGTTGAGGATCTCGTCGGCGGCCATGCCGTGTGCCAGGCACGACTGGAAGTCCTCCACGCCATAGGCCGGCGACGAGTGCACGATGCCGGTGCCGTCTTCGGCGGTCGCGTAGTCGGCCAGGTAGACGGGGGCGATGCGGCGGTAGCCCTCGTGTGCGTCGGCCAGCGGGTGCCAGAAGCCCAGGCCGGCGAGCTTGTCGCCGCGCGTGGTGGCCAGCACCGTGCCCTGCAGACCGTAGCGCGCCAGGCACTTGTCGACCAGGGCCACGGCCAGCAGCAGCAGGCCGCGGTCGGTATCGACCAGCGCGTACTCGAGCGCCGGGTTGAGGTTGAGCGCCTGGTTGGCCGGCAGCGTCCACGGCGTCGTCGTCCAGATCACGGCAAAGGCCGGCTTGGCCAGCGCCGGCAGGCCGAAGGCCGCGGCCAGCGCGCCGGCGTCGGCGGCGGCGAAGGCGACGTCCACCGTCGGCGAGGTCTTGTCGGCGTATTCGATCTCGAACTCGGCCAGCGACGAGCCGCAGTCGAAGCACCAATACACGGGCTTGCTGCCGCGGTAGACGAAACCGCGCTCGACCAGCCGCTTGAGCACGCGGATCTCGCCGGCCTCGTTGGCCGGGTCCATGGTGCGGTAGACGTGGCCCCAGTCGCCGAGCACGCCCAGGCGCTGGAAGTCGGCCATCTGCTGGCCGATCTGTTCGCCGGCGTAGGCGCGCGACAGCGCCTGCACCTTGTCGCGCGGCAGTCCGCGGCCGTGGTCCTTCTCGATCTGGTTCTCGATCGGCAGGCCGTGGCAGTCCCAGCCGGGAACGTAGCGGGCGTCGAAGCCGGCCAGCTGGCGGCACTTGACGACCATGTCCTTGAGGATCTTGTTGACGGCGTGGCCGATGTGCAGCTTGCCGTTGGCGTAGGGCGGGCCGTCGTGCAGCACGAACAGCGGCGCGCCGTGGCGCGCGGCGCGCAGGCGCTGGTAGACGCCGCCTTCGTTCCACTGCTTGATCCACCCGGGTTCACGCTTGGGCAGGTCGCCGCGCATCGGGAACGGGGTGTCGGGCAGGTTCAGGGTGCTGCGGTAGTCGGGGGCAGTGGTCATGGCGGGTGGCGGCCGCGCGCTGCGGCTGTCTCGGGAGGTTTTTCAGCGGCGCCCGGCGGTGGCTGCGGGCGCGAAGCCCCGCCTTGCGGCAGGGAACTTCAGACGGGCTTCAGGGGGCTGAGCCGATAATTCGGTCGCGCGTCGCTTGCCGGCGCGTGGCGGCATGCCAGCGCAAGGGACCGATCCCGTAGCCGAAAAGTTGCATGATGTCGATTCTATCCGCGACGCCTCTGCATGCACCCATCTCCTCTGCTCTCACGCCTGGCCCTGTGCAGCGCGCTGCTCGCCGGCGGCGCTTCGGCGCAGATCACCGAGCCCGGGGTTCCCGTGCCCTTGCCCAGCACGCCGGGAGCGCCGTGGGAAGGTGCCATCGGCTTGATCGCCACCTACCGGCCGGAATACCAGGGTGCGACAGAGCGCACCGTCAAGGTCAAGCCGGTGGTCTTCCTGCGCTACGACCGCTTCACGCTCAGCAGTGGCGGCAGCAGCTTCGGCACCAAGCGCGCCGGCGACATCGGGCGTGGCCTGAGCCTGAGCGTGCACCAAACCGATCTCGTCCGGGTCAGCCTCGGGCTGCGCTACGACGGCGGGCGCGACGAGGCCGAAAGCGGCGCGCTCGCCGGCCTGGGTGACATCCGGCCGACGCTGCGTGCGCGTCTGGCGGCCAATGTGCAGCTCGAGGGCCCCTGGCGCCTGGGAGCGAGCTGGAGCATCGACGCCTTCGGCCGCGGCGGCGGCAGCTACGGCGAGCTGAGCGCCGGCTGGGAGCAGTCGCTGTGGCCGCGCACGCTGCTGACGCTGGGCGCCAACCTGAGCCTGGCCAATGCCCGCTACATGCAGACCTACTACGGCGTGTCCGAGGCCCAGGCCGCCGCCACGACCTACCCGGTTTACGAACCAAGTGCCGGCCTGCGCGAGATCACCTTCTCGGCCGGATTGCGCCACGAGCTCAGCAGCGAGTGGACCCTCGTGGGCGGCATCGGCCTGTCGCGGCTGCTCGGCCCCGCGGCCGCCAGCCCGCTGACGATCAGCCCCTCGGGCTGGGGCGTCAACGCCGGTGCGGTCTGGCACTTCTAGGGGCTGTTCGGGCTCCTGGTTGACCCCGTGTGTGCAGCGTGCCAGCGCCGGGCGTCTTCGGTGTCGCGGGCGATCGCCGCCTGCAGGGCCTGCAGCGTGTCGTACTTGACCTCGTCGTGCAGCTTGTGCAGCAGGTCGACGCGCAGGCAGCGGCCGTAGCCGGCGTCGGCCCCCAGGTTGGCCGGCCACTCCAGGCAATGCACCTCCAGCAGCACACGGCCGCTGTCTTCCACCGTGGGGCGCACGCCGAAACTGGCCACTGCCGGTAGCGGCGCCTCGCTCAGGCCGTGCACCCGCACGACGAAGATGCCGCTGGTGGCCGCGCGGGCGTGGGCAAAACGCAGGTTGAGGGTGCGGAATCCGAGCTCGCGGCCGAGCTTGCGGCCGTGCAGCACGTGGCCGCTGACGCTGTAGGGGCGGCCGAGCAGCGCCTCGGTCTGGCGCAGGTCGCCGGCCGCCAGCGCGGCGCGCACTGCCGAGCTGGACACGCGCAGGCCATGCACCTCGTAGCTCATCATGCGCGCGACGTCGAAACCCTGTTGCGCGCCGGCCGCGTCGAGCATTGCGTAGTTGCCGGCGCGCTTGGCGCCGAAGTTGAAGTCGTCGCCGACCAGCACGTAGCGTGCGCGCAGGCCGTGCACCAGCACGCGCTCGATGAAGTCCTGCGGCGGCATGGCGGCCAGACGGTCGTCGAAACGCGCCACCACGGCGTGGTCGATGCCGCAGCGTTGCAGCTCGACCAGCTTGTCGCGCAGCGTGGCGATGCGCGGCGGCGCGAGCTCCGGCCGCCCGGCCTTGCGCGCGAAGTGGTCGCGCGGGTGCGGCTCGAAGCTCAGCACGCAGGACGGCAGGCCGCGGTGGCGTGCCTCGCTGGTCAGCAGCGCCAGCATGGCCTGATGGCCGCGGTGCACGCCGTCGAAGTTGCCTATCGTCAGCGCGCAGCCCTCGGTGCCGGGAAGGTGGAAGCCGCGGTGGATTCGCATGGCCGCCGATTATCCCGGCGCCAGGCCGAGCAGCCGCCGGTACAGCGCCAGGTAGGCCGCGGCGGCGCGGTCCCAGTCGAACTGCGCGGCGTGGGCACGGATGGCGTCGGCGCGGCCCGGCGTGCGCTGCCGCACCAGGCCCTGTTCGACGACGCGCTTCATGGTTGCGGGGTCGAAGTCGTCGAAATAGTCGGCCGCGTCGCCGCCGATCTCCGGCAGGCAGGTCCGCCGCGCCAGGAACACCGGCTTGCCGAAGTGCATGGCCTCGATCGGCGGCAGGCCGAAACCTTCGGTCAGCGACGGGAACAGGAAGCCGCTGCAGTGCGCATACGCCCAGGCCTTCTGGGCGTCGTCGATGCCCAAGTGGAACTGCACGTTCGGCAGCTCGACCGCGGCGCGCAGTTTCTTCGCGTCGTCGCTGGGGGGCCCGCAGAGCACGAAGTCCATCTCGGGCCACAGGCGTGCCAGGCCGATGATCGCCTGCGGGTTCTTCGACGGCGACATGCGGCTGAGGTGGAACAGGAACGGCTTTCCCGGCTCCTCCGCCCAGCCCGGCAGCGGCCGCCGCGGTGCGGCGACGAAGCTGCGTGCGCCGTTGTGGATGACCTCCAGCGGCCCGCTCCAGCCCAGGTGACGCTTCACGTCGCCCGCGGTGTAGTGGCTGATGGCCACGACGACGTCGGTGCGGCGCAACAGCGCCAGGGTGCGGCGCCGGTGGCGCCAGGTGGAGAAGGCGTTGCGGCCGTAGAGGAAGTTGAGGTCGTGCACCGTCACGACACGCGGGCCACAGCCTTGCGGGGGCCGGTTCTTGTTCAGCTGGTGCAGCGAATGCCACAGCGCATAGGGCTGCGGCTGGCGGTGCACGAGACGCTGCCAGCGCTGCACCGGCAGGTAGCCGACGTCGGCGCCGAACAGGCCGAACAGCTTGTCGCGCAGGTGGAAGTCGAAGGCGATGCCGTACTGCTCGCGCCAAGACGGCGCCGCGGCGGCCACGCGCTGGCCGATCTGCAGCGAGAACTCGCCCAGCCCGTCGTGCAGGGCGCCGATGTTGCCCAGGCTGATGCCGATGCGGCGCAGTGCGGTAGCCATCTCAGCGCGCCGCAGCCTGGGT
The DNA here is from genome assembly GCA_964371495.1 of uncultured Rubrivivax sp. Lineage (GTDB taxonomy): Bacteria > Pseudomonadota > Gammaproteobacteria > Burkholderiales > Burkholderiaceae_C > Rubrivivax. The sequence continues at coordinate 10,720 of CAYJOA010000052.1, forward strand.
CAAAATGACCGCCAATGGACGACACCTACGCGCGCTGGAAGAGTTGGGACGCCGAGGCTTTCGGCCTCTGGTCGCCTGCGGACGCGCGTTATTTCGGCTGGCACCTGGAACGCGCCCTGCCGGGCCGGCAGGCACTGCAGGTGCTGGAAGTCGGCTATGGCAACGGCCGCTTCCTGGGCTGGCTGCAGTCACGGGGCCACCGTGTCAGCGGCGTCGAAGCCAACCCCTTGCTGGTGCAGCGCGCCCGCGACGCGGGCATCACCGCTCAGGAACGGCTGGACCAGCTGGAAGCCGAGGCGCGCTTCGATCTGGTGGCTGGTTTCGATGTGCTCGAGCATGTCCCGCTGTCGGAGTTGCCCGGATTCTTGCAGCAACTGGCGGCGCTGCTGCGGCCGGGCGGCCGGCTGCTGTTCCGCTTCCCGAATGCCGAGTCACCGTTCGGCCTGCGCTCGCAGCACGGCGACATCACGCACGTCAGTGCGCTGGGGGCGTCGGCGATGCGCCAGGTCTGCACCGCCGTCGGGCTGCAACTGGAACACAGCGGCGACCTCCTGCCGTGGCGCGCGCAGCCCGCTGGCCGTCGCCTCGGCGCCTTGTTCGCGCAGCTGTCGCGCCGGGCATTCGAATGGCGCCTGCGCAAGAGCTACGGCCTCGAACGCGGCATCGACCTGGCGCCCAACCAGACCGTGGTGCTGCGCGTGGCGGATTGATCAGCGTCGCGCCTCAAGGCGCTGCGCTGACGAGCGCCAGCGCGGCGCGGTACTTGGCCATCACGCGCTCCCAGCTGTAGCGCTCGTGCACGTAACGCCGGCCGAGGTCCCCGAGGCGGTGGCGCTCCCCTTCGGGCAGCCTCAGGGCCTGTTCCAGGGCGTCGACGAAGTCCTTCTTGCCGGCATACGTGCAGCCGGCACCGCTGGCCTGAACGTGCGCTGCCAGCACCTCGCAAGCGCCGTTGGCCACCACCGGCGTGCCGGCGGCGTAAGCCTCCAGCAGTACCAGTGACAGGCTCTCGTAGCGCGACGGGATCACCAGCGCCGCGGCACCGGCGATCAGCGCGTCTCGGTCGGCGCTGGAGACGAACCCGGTGCAGACCGTCCACGCCTGCTGCGGCACGGGCATGAAACGCTCGCCCATCAGCACCAGCTGCACGTCGGCCAGCGGGTCGCCGGCCAGGCGCGCACGCAGCGACTCGAAGGCCTGCAGCAGCGACGGGCAGCCCTTGGAGACATCGACACGGCCGGCGTAAAGCAAGTAGCGCTGGCCGATGCCCAGGCGCGTGCATGCCTCGGCAATGGCCGCAGGCGGCACGTCGACGCCGTCGATGCCGACGCCCACCACGTCCTGCATCGCGGCGCGCGGCTGGTACAGCCGCCAGGCCAGCCGGCGTTCGACCTCGGTGTTGAACAGCAGCGCGCCGGCGCTGCCGAAGACGTGATGGAACCAGGGCAGGTAGACCGGCTTCTCGTCGTGCAGCAGCGGCACCAGCACGCTGCGCCGGCCCCAGGCGGGCAGGCCCACTGCCGTGGGTTCGTACAGCGCGGTGAAAAAGATCACCGCGTCGTAGCGCTCGGCCGAAGCGGCCAGCCAGGCCAGCAGATCGGGGCAGTGCGGTCCCTGGCGGCGCAGGAACTCCAGGCCGTCGTGACCGGCATCGCCGGTCGGGCGCGCCACCGCAGGCCAGCCGAGCCGGTGCAGCAGGCGGCGCAGCTTGAAGCGCCAGCGGTGGCGCTCGGGGACCCGAGCACGGCCGATGTCGTTGCGCACCGGGTGCGCGAAACGCCGCACGGCAACGCCGTCGACGCTGTCGAGCCCGGGCGCGAAGACCATCGCCCAGTCGGTGTGGTCACGCGCGCAGCTGGTCAGCACCTCCACCTGAACCTGCTCGGCCAGCCGTTGCACGACCATGCGCGCGTGGCTTTCGGCGCCGCCGGTGATGTCGGCGCCGTAACGCTGGATGACGACCGCGACGCGCAGGCGGCCACCGTTTATCACCGGCGGGGCCGGGACGGCTGCGCTATGGGGAGCATGCATGGCGCGGCGGGGCCGGTGGGTCTCGGAACGCCGTCTCCGCAGGCAGCAGGATCCACTGGCCCGGCTCGAGGTCCGCCGGCAGCACGAGCTGGCCGATGGCACTGCGGTGCAGCGTCTCGACCCGGTTGCCCACCGCGGCCACCATGCGCTTGACCTGGTGGTACTTGCCTTCGGTGAGGGTCAGGCGCAGCGCCGTGTCGCCGGTGCGTTCGGCGGCGGCGGCGCGCACGGGCTGCGGGTCGTCGTCGAGCACCACGCCCTGCAGCAGGCGGGAGATCTGCTCGTCGCTGACCGGGTGCCTGGTGCCGACTTCATAAACCTTCGGCACGTGCCGCTTGGGCGAGGTCAGCCGGCGGATCAGCGAGCCGTCGTCGGTGAGCAGCAGCAGCCCGGTGGTGTCCTCGTCGAGCCGGCCCACCGGCTGCACGCCGCGCGTGCGCAGCGGCGCCGGCAGCAGGCTCAGCACGCTGGGATGGTGGCGCGGCTTCTGTGAACATTCGTAACCGGCGGGTTTGTGCAGCATCACCAGCGCGTGTTCGGCGTAGCGCCAGGGGCGGCCCTCGACCTCGAAGACCAGCTCGTCGGTGCCAACCTCGGCGTGCGGGTCGTCGACCACCTGGCCGGCGATGCGCACCAGGCCCTTGGCGACGATGCCGGCACAGATGCGCCGCGTGCCGAAGCCTTGCGTGAAGAGGATCTGGGCCAGCTGCATCGGTGGGGTCAGCGGCGCCGGTCTGGCGACGGCAGCTGCGTGTGCCCGGCCATCAGGCTCGGCCGAGGTCACGCGCCGCGGGCAGCGGTGGCTCGCGCAGGCCGGTGGCGGCGCGCACGGCGTTGACGACGGCGCGTGCCGTGGCTTCGGCGGCCATGACGCCGAGCACGGTCATGTCGCCGGGCCGCCCGCTGCCGGCGGTGGCCAACGCGAACAGCGTGTCGCCGTCGGTCATCGTGTGTGCCGGCCGGATGCAGCGCGCCAGGCCGTCGTGCGCCATCGTCGCCAGCTTGCCGGCCTGGGCCTTGGTGAGTGCGGCGTCGGTGGCGACGACGCCGATGGTCGTGGCCATGCCCGCCAGCGCCCGCGCCGGCAGCTCGCCGCGCAGGATGGCGGCCACGCTGTCCAGTGGCGCGGCGCCGTCGGCCGTGCGTGCACCGGCCAGCACGCGCCCGCTGGCCGGGTCGACGACGTCGCCGATGGCGTTCACCGCCACCAGTGCCCCCACGGTGATGGCGCCGACGCGCAGCGACGCCGTCCCGATGCCGCCCTTCATGGCGCGTTCGATGCCGAACAGCTTGCCCACCGTGGCACCGGCACCGGCGCCGACGCAGCCCTGCGCCGGGGCTTCGGGGCGCGCGGCGCGGCAAGCTGCATAGCCCGCCTCGGCGCCGGGGCGCACGCGCCCGTCACCGACCCACAGGTCGAACAGCACCGCCGCCGGCACGATGGGCACCCGCAGCGGCCGCGCCGACGGACCGGCGCCGATCACCGGACCGACCTCGAAGCCGCAGCCGTGCTCGTCCAGCCAGCGCATCACGCCGGCCGCGGCATCGAGCCCGAAGGCGCTGCCGCCGGCCAGCAGCACGGCGTGCACCTGTTCAACGAGGTTGTCGGGGCGCAGCAGGTCGGTCTCGCGCGTGCCGGGCGCCGCGCCGCGCACGTCGACGCCGCAGGTCACGCCGGCCTCGCACAGCACGACGCTGCAGCCGGTCGCGCGGGCGCCCTCGCTGGCGTGGCCGACCTTGATGCCGGCGACGTCGGTGATCGAACCGGGAAACATGACTCAGGCGAAGACGCCCGCCGTATCCTGCATGCGGCGGCTGACCTCGCCCAGGTGGTGCAGGGTGTCGCCGTAGCTCATTTCGAGCATCGTCAGCCGCTTGAAGTAGTGGCTGGCGATGTACTCGTCGGTGCAGGCGATGCCGCCGTGCAGCTGGATGCACTGCTGGCCCACGAAACGCATGCTCTGGCCGAGCTGCACGCGCGCCTGCGAGACGGCACGCCGCCGCTGCGGCGCCGGCTCGCCGAGCTTGAGGGTGGCGTAATAGCTCATCGAGCGGCCCAGTTCGAGCTGCATCTTCACGTCGGCGATGCGGTGGCGCAGGGCCTGGAAGCTGGCGATCGGCACGCCGAACTGCTTGCGCGTGTTCATGTACTCGACGGTGATGGCCACCAGCTTGTCCATCAGTCCCACGCCCTCGGCGCACTGTGCGGCGATGCCGGCGTCGACGGCGGCTTCGAGCGCGGCAAAGCCGTCTTCGGTGATCAACGCGGCCGGCGTTGCCGTGAGCATCAGCTCGGCCGCCCGGGCACCGTCCTGCGTCGGAAAACCGCGTACCTGCGCCGCGCCCCGGGCGACCAGGAACAGGCCGATGCCGCTGGCGTCGTCGACCGCGCCGCGCAGGCGCGCCGGCACGACGAAGGCGTCGGCCTCGTCGCCGGCCGGCACCACGGTCTTGACACCGGTCAGCGTCCACGACTCACCCGCCGCCACGGCATGCACGCCGACGTGCTGCAGCCGATAGCGTGCCGCCCGCTCGTGCAGGGCCGGCACGACCAGCGCCTCGCCGCTGGCCAGCCGTGGCAGCCAGGCGGCCTGCAGCGCCGGCGGCGCGGCAGCCAGCAGCGCCGGTGCCATCAGCGCCGCTTCGGCGTAGGGCGCGTTGACGAGGCCGCGGCCGAGTTCCTCGCACACCACCATGGCCTCGACGGCGCCGAAGCCCATGCCGCCATGGCCCTCGGGCACCGCCAGCCCGGCCAGGCCGAGCTCGGCCAGTTCGCGGTAGACCTCGCGCGTGGCCCCGCCGGCCTTGGCGATGCCGTGGCGGCGTTCGAAACCGAAGCCCTTGTCGACCCAGCGCCGCACGGCGTCGCGCAGCGATTCCTGGTCGTCGGTGAAATCGAAATCCATGGCCGGGTTCCTCTCGTCGATCTGACTGGAGCCCCGTCCTCCTCGGGGGGAAGGGGCTGGGGAAGGGAGCGATCCTGCCCGCGCAGGGCGCAGGCGGTGCTGGGCTAGGAGCCCAGCACCGTCTGTGCCACGATATTCCTCTGCACCTCGTTCGATCCGCCGTAGATCGTCGTCTTGCGCATGTTGAAGTAGGTGCCGGCCAGCGGCAGGATGGCCGCCGGGAAGGCGAGGTCGCCCTGCCAGCCGGCTTCCATGGCTTCCCAGACGAAGGGCCGCGCCAGCGGGCCGGCGGCCAGCATCATCAGTTCGGTGTAGCGCTGCTGGATCTCGCTGCCGCGGATCTTCAGCAGGCCGGCCACGTCCAGGCTCTGCTTGCCGCTCTTCTCGGCGCTGAGCACGCGCAGCACCATCATTTCCAGCGCCACCACGTCGACTTCCAGCAGCGCGATCTGGTCACGGAAGCGCTGGTCGTCCCACACGCCTTCGGCCTTGGCGATGCGCTTCAGGCGCTCGAGTTCGCGCTTGGCGCGATTCACGTCGGCGATGTTGGTGCGTTCGTGGGCCAGCAGGTGCTTGGCGTAGGTCCAGCCCTTGTTCTCTTCGCCGATCAGGTTCTCGGCCGGCACCTCGACGTTGTCGAAGAACACTTCGTTGACCTCGGGTTCGCCGTCCATGAGCACGATCGGACGCACGCTGACGCCCGGGCTCTTCATGTCGATGAGCAGGAAGCTGATGCCCATCTGCGGCTTGCCTTCGTTGCTGGTGCGCACCAGGCAGAAGATCCACTCGCCGTACTGGCCCAGCGTGGTCCAGGTCTTCTGGCCGTTGACGATGTAGCTGTCGCCGCGGCGTTCGGCGCGGCACTTCACCGAGGCCAGGTCCGATCCCGAACCGGGCTCGCTGTAGCCCTGGCTCCACCAGACCTCGCCGCTGGCGATGCCGGGCAGGAAACGCCGCTGCTGCTCGGGGCTGCCGAAGGCCATGATCACCGGCGCCACCATCACCGGTCCGAAAGGCACCACGCGTGGCGCGCAGGCCAGCGCGCATTCCTCTTCGAACAGGTGTTTCTGCACGGCGTTCCAGCCCGGCCCGCCGAAGGCCTTGGGCCAGCCCCAGCCGAGCCAGCCCTGCTGGCCCAGGATGCGCGCCCAGCGCTGCAGGTCGTCGCGGCTCAGGCGCAGCGCGTGGCGCACCTTGTGGCTGATGTCCGCGGGCAGGTTGGCCGCCACCCACTGGCGGATGTCCTGCCGGAAGGCGAGTTCGTCGGCGGTGAAGTTCAGGTCCATCGCAGTCCTCTTGCGGGTCGAACCCGCTTTTTAGCACGATCGTTCGAAAATCCGTTGTCCCGGCCGGGACAAGCGCGCTTCAGCGCAGCTCGAGCCGCAGCACGTCGTTGTCGCGCCGCATCTGGAAGCGGCCGAGCCAGCTGTTGCCCAGCAGCACGTAGGGCAGGGGCGCCGGCAGCACGATGGCCTGGACGTTGGACAGCTCGACGTCGCCGACGCGCAGCGACGCCAGCGTCAGCGACTGCACGGCGACCGGGCCGTTGGCCGTCTGCGTGAGCGAGGTGCGCGCGCCCATCAGGTCCAGCCCCAGGCGTTGCGCGTCGTCGCGGCCGATCGAAACCATCGTGGCACCGGTGTCGACCATGAAGCGCGCAGTGCGGCCGTTGATCGAGCCGCCGGCCGTGAAATGCCCGCCCGGGCCTGCGGTGATGACGATCTCGCGCCCGCCGACGGGCGCCGGCGCGGCGCCGGTCCGTGCCGGCGCGCTGCCCAGCTGCAGCGCGTAGCGGGTGCCGGCGCGTTCGACCTGCGCACTGTCGCCGGCCCAGCGCAGCAGGCGCACGCCGGCCGCCGTCTGGCCCACCGCCAGCGTGTGCGGCCGGCCGTCGATGACGAGCAGCGCGCGCTCGCCCATGCGACCGGCGAGCACCACCCCCTGCGCCAGCGCGGCGCTCGTCGCGGCCAAGGCGCAGGCTGCCAGGAGCAGGCCGGCGATGCGACGGCTCATGCGCGCAGGTTGTCGAACGACAGCGGCAGCTCGGGCAGTTCCTTGCGCAGCAGCGCCATCGCCGCCTGCAAGTCGTCGCGCTTGGTACCGCTGACGCGCACCGCGTCGCCCTGGAACTGCGCCTGCACCTTCAGCTTGGAGGCCTTCAGCAGCCCCTGGATTCTCTTGCCGGTCTCGACGTCGACGCCGCTCTTCACCGGCACCGCGAGCTTGAGGCGGTCGCCGCCGAGTTTCTGCGGCGTGCCCGAGAAGTCGAGGAAGCGGCTGTCCACGCTGCGCTTGGCCAGCCGCGCCAGCAGCACGTCGCGCACCTGCTGGAGCTGGAAGTCGCTGTCGGCGTAGAGGGTCAGCTCACGGTCCTTGGCGCTGCGGTCGGCCAGCTCGGTGAGTGCGCTGGAGCCCTTGAAGTCGAAGCGCGTGCCGATTTCCTTGTTCGCCTGCTCGACGGCGTTGCGCAGTTCGACCAGGTCGGGTTCGATGACGGTGTCGAAGCTGGGCATCAGGGGGCGCGTGGAGGCAAAGGAGGCACGTAGACTTGAACCAAAATTCTGCCATGTCCCAGCCACCGAACACGCTTCAAGTGCAACAACGCGCCAGCTTGCGTGAGTACAACACCTTCGGGCTGCCCGCGGTGGCCGCCACGCTGGTGCGTCTGGCCAGCGTTGCCGACGTGCGGCGTGTCGTCGACCACCCGCAATACGGTGTCGCGCCGAAGTTCGTTCTCGGCGGCGGCAGCAACGTGGTGCTGACGCGCGACTTCGCCGGCGTCGTGCTCAAGGTCGAGATCCGCGGCCGGCGCCTGCTGCGCGAGGACGCCGACGCCTGGATCGTCGAGGTCGGCGCCGGCGAGCCCTGGCACGACGTCGTGGGCTGGACCGTGCAGCAGGGCTGGCCGGGGCTGGAGAACCTGGCGCTGATCCCCGGCTGCACCGGTGCGGCGCCGGTGCAGAACATCGGTGCCTACGGTGTCGAGCTGAAGGACCGCTTCGAATCGCTGGACGCGGTGGACCTGGTGACCGGCCGCACGGTGACACTGGATGCCGCGGCCTGCCGTTTCGGCTACCGCGACAGCGTCTTCAAGCAGCACCTGGCCGGCAAGAACGTCATCACCCGCGTCCGCCTGCGCCTGCCGCGGCCCTGGCAGCCGGTGCTGGGGTACCTGGACCTGGAACGCAGGATGGCCGAGACCGGCAACCGCACGCCCGATGCGCAGACCGTGTTCGACTGGGTGTGCGCCATCCGCCGCGCCAAGCTGCCCGACCCGGCCCTGATCGGCAATGCCGGCAGCTTCTTCAAGAATCCGGTGGTCAGCCCCGAGCAGTGCCGCGACATCATCGGTCGCGACCCGGCGGTCGTGCACTACCTGCTGGCCGACGGCAGCTGCAAGCTGGCCGCCGGCTGGCTGATCGACGCCTGCGGCTGGAAGGGCAAGTCGGTCGGCCGTGCCGGCGTCTACGACAAGCAGGCGCTGGTGCTCGTCAACCGCGGTGGCGCCAGCGGTGCCGAGGTCGTGACCCTCGCCCGCGCCATCCAGGAAAGCGTCTACGGACGCTTCGGCATCCGGCTCGAGCCGGAGCCGGTGATCCTTTGAAGCGGGCCCGAGCCGGATGCCACAGCGCGAAGAGCTCGGCATCCGGCTGGAGCCGGAGCCGGTCATCCTGTGACCGCCGGCTGCGCCGCTGGCCGCAGCACGCCCAGATCCAGCAGTGCTGCGCGCGTGGCCGGCAGCAGGTCTTCATAACGCTGCACCAGGCGCGCGATCTCGTGCGCGGGCAGGTGGCTGGCGCCGTCCTGCAGGGCGTCGGCGGTGGCCGCCAGCCCCGACAAGCCGAGATTCAGCGCCGCGCCCTTGGCGGCGTGCGCATTCGTGCTCAGCTCCAGCGGCTGGGCATCGCGCACGGCCGCACGCAGCCGGTGCACGGTATCGGGGGCCTGGTCCAGGAAGGCCTGCAACAGCGCCGCAAGCTTGTCGCGCGTCATCACCTGCAGCGCCATCGCAATCGCGGCTTCGTCCACCAGCGGCGGGCTGCCGCTCCAGGCCGGCGCCCGCGCCGGCTGGGCATCGTGCGGCTGGCCGGCGTCGTTGGCGCCGGCGCCGAACAACCGGCGCAAGGTAGCGGCGAGCTTGTGCGGACTCACCGGCTTGGCCAGGAAATCGTTCATGCCGGCCACCAGGCAGCGCTCGCGCGTCTCGGGAAAGGCATCGGCGGTGAGCGCGACGATCGGTACCGTCGAACGCCCGGCGTCGGGCAGGGCCCGGATGGCACGCGTGGCCGCTTCGCCGTCGAGCACCGGCATGTGCAGGTCCATCAGCACGACGTCGTAGCGGCGTTCCTGCAAGGCGCGCACGGCTTCCACGCCGTTGACGCTGAAGTGCGCCTCGTGGCCCAGGGTTTCGAGCAACGCCGCCATGTAGTGGCGATTGACCGGGTGGTCCTCGGCCACCAGCACCTGGAGCGGGCGCGCCTGCGGGATGCCGGCGCCCGCACTGTCGGCCTGAATCGCGGCCGTCGGCTCGGGCAGCTGCACCGGCATGCGGAAGGTGAAGCAGCTGCCTTCTCCGGGTCTGCTGCGGGCGGTGATGTCGCCACCCATCAGCCGCGCCAGGTTGCGCGAGATCTCCAGGCCCAGCCCGGTGCCGCCGTAGCGGCGCGAGCGCGAGTTGTCGCCCTGCGCAAAGCGGTTGAAGAGGTGGGCCATGGTGGCTTCGTCCATGCCGACGCCGGTGTCGGTGACCTCGAACTCGACCTCCGTCGTGCCTTCACCGCCGTCGCGCGCGCGCACGTCCAGCACCACCGCGCCATGCTCGGTGAACTTGATGGCGTTGGACAGCAGGTTGAACAGGATCTGCTTGACGCGCGTGGCGTCGGCCAGGATGCGCTCGGGCACCCCAGGGTCGGCACCGATGTGCAGCGCCAGCGGCTTGGCGTTGGCCTGCGGCCGCATCAGCGCCTCGACGTCGCGCAGCAGCATGCGCAGATCCACCGGCGCCACGGCCAGCGCCACGCGCCCGCTTTCCAGTTGCGACATGTCCAGGATGTCGTTCAGGATGGCCAGCAGGTGGTCGGCCGACTCGGTGGCCGTGCGCAGGTAGTCGATCTGCCGCGGCGTCAGCCCGGTCTCGCGCAGCAGCGCGAGCATGCCCATCAGGCCGTGGAAGGGCGTGCGGATCTCGTGGCTCATGTTGGCCAGGAAAGCGCTCTTGGCGTCGCTGGCCGTCTCGGCCTCGCGCTGCGCGATGCGCAGGCTGGTCGTCAGCTCCTCGAGCGCCAGCCGCCGTTCGCGCAGCTGCCGCAGCTGCCGCATCGCCGTGTACGCGAAGACCAGCGTCAGCACCGACAGGAAGACCGTCAGAGCCAGTCCCAGCTGGTTCTGCTCCTGCACGGTGCGTGCACGCAAGGCCTGCTGCAGGGCCACCGTGTGCGAGGCCCCCAGCGACAACTCGTGCAGCGGCGTGGTCAGCGCCTCGAGCGCCGGCAGCGATGCGGCGACGAATGCGCGGTCGAGGGCAAGCTGGGGCGTCGCGCCCAGCGCCCGGTCGGCGACGCGGATGAATTCCTGCGCCGCCTGCAAGGTCTGCTGGTGACTCTTGTCGGCGTCGATCAGCCCCCGCGTGCGCTCGCCCTGGAGCAGGTCGATGCGGCTGACCCAGATGTCGTAACGCAGCCGCAGTGCGGCCTCGTCCAGGGGCTGGCGGTCGTCGGCGGCCTGCCGCCATTGCAGGCGCAGGCGCAGATGCTCGATCTCGGCCTGGTAGACCATCAAGACGACGTAGTCGTCGCCCAGTTGCACGGCCTGGCGCAGCAGCGTGAACTGCCGCGCCTGCACCAGCGCCACGGCCAGCAGCGCCAGCAGCAGACCGAAGCCCGCCAGTCCGAGCCAGGAAAAGCGCGCCGGCCGCCCGGGCGGGCGCGCTAGACGACGTCGATCGTCCGCAACTGCCATGCCGAGCGGCTGTAGTAGACGGCGCCACGCAGTTCCGGCCGCGCGTCGAACGGGTAGATGACGAACAGCGGACCCTTGTCGCGCACCGCCATTGGCCGCTCGTCGAGCAGCCGCGCCACGATGACGTCGTGGCGCTGTGCGTCGTCGTAGGGCAACTCGACCTTGTAGTCGTTCAGTGCCGTGAGCCGGATCAGCGTGCCCTGCGCGCCGGCAGCGGACAGCACGTCGCGCAGCAGCGGGCCCGTGAATCGGCGCGCCCGCGCGTACCAGGGCGTTCGCGTGGTGAAGCTCGTCTGCGGCAGTGCCGTCAGCATGAGCATGTCGAACTGCGCCAGGTTGCCGTCGTTGGGCATGCGAACGCGGCCGCCGACGGTCAGCACGACCTGGCCGGTGGGCCGCTCCAGCGCGTGTGCCGGCAAGGCGGCGCCCAGCATCAGCGCGCCGGCGCCGTGGAGAAACTGGCGCCTGCGGCGATCGGTTCGGAAACTGTCGGCAGGGCACTTGCGCATGGCATCCAGTCCTTGACCTGCGGGGACCCGCATTCTAGAGACGCCCGCCGGTGCACTCCGGAAGACCTTCAGGAGCGCAGCATGTCGGCGAGGTCGAGCCCGGTCAGCGCCTTGGCGCCGCGCGCCAGCCACAGCAGCAGGGCCATCATCATCAGCATCGATGGCACGGCAATGACGGGATAGCTCAGCAGCGTCAGGCGCCCGAGTTCCTCGTTGAAGGCCTCGGTGCCCGCCGGGCTGGTGACGACCCATCGCGCCAGCAGGTAGTTCATCACCGCCGAGAAGAAGAACGTGCCGGCCAGCAGCAGCGTGCCGGTGCGCAGCCGCAGTTCGAAGGGCACCACGTTGTGCCGAGCTTCCAGCGCCGCATGCACGCGGTCGACGTCGAACAGCGTCGGGTTGAAGACCAGCACGCGGATGAGAGGCCAGCTGGTCCAGTTCGAACCCAGCACCGCTAGGCCGATGAGGCCGGGAATCGCGGCCTCCTTGACGGCCAGCCACTGGGCGTCGAGCTTGAGCAGGCCGATGCCGCCGGTGAGCAGCGTGCTCACCACGCCCAGCACCGACAGCCAGTTCAGCTTGCGGCGGCGCCAGCCGTCCCACAGGCCCCAGCCGACCGGGAAGGCCAGCGCCAGCAGCAGTGCGCGCAGGGGGCCCAGGCGGCCGTCGCCGCTGAGCTGCATCAGGATGACGGCCGGAACGATGATCGTGACGACGATCTCGAACAGCGGATTGGGCTTGGCGGGTTGGCTCATGGGATGGCAAGACTAACGCCTGCGCCGCCCGCAGCGCCCAGGCCGGGCCCGGCGCAAGCTAATGCAGGCGCGCGGCGCGCAGCCGGTCGAGCTTGGCGGCGTAGACCTTGCGGCCGTCGCGCGTGGGGCTGTAGGTCATGGCCTGGCGCAGATGGGCGGTGGCGCCGGCGGCGTCACCCAGCCGCAGGTCGGCCTGGGCGGCCCAGAAGTGCACTTCGTGCTGGTCGGGCTGGCGGCGCAGTTCGCGTGCGAAGAGCTGCCGCGCGCGCTCGTAGTCGCCTTCGTCCATGGCGCGGCGGCCGAGATCGAAGAAGTGGAAGGGCGGATAAGGCTGCAGCTCGGTCAGCCTGGTTCCCAGGGCCTGCGCCTCGGCCTGGCGCCCGGCGCGCTGCAGCAGCAGCACCAGGTTGGACATCGCGCTGAGCTGCTCGGGTTCGCGCGCCAGCACGGCACGCAGGGCGGCCTCGGCCGGCTGCGGGTGGCCGGCGCGCATGTAGACGACGCCGAGCGTGTTGACGGCGGCAGCGAAGCCCGGGTCCTGGCGCACGGCTTCTCTTGCCCAGGCGTAACTGTCGTCGAGCCGGCCCTGTGCCAGGGCCTCGGCGGCGCGGTTGTTCATGAACATGGCGACGATCGTGCGTTCGGCCAGCGGCTCCGAGCGCTGCCCGCGCAGCTCGTCCGGCGGCAGGAAGTCGATCGTCAGCGCCGGCGGTTCCTGGTCGCCGAAATGCCGCCGCGGCAGCGGCCGGTCGAGCACCAGGTTGACGTGACCGCTGCTCATGAACAGGTCGCCCTGGCGCGTGTACAGGTCGTCGACGATCACGCTGCGGTAGCTGACCGGCAGATCCAGGTGCTTGGCAAAGGCGGCCGTCATGATGACCAGCGACAGGCAATTGCCCGCCCGCGCGCTGAACGCCTCGGCGGCATTGCGGGTTGCCGATGCGTCGTAGCTCAGGCCGAGCTGGCTGCGCGAGTACAGCGCGTCGATGAGGGCGCGGCGCGGGTCGCGCAGTGCCGTCGTGCCCTGCAGCTCGGTGGCGGCGTAGCGCCGCATGTCGTCGCTGAGGGCAAAGACGGCGGCGGCGTCGATGGTGTCGCGGGGCGGGGCGAAGAGCTGGTCGTGCAGCAGCTCGGCCACGGGCCGGGTCGGCGCGCGCGATGCGCAGGCCGAGAGCAGCGCGCACAGCAGCAGTGCGCTGAGGTAGTTGAACGCGGTCTTCATCGCGGGCCTCCGGCGGCCGCCCGGCAATCCGGGCCTGTACGCGCATGCTACGCCTGCGGCGCCGGCGCGTAGCCGCACCGTCAGGTGTCGGCCAGCCTGAGCCGTGCACGCAGCCGCGCTGCGCTCTCGCGCACGGCCGGGTTGGCCGACAGATCGGCGCGGTTCAGGGCCTGGCGCGCATAGTCGGCGTCGGTCTGCAGGCGCTCGACGTGCAGGCGGAAGCCTTCGCCGGCGAGCAGCCATTTCAGCTCGATGATCTCCACCAGTGCCTGCGAGTCGGCGTCCACCGCGGCGACTTCGCTCAACAGCATGGGTCTCAGCACGGGCCTACTCCTGCCTTGCGCGCGCCGGGCGACGCACCGATAGCCATGACGGGGCTCGACGGCCCAGGTGCGCTGGCCCGCAGGCGGCCACGCCATCGACGCGAAGTGCGTCGAGCTGGGTTGAGCGAGGAAACATCTTGAACATGTTGCGGTGCAACACGACTTTAACGGCAAGCAGCCCCGCCAGGCTGACATGGCATTGGAGAGATCACCCCAGAATCGGGGGAAGACGCTTCCGATTTCACGCCCGATGACACCGCCGCCGCCGCCGCCACTGATTGCACGTGTCGTTTGCCCCGGCGCAGACGCGGCTGCCGGGGGGACCGAGCCGGACGCCTCAGCGCAGGCCGCCCTGTGTGGCGAGCGGGCAACAGATCGGGGCGAATGGCCGGCGCCATGGCCAGACCTGCCGCGGCTTGCGGGGCCTGCCGGCCTGCTGGGCCGACACCGCTAACGTCCGAGGAGACTGTTTTCATGACCGAACTCGCCATCGACCCTGCCGACATCGCCGCCGCGGCGGCCCGCCTGCGCGGCGTCGCGCACCGCACGCCGGTGTTCACCTCGCGCACCGCCGACCAGCGCACCGGCGCGCGGGTCTACTTCAAGTGCGAGAATTTCCAGCGCATGGGCGCCTTCAAGTTCCGCGGCGCCTACAACGCGCTGGCGCAGTTCACCCCTGCACAGCGACGCAGCGGTGTCATTGCCTACTCGTCGGGCAACCACGCGCAGGCCGTCGCGCTGGCGGCGCGATTGCTCGGCATGCCTTCGGTGCTGGTGATGCCGCACGACTCGCCGGCCGCCAAGCTGGCCGCCACGCGCGAATACCAGCACGGCCAGCCCGGCAGCGAGGTCGTGCTGTACGACCGCTACAGCGAAGACCGCGAGGCCATCGGCGCGCGTCTGGCCGCCGAACGCGGCATGACACTGGTCCCGCCCTACGACGACGCGCAGGTGATGGCCGGGCAGGGCACGGCAGCGGCCGAGCTGATCGAAGAGACAGGCCCGCTGGACCTGCTGCTGGTGTGCGTCGGCGGCGGCGGCCTGATCGCCGGCTGCGCGGTGGCGGCCCGGCATCGGGTGCCGGGCATCGCCGTCGTTGGCGTCGAACCCGAGGCCGGCAACGACACGCAGCTCAGCCTGGCGCGCGGCGAGATCGTGCACATCGACACCCCGCAGACCATCGCCGACGGCGCGCAGACACAGCACAGCGGCCGGCTCACCTTTCCCGTCATCCAGCGCCTGGTGAAGGGCATCGTCACCGTCAGCGATGCCCAGCTCGTCGCCACACTGCGCTTCTTCGCCGAACGCATGAAGATGGTCGTCGAACCCACCGGCTGCCTGGCCGCCGCCGCGCTGCTGGAAGGCGTGGTGCAGGCGCGCGGCCAGCGCGTCGGCGTCATCGTCAGCGGCGGCAACGTCGACCTGGCGCGTTACGCCGGGTTCCTGTCGGACGGCTGAGCGGCGGCCGGCGCTGCCGGCTGAACAGCGGCTGCCGGCGGCGCCGGCTGAACAGCGGCTGCCGGCGCTGCCGGCAGGTGCTGCGGCGAGGTCACGC
>CAYJOA010000053.1:0-25515 GCA_964371495.1 uncultured Rubrivivax sp.
ATGGCCTGGCGCGCCGGCTGCCGGGTCGGCAACATGGAGTTCATCCAGTTCCACCCGACTTGCCTGTACCACCCCAAGGACCGCACCTTCCTCATCACCGAAGCGCTGCGCGGCGAGGGCGCCCACCTGACGCTGCCCAGCACCGGTCCGGGCGACCCCGGCGGCACGCGTTTCATGCCGGCGCACGACCAGCGCGGCGAACTGGCGCCGCGCGACATCGTGGCGCGGGCGATCGACTTCGAGATGAAAAAACATGGCCTGGACCATGTGTGGCTGGACGCCACGCACCTCGGCGAGACCTTCCTCAAGGAACACTTCCCGACCATCCACGCGCGCTGCCTGCAGCTGGGCATCGACATCGCGCGCCAGCCGATCCCGGTGGTACCGGCAGCCCACTACACCTGCGGCGGCGTCGTCACCGACCTCGAAGGCCGCACCGACCTGCCGGGCCTGTATGCCGTCGGCGAGGCCACCTACACCGGGCTGCACGGCGCCAACCGGCTGGCCAGCAATTCGCTGCTCGAATGCGTGGTGCTGGGCCGCAGCTGTGCCGAGCGTATCCTGCGCCAGCCGCCGCTGGTGCTGCCGCAGCTGCCGCCCTGGGACGAGAGCCAGGTCGAGGACGCCGACGAGCAGGTCGTCATCTCGCACAACTGGGACGAGCTGCGGCTGCTGATGTGGAACTACGTCGGCATCGTGCGCACGACGCGGCGGCTGGAGCGTGCGCTGCACCGCATCAAGCTGCTGCGCGGCGAGATCGACGACTACTACGCCAACTTCCGCGTCAACCGCGACCTGCTCGAGTTGCGCAACCTGGTGGTGTGTGCCGAGCTCATCGTGCGTTCGGCGCTGCGCCGGCACGAAAGCGTCGGCCTGCACTACAGCCGCGACTTCCCGCACGCGCTGCCGGTGAGCTTCCCGACCGTGCTGACGCGGCCGGCACGCAGCGAGCCACGCTGAGAGGCGCGGTTCCGGTCTAGGCGGCCAGCACGCGCATCGAAAAGTCGACCGCGCGCAGGTCCTTGGTCAGCTTGCCGATCGAGATGCGGTGCACGCCGGTGGCGGCGATGGCGCGCAGCTGATCGAGCTGCACGCTGCCCGAGACCTCGAGCAGCGCACGGCCGGCGTTCAGGGCCACCGCCTCGCGCATGCGCTGGAGGTCGAAATTGTCGAGCAGCACGCTGGTGGCCCCGGCGGCCAGCGCCTGCTGCAACTGCGCCAGCGTCTCGACCTCGATCTGGATCTCGACGCCGGCGCCCAGTGCGCGCGCATTGGCCAGCACCTGGGCCACGCCGCCGGCGGCGGCGATGTGGTTCTCCTTGATCAGGATGCCGTGCCACAGCGCCAGGCGCTGGTTGCGCCCGCCCCCCACGCGCACGGCGTACTTCTGCGCCAGGCGCAGCCCCGGAATCGTCTTGCGCGTGTCCAGGATGGCGCAGCCTTCGGGCAGCGGCGAGGCGCCGGCCACGGCGTCGACATGCTGGCGCGTCACGGTGGCGGTGGCCGACAGCAGCTGGATGAAGTTGAGCGCCGGGCGTTCGGCCGCCAGCAGCGCGCGCGCGTCGCCGCGCAGCCTGACGACGGTCTGGTCCGGCTGCATCCATGCGCCTTCGTCGACCTGCCAGTCGACGGTCGCGGCAGGGTCGAGCGTCTGCACGACGCCGTCGAACCAGTCGCGGCCGCACAGCACGGCGGCCTCCCGTGCGATGACACGCGCCTGCACCGGCTGGCCCGCGGGCACCAGCAGGCCGGTCCAGTCGCCGCTGCCGATGTCCTCGGCCAGGGCGTCGCGGATGTTGCGCCGGCGCGCCTCGTCCAGCGTCTCGTCGTGGTCGGTGCAACGGATCATGCGACGCCCACGTTGGGCACGAATCCGCTCTTGGGCAGCGCCAGGCTGCCGGGGTGGGCCTTGACGAAGTCGAGCATGCGCTCGATGCAGCCCAGCGCCTGGCTGCGCACCGGTTCGGGCACCAGCACCTCGCCGCTGCCGCTTTCCAGGCAGGCGACGACGCCCTGCATCGCGTTCATCGCCATCCACGGGCAGTGGGCGCAGCTCTTGCAGGTGGCGCTGGTGCCGGCGGTGGGGGCCTCGAGCAGGGTCTTGCCCGGCGCCAGCTGGCGCATGCGGTGCATCAGCCCCTTGTCGGTGCCGACGATGTAGGTCTGTGCCGTGCCCTTGACGACGGCGTCGAGCAGCTGCGTCGTCGACCCCACGACGTCGGCCTGCGCCACCACGCTGCGCGGCGACTCGGGGTGCACGAGCACCATCGCGCCCGGGTGCTGGCGGCGCAGCAGTTCGAGTTCGATGCCTTTGAATTCGTCGTGCACGATGCAGTCGCCCTGCCACAGCAGCATGTCGGCACCGGTCTGCTCCTGGATCCAGCGGCCGAGGTGGCGGTCGGGTGCCCACAGCACCTTGTGGCCCTGGGCATGCAGGTGCGAGACGATGGCCAGCGCGCACGAACTCGTCACCATCCAGTCGGCGCGCGCCTTCACCGCCGCGCTGGTATTGGCGTAGACGACGACCTGGCGCTCGGGGTGGGCGTCGCAGAAGGCCGCGAAGGCGTCCGGCGGGCAGCCCAGGTCCAGCGAGCAGGTGGCTTGCAGGTCGGGCATCAGCACACGTTTCGTGGGCGACAGGATCTTGGCGCTCTCGCCCATGAAGCGCACGCCGGCCACGACCAGCGTTTGCGCCGGGTGGTCGCGGCCGAAGCGCGCCATCTCCAGCGAGTCGGCGACACAGCCGCCGGTGGCCAGCGCCAGGTCCTGCAGGTCGCCGTCGACGTAGTAATGCGCCACCAGCACCGCGTCGTGCTGCTTCAGCAAGGCGGCGGCGCGGTCGCGGGCCTGCGCGCGTTCGGCCGGGCCCAGCGGCGGCGGCACCTGGGCCCAGGCCTGCGCGGTGGACGAGGCGCCGCGGGCGTCCTGCCGGGTGTAGTCGTAGAGCACGGCGTTCATGGCTTGTCCTTCCCGTCGGGGTCATCATGGTAGCGGTCCCCGGCGGCGTTCGCGGGCAGCTTAGGATAGGCCCCGCTGCGCCCGCCCCGACCGACCCGCCGCCGATGACCACCCTGACCGCCACCGCACCGCTGCGCCACGACGCGTCGACGATCGGCGTCGTCAGCATCGCGCACGGCCTGTCGCACTTCTGCCAGCTCATGGTGCCGCCGCTGTTTCCCTGGATCGGCGCCTCCTTCGGCCTCAGCAACACGCAGCTCGGGCTGCTGATGTCGGTGTTCTTCGTCGTCTCCTTCGTCGGCCAGGCCTTGGCCGGCTTCGTCGTCGACCGCTACGGCGCGACGCGGGTGCTCTACGGCGGACTGGCGCTGATCGGCGTCGCCGCGCTCGGACTCGGCGCCAGCCCGTCGTACGCGGTGATGCTGGTCTTCATGGCCCTGGCCGGGCTGGGCAACTGCGTCTTCCACCCGGTGGACTATTCCATCCTCAACGCCCGCGTCAGCGCGCCGCGACTCGGCCACGCCTACGCGGCGCACGGCATCTCGGGCAACCTGGGCTGGGCGCTGGCGCCGGTGTTCGTGGTCGGCATCGCACACGGCACCGGCTCCTGGCGCGCGGCGCTGTTCGCGGTGGCCGGGCTGGTGGCCGCTGCGCTGCTGGGCGTGTGGTTGTTCCGGGCCTGGCTGGTCGTCGAAGCGGCGCCGCCGGCAGCTGCCGCCGTGCAGGGCACACCGGCTGCCGCCAGCGCCAGCACGTTCGACTTCCTGCGCCTGCCGGCGGTGTGGTCGTGTTTCGCCTTCTTCTTCGTCTTCGCGCTGGCGCTGGGCAGCCTGCAGACCTTCGCGCCGGCAGCGGCAGGCCAGTTGCATGGTGTGCCGGCGGCACAGGTGGCGGTGTGCCTGTCCATCTACATGGCCTGCGCGGCGGCCGGCATGGTCCTCGGCGGCTACCTGGTGCGCGACCCGCAACGCAGCGCGCGCATCGTGGCCACGGGCTTCGGCATTTCGGCCACCGTGGCGCTGTTCATCGGCCTGGGCAGCTGGCCGGCGATCATGGTGCCGGTGCTGTTCGGCGTCATGGGCTTCGGCGGCGGCATCGCCGGCCCTTCGCGCGACCTGCTCGTCAAGCAGGCGACACCGGCGGGCGCCACCGGGCGTGTCTACGGTGTCGTCTATTCGGGCCTGGACGTCGGCATGACGGTCGCGCCGCTGGTCTTCGGCGCGCTGATGGACGCCGGAGCCTACCGCGGCGTCTGGCTCGGCGTGGCGCTGGCACAAGTGGTGCTGATCGCCACCGCGTTCAACGTCAAGCGGCGCTGGCGCACGGCACCGTCGCCGGTCGCGGCGGCCTGAACCGGGCACGCACCGCGGCCGCTTCAGACGCAGTCGCGGTGGCGCTGGATGCAGGTGTCGAGCACCTCGCCGCCGTCGCGCTGCCACCAGTTCTTCGCCGAGAAGATCTCGACCTCGCTGTAGCCCGCGTAGCCCTGCGCCTCGACCAGCGCGCGCAGGCCGCGCAGGTCGATGACGCCGTCGCCCATCATGCCGCGGTCCTCGAGCAGGTCGGTGGTCGGCACCAGCCAATCGCAGACGTGCAGGGCGAGCAAGCGTTCGCGGCCGGCGCGCGCGATCTGCTGCGCCAGCTTGGGGTCCCACCAGACGTGGTAGGCGTCCACCGCGACGCCGATGCCGCCGCTGCGTCCCGGGTCCAGCGCGTCGCACAGGTCCAGCGCCTGCTCCAGCGTGTTGATGCAGGCGCGGTCGGCGGCGTACATCGGGTGCAGCGGTTCGATGGCCAGCGACATGCCGCGTTCACGCGCGTCGGCCAGCAGCGCGGCCACGCCCTCGGCGACCTGGGCGCGGGCGCCCGTGATGTCCTTGTGCGCGGGCCTGCCTGCCAGCGCGCCGGGCAGACCGCCGACCACCAGCACCAGGCAGGCTGCGCTGAGTTCACAGGCCTCGTCGAGCGCACGCCGGTTGTCGTCGCGCACGGCCTGGCGGCCGGCGTCGCTGCTGTAGGTGAACATGCCGCCGCGGCAATAGCCCGACAGTTCGAAGCCGTGCGACTTCAGCGCGCGCGCGGTGGCTGCCAGCCCGGCGGCGTGGACCTGGTCTCGCCAGGGCGCAATGGCGCGGATGCCGCGCGCCGCGCAGGCGTCGATGATCTGCAGCAGCGGCCAGTCCTGCCCGCGCTGCTTGCGCACCGTGGCGGTGTTGATCGACAGCCAGCGGTGGTCGGCGCTGAAGTCCCTCAAGCCGGCACCCCGTGCAGCGCCAGCAGGTGGCGCATCCGAGCCACCGCACGTTCAGGGTTTTCGATCAGTCCGGCGGCGTCGGCGAGCCTGAAAAGTTCGCACAGGTGCGGCAGCGAACGTGTGCTCTGCTGGCCGCCGACCATCACGAAGTGGTCCTGGTGGCCGTTCAGCCAGGCCATGAAGACGACGCCGGTCTTGTAGTAGCGCGTGGGCGCGCTGAAGATGTGGCGTGACAAGGGCACCGTCGGCGCCAGGATGGCGTGAAAGCGCGCCTCGTCGCCGGCAGCCAATGCCGCCAGCGCCGCACTCGCCGCCGGCGCGATGGCGTCGAAGATGCCCAGCAGCGCATCGCTGTGGCGGTGCGTGGTGGCGCTGCCGATGCCGTCGCCGGCGATCAGCTCGGCGTAGTTGAAGTCGTCGCCGGTGTACATGCGCACGCCGGCCGGCAGCCGGCGGCGCATGGCGATCTCCTGGTCCTTGTCGAGCAGCGAGATCTTGATGCCGTCGACCCTGGACGCGTGCGCCTGGATGATGCCCAGCGCCGTGTCCATCGCCACAGCGGTGTCCGCGCTGCCCCAGTAGCCTTTCAGCGCCGGGTCGAACATGTCGCCCAGCCAGTGCAGGATCACCGGTTCGCGGGCCTGGCTCAGCACGCGGTCGTAGACACGTTCGTAGTCGGCCGGGCTGCGGGCCACGCGCGCCAGCGCGCGGCTGGCCATCACGATCAGCTTGCCTCCCAGCGCCTCGATGGCGGCCATCTGCTCTTCGTAGGCACGAATGACGTCGTCGAGCGAACGCGCGGCCTCGGGTGCCAGCTGGTCGGTGCCGCAGCCGCTGGCCAGGAAGGCGCCGGGCAGCTCGCGCGCGGCGTCGATGGAACGGCGGATGAGCTGCAGCGACGTCGGCCAGTCCAGCCCCATGCCGCGCTGCGCGGTGTCCATGGCCTCGGCCACGCCCAGCCCCATGGCCCACAGGCGGCGGCGGTAGGCGATGGTGGCGTCCCAGTCGATGGCGCACTCCAGCCAGGGGTCGATGGCGGCGCGGGCATCGGCCACCACGTGGGCGGCGGAGTAGGCGATGCGCGTGAGCTGGGTGCCGGGTGAGGCAGGCGTGAACGAGCCCGGTCCATGCAAGGTGTAGGGTTGCAGTGTGCCGTCGGCAGCGGGCAGGGTGATCGGCATCGTGTTCCCTACAGCTCCAGCGGAGGCACGTCGATCCAGCGCCGTTCGCGCCACGACTGCAGCGCGGCTTCGACGAGCTGCACGCCCTTGACGCCCTCGGGCAGCGTCCAGCGGTAGGGCGCGTCTTCCGCGACGTGGCGGATGAAGGCCTCCCACTGGATCTTGAAGCCGTTGTCGTAGACCTCGGTGTCGGGTACTTCCTGCCACTGGCCAAAGAAGTCCATGCCCTGCTTGACGTCGGGGTTCCACACCGGGCGCGGTGTCGCCACGCGGCTCTGCGCACGGCAGTCCTGCAGGCCGGCCACCGCCGAACCGTGGGTGCCGTCGACGTGGAAGGTCACCAGGTCGTCGCGCCGCACGCGTGTCGTCCACGAGCTGTTGACCTGCGCGATGACCGGCCCGCCGTCTTCGCCCTCGAGCTGGAAGGTGGCGTAGGCGGCATCGTCGGCGGTGGCGGCGTAGGGCTGACCGGCTTCGTCCCAGCGCTGCGGGATGTGCGTGGCGCCGATGCACGACACCGACTGCACCTGGCCGAACAGGTTGTCCAGCACGTAGCGCCAGTGGCAGACCATGTCCAGGATGATGCCGCCGCCGTCCTCGGCGCGGTAGTTCCAGCTCGGACGCTGGATCGGCTGCAGGTCGCCTTCGAAGACCCAGTAGCCGAATTCGATGCGCACGCTGAGGATGCGCCCGAAGAAGCCCGCGCGCTTGAGCATCGCCAGCTTGCGCAGCCCGGGCAGGAACAGCTTGTCCTGCACGGCGCCGTGTTTGAGGCCCGAACCTTTTGCCAGGCGCGCGATCGCCACCGCCTCGTTCAGGTTGGTGGCGATCGGCTTTTCGCAGTAGACGTGTTTGCCGGCGCGCAGCGCCTGCGCCAGCAGCGTCGGTCGCATCTGCGTCGTGCCGGCGTCGAAGAACACCGTGTCGTCGGCATTCGCCAGCGCCGCATCCAGGTTGGTGCCCCAGCGGTCGATGCCGTTGGCACGCGCCAGGGCCTCGATTCTCTCGGCGCTGCGGCCGATCAGCACCGGGTCGGGCATGACCTTGCTGCCGTCGGCGAGCAGCACGCCACCTTGGCGGCGGATGGCGACGATGGAGCGGATCAGGTGCTGGTTCATGCCCATGCGCCCTGTCACGCCGTGCATCACGATGCCCAGCCGTCTTGTCGTCATGTCGCGGTCCTCGTTTCGGTTGCGGTGTTCAGCTGATGCGCAGTTTCAGCGTGTCGTCGTAGGGCAGCGCCGGGTGCTCGAAAAAGGTATGCGCGTTGACGTAGTGCAGCGCGCAGGCGCGGCGCCAGCGCGTGGACAGGTTCGGCCCCGACTGGTGGAAGGTGTTGCCGTGGTGGAAGGACACGCCGCCGCGCATCACCGGCGCCGGAGTCATCGGCTGGCGCTGCAGGATCTCCGGCGGCAACTGCAGGTTGTAGGGCTCGTCGGGCGGTGCGACGTGCGCATACACCGGGCCCCGGTGGCTGCCGTCGCCGAAATACAGGCAGCCATTCTCCAGCGTCGCGTCGTCGAGCGCGACCCACGCCGTGACCACGCCATCGAGGTCGTTGGGGCCGAAGTAGTAGTTGTCCTGGTGTGCCGGCTTCGGGCCGCCGCCTTCGGGCGGCTTGAAGAAGATCTGGCTGAAATAGACCGAAACGCCGGGGCCGATCAGCGATTCGACGATATCCACCAGCGCCGGCGTGGCGGCCAGCCGGCGCACCGCGTCACGGTGGTGGTGCGGGTTGTCGAGCTTGCGCAGCACCGTGCGCGCCTCGACGCCGCCGTCCAGGTACCAGGCGCGCCGCTCGGGTGGCAGCGCGGCCAGGAACTGCTCGCCCCAGCACTGGATGTCTTCGACCAAGGCCTGCGCCGCGTGGGCGTCGAACAAGCCCGGCACCGTCAGGTGGCCGCAGTGACGGTAGATCGCGCGGTCGTTTTCGCTCAAGCTCATCGGTGCACTCCTGGGATGCGGCCGCCGCCATCACCGCTCCGCTTTAATCCCTGTTTGGTGAATTACTGTAAGTCTGCCCTGCAGCGACGTCAAGCGACGGCCTCTCAGGGGCCTTTGATCTTGACGCCTGCGGGGCGGGGGCATAGCATGATTCATCACTATTCGGTTAACACGACGGAGTCACCCATGCCCAGGATCCGGACCACGGTCGTCGGCTCGTACCCGATCCCAGACTGGCTCGTTGCCAATCCCTCCGAGCAGGCGCTGATGGACGCCACGCGCGTCGTCATCGGCACGCAGGAACAGGCCGGCGTCGACGTGGTGTGCGACGGCGAGTTGTACCGCTTCGACATCAACCACCCCGAAACCAACGGCATGATCGAATACTTCGTGCGGCCGATGGACGGCATCACGCAGCGCTTCTCGTTCGACGACCTCATCGCCTACCGCTCCAGCAGCGGCATGAAGTTCCGCACCCGCCCGCCGGGCACCGTGATCGGCCCCATCGGCCACGGCAGCCTGGACCTGCCGCTGGCCTGCGCGCGCGCCAAGGCGCTGGCCACGCACACTTTCAAGTTCACCGTCACCGGGCCGCACATGCTGGCCAAGACGCTGATCAACAGGCACTACAGCGATACGCCGGAACTGGCGCACGCCATCGCCGACGCGCTGGCGGCGCAGGTGCGGCACCTCGACGCCGACGTGGTGCAGATCGACGAAGCCAACCTGCCCGGCCACCCCGAGGAATGGGAATGGGCGGCGTCGGCGATGAACCGCGTGCTCGACGCCGTTCCGGGCACGCCGGCAGTGCACCTGTGCTTCGGCAACTACGGCGGCCAGACGGTGCAGAAGGGCACCTGGGACCGCCTGATGAACTATCTGAACGCGCTGCACGCCGACCACGTGGTGCTGGAATGCGCGCACCGGCCGGTGGACGAACTGCTGGCCTTTCGCGACCTCAAGCCCGAGATCGGCTTCGGTCTCGGCGTCGTCGACATCAAGGTCACCGACGTCGAAAGCGCCGACCAGGTGGCACGCGCCATCGAACGCGCCGAGAAGGTGCTGGGCGCCGGGCGCGTGAAATACATCCACCCCGACTGCGGCTTCTGGATGCTCAAGCGCCCGATCGCCGACGCCAAGATGCGCGCCTTGAGCCTGGGCCGCGACCGCTACGAAGGCGTCGCGGCCTGATCGACCGACATCGTCGCCATGACCACCCTGCCCGAACGCTTCGAAGACGTCGAGGCCCTCGAGACCTTCATGAGCGAGCCCACGCCGGGGCTCGTGGCCGACCTGGCGCGCATCGACGGCGACATCATGGTGCTCGGCGTGGGCGGCAAAATGGGCCCGACGCTGGCGCGCATGGCCAAACGCGCGGCGCCGGGGCGGCGCGTCGTCGGCGTCGCGCGGTTCAGCGACCCGGCGCTGAAGACCTCGCTCGAAGACCATGGCGTCGAGTGCATCGCCTGCGACCTGCTCGACCGCGACGCGCTGCAGCGCCTGCCGAATGCGGCCGACGGCGTGCGCAACCTGGTCTTCATGGCCGGCCACAAGTTCGGCTCTGCAGGCCAGCCGTCGCTGACCTGGATGATGAACGTCGGCGTGCCGGCGATGGTGGCCGAGACCTTCCGCGAACTGCGCACCGTCACCTTCTCGACCGCCTGCGTCTACCCCTTCGTGCCGGTGGACGGCCCGGGCGCCGGCGAGCAGGTGCCGGCGACGCCGCCGCCGGGTGACTACGCCTGGTCCTGCGTCGGCCGCGAGCGCATGTTCGAACATGGCTCGCAGCGCTGGGGCACGCCGGGGCGGCTAGTGCGGCTGTCCTACGCCATCGACATGCGCTACGGCGTGCTCTACGACGTCGCCCACAGCGTCTACACCGGCCAGCCGGTGGACGTGACGATGGGACACGCCGACGTCATCTGGCAGGGCGACGCCAACGAACAGGCGCTGCGCCTGCTGGCGTCCTGCACGACGCCGGCGACGCCGATCAACGTCACCGGCCCGCGCCACACCCCGGTGCGCTGGCTGGCCGCCGAGTTCGGCCGCCGCTTCGGCCGCACGCCGGTGATCAGCGGGCAGGAAGCGCCCACCGCCTGGCTGCTGGACACGACGCAGGCGCAGGCGCTGTTCGGGCCGCCGCGCGTGCCGGTCGAGACGATGATCGACTGGGTCGCCGACTGGGTGCAGCGCGGCGGGCCGAACCTCGGCAAGCCGACGCACTTCTCGACCCGGGATGGCAAGTACTGAGCGCGGGCCTGGCGCGCCCCTGCAGGCCCCAAACAGCCTGGCGAAGGCCGATACGACTGCCGTCGTTCACGCACTGACGGCGGCCGACTTGCCGGGCGCGCTGGCGCTGTCGGCGTCGGCGCACTGGAACCAGAACGAAGCCGACTGGCGCACGATGCTGCGCCTGGGGCAGGGCTGGGGCATCCAGGCCCGCGGCGCCGACGGCAGCGCGACGCTGGCGGCTTCGACCGTCGTGCTGCCCTACGGGGCCGACTTCGCCTGGATCAGCATGGTGCTGGTGCGGCCCGAGTTCCGCCGTCGCGGTTATGCCAGCCTGCTGCTGCGCCACGCGCTAGCCAGCCTGGCGGCCGCGGGCCGCACGGCGGTGCTCGACGCCACGCCGGCCGGCCACGCGGTCTACCTGCAGCAGGGTTTTCGCGACACCTGGGGCTACGCCCGCTGGCGGCGCGAGGCGCCGGGCGCCACGGCGACGGCAAGAGGCCGGCCGGCGGCGCCGCCGACGCGCGCGCTGACCGCCGGCGACTGGCCGGCGATCGAAGCGCTGGATGCGCCGGCGTTCGGCGCCAGCCGCCAGCCGCTGCTGCGTGCGCTGGCGCTGCGCCTGCCGCAGGCGGCGCGCGTGGTGGAGCAGGGCGGCCGCCTGCGCGGTTTCGTGCTCGGCCGCGACGGCCGCGAAGCCAGCCAGATCGGCCCCTTGCTGGCCGACGATGCCGACACGGCGATGGCGCTGCTCACCGACGCGCTGCAGTCGCTGCAGGGACCGGTCTATGTCGATTTGCTGGACGGCCGCGACGTTCTGCAGGCCAGCCTGCAGCCGCTGGGCTTCGTCTTGCAGCGCCCGTTCACGCGCATGGTGCACGGCCGCCCGACAGCGCCGGGCGAACCCGGCGCGATCATGCTCGTGGCCGGCCCTGAACTGGGCTGACCGGTTGCGGCGGCCGCAGCCGCCACCCGGCTACTTGGTCATCTTGACCGAGCGGTCCAGGAACTCGTTGGTGTAGGTCGTCTTGACGTCGAAGGTCTTGTCCAGCCCGATGAACTCGCGCACCAACTCGTAGTCGGCGGCCATGCGTGCGTCGTCGTGGATGCCGAGCGCGACTTCACGCGAGTACTTGTCGCTCATCAGCTTTTCGACCAGGCTCCAGTTGGTGAGCTCGTTGTCGAACTTGAGCGCACCGTTGGCGTCGATCAGCGCCTGCACGCAGGGGTTGGGCTCCTTGACGCAAGCAGCAAAGGCGCGCTGCGTGATCTTCACGAACTTGTCGACCAGCGGCCGGTTGGCCTCCAGGAACTTGGCGTTGACGATGATCGAGTTGCCGTACGGGTTCAGGCCGGCGTCGCGCCAGGCCAGGAAGCCCATGTCGTCGCCCAGCTCGCGCTGGAAGATGTGGTGGATGTTGTAGAACGAGGTCGTGACGTCGATCGACTTGGCCTTCAGCGACGCCAGCTTGGCGTTGGCGTCGATGTTGACCCAGGTCACCGACTTCGGGTCGATCTTGTTGGCCTTGGCCAGTGCCGGCCACATCACGCGCGCGCCATCGGCAGCGGGGTTGCCGATCTTCTTGCCGACGAAGTCCTTGACGCCGGTGATGCCCGAACTCTTCAGCCAGTACATGCCCTGCGGCGAGTTCGCGTAGACGTTGAACACGGCCACCGTGTCGGCGCCCTTGCCCTTGGCGACGAGCACGCCGCCCATATCGGCCAGGCCCACCGGCGTGGCGCCGGCGCCCACGCGCTGCGTGGCCAGCGCCGAGCCCTTGCCGGGCTCGATGTTGAGCTCGATGCCTTCCTTGGCATACCAGCCCAGCTTCTTGGCGTAGTAGTAGGGCGCATGGTCGCCGCCCGGCACCCAGTTGAGGACGAAGTCGATCTTCTGCTGCGCGTGTGCCGCAGCCGCTGAGAACAAGGCCGCGACCGCGGCGCAGAGAACGAGTGATCTGTTCATGCTGTCTCCTGAAGCCTGCTGGGGAATGTAGCGGCCCTGCAAGCGCGGCGCCGCGTGCGTTGACGGACCCTCACCGGTACGCTACAGTAAATTCACCGGTTAGTGATTTGGCACGCCAGTATAAAACAAGGGGGACCGGTTTCCCCCACGTCCGGACACGGCACCCATCCCGAGTTTTCCCCTATGCACAGCCACTGGTCCGAATGGCCTGCCGAGACGCTGGCGCTGCTGCGCCGGGGCACCGTGATCCCGGCGCACCCGCTGGCGCTGGACGCCGCGCGGCGGCTCGACGTGCGACACCAGCGCGCGCTGACACGCTACTACATCGACGCCGGCGCCGGCGGCCTGGCCGTGGGCGTGCACGCCACGCAGTTCGCGATCCGCGAGGTCGGGCTCTATGAACCCGTGCTCGAGCTGGCGGCGCGCACGGCGCGCGAATGGACGCAGCGCCCGCTGCTGCTGATCGCCGGTCTGTCCGGACGCACCGAACAGGCCTGCGCCGAAGCCCGGCTGGCGCTGGCGCACGGCTACCATGCCGGCATGTTGTCGCTGGCACCGATGAAGGGCGCCTCGGTCGAAACGCTGGTCGCGCATTGCGAGGCCGTCGCCGCCGTCATGCCCCTGATCGGCTTTTACCTGCAGACGGCGGTGGGCGGTATCGCGCTGCCGGTCGAGTTCTGGCGCCGCTTCGCGGCCATCGACAACGTCGTCGCCATCAAGATGGCGCCGTTCGACCGCTACCGCACGCTCGACGTCGTGCGCGGCGTGGTCGCCGCGGGGGCCGAGCAGCGCGTGACGCTGTACACCGGCAACGACGACCACATCGTGCTCGACCTGCTGGTGCCGTACGCGGTGCGCCGCGGCAGCGAGGAGGTGACGGTGCGCATCCGCGGCGGCCTGCTCGGGCACTGGAGCGTGTGGACACACAGTGCGGTGGCGCAACTCGAGCGCATCCACCGCGCCGTGCAAGCCGGCGCGGTGGGCCCCGACCTGCTGGCGCTGGACTCGCGCGTCACCGACTGCAACAGTGCCTTCTTCGACGTCGCCCACGGTTTTGCCGGCTGCATCCCGGGCTGCCACGAGGTGCTGCGGCGCCAGGGCCTGCTGCAAGGCATCACTTGCCTGGACCCGAACGAGACGCTGTCGCCGGGCCAGGCCGACGAGATCACCCGCGTCTGCCGCGAACACGCCGACCTCGCCGACGATGCCATCGTCGCTGCCCACTTGCAGCGCTGGCTGAGCTGAAACTGAAAACGTCTGCCATGGACCGACTCCATTCCAAGCTCGGGCGCTACACCCTGGGCGTGATCGCCCACCTGCTGCTGCTGCTGGCCTGGTACCTGTTCGTTCGCCTGGGCGATGTGCCCAGGTTCGTGATGCCCTCGCCCGCCGACACGCTGGGGGCACTCTTCGTGTCGGACTACGGCTGGTGGGCCAACACCCTGGTGACGGCCACCGAGATCTTCGGCGGTTATGCGCTGGCGCTGGTGGTCGGCGTGCTGCTGGCGCTGCTGTTCACGTGGTCGAAGACGCTCGAGTCGCTGATGCTGCCGCTGCTCGTCACGCTCAACATGATCCCGAAGGTGGCGCTCGGGCCCCTGATCATCGTCTGGTTCAAGTACGGCGTATTCCCGAACTCGATGATGGCGTTTTCGATCGCCGTGTTTCCGATCCTGCTGACCACCGCGCGCGGGCTGCGCGAGATCGAACCCGAACTGCTCGACCTGGTGCGCTCGCTGCGCGGCTCGCGCTGGCAGCTGTTCACCAAGATCCAGCTGCCGGGCGCGCTGCCGTATGTCTTCGCCGGCATGAAGGTGGCCGCGATCCTGGCCGTGGCCGGCGCCATCGTCGGCGAATTCCTCGGTTCCGACCGCGGGCTGGGTTACCTGATGCTGCAGGTGCAGGTGACGCTGGACACGCCCGCCATGTTCATGGCGGTGATCCTGATCACGCTGCTCGGCATGCTCCTGTACGGCATCGTCATGCTGCTGGAGCACCTCTTCGTCGTCAAGGACGCGCGCGTCTCATGAGCACCCCGGCCACCGAAGTGCGCCCCGCGCCGGCAGCCCCTGCCGGCGCGGCTGCCGAACCCTTCATCCACCTGGCGGGGGTCAGCAAGATCTACCGCAGCGGCCGCAAGGAGCACCTGGCGATCTCGGACGCGACCTTCGACGTCCAGCCCGGCGAACTGGTGGCCCTCGTCGGGCCCTCGGGCTGCGGCAAGTCGACGCTGCTGAAGATCCTGGCCGGGCTGCACGGCCACGATCAGGGCACCGTGCGCATCGGCTCCGCCAGCCACCCCTTCGACCCGGCGCGCGACATCGGCATGGTGTTCCAGGCGCCGCTGCTGCTGAAATGGCGCCGCATCCTGGACAACGTGCTGCTGCCGGCCGAGCTGCTGGGCCTGCCGATGGCGGCCGCCAAGGCGCGTGCACGCGAGCTGCTTGCGCTGGTGGGCCTCACCGGCTACGAAGACAAGTACCCCTACGAGCTGTCCGGCGGCATGCAGCAGCGAGCGGCGATCGCACGCTCGCTGATCCACGACCCCAAGCTGGTGCTGATGGACGAACCCTTCGGCGCGCTGGACGCGCTGACGCGCGAGAAGATGAACCTGGAGTTGCTGCGCATCTGGAAGGAGTCGGGCAAGACCATCGTCTTCGTCACGCACGGCATCTCGGAAGCGGTGTTCCTGGGTTCGCGCGTCGTCGTCTTCACCGCCGGCCCGGCGCGCATGGCCGACAACTTCGAGATCCACCTGCCGCACCCGCGCACGCTGGACATGAAGACGCAGGAGCAGTTCGGCGTCTACACGCGGCGCATCTACAAGCTGCTGGGCATGGAGTGAGGCGCGCTCAGTCGCGCACCAGGTAGCCCAGCACGAGGTCGTTCATGTGCGACAGCCGCTCGACCTGGGCCTTGGCGCCGAGCAGGTCGCGGTCGAAGATCGTCGACAGCGTGTGGCAGTTGCCGAGGTAGAAGTACGACAGACCGGCGATCGAGATGTAGAGCTGCACCGGGTCGACGCCGGCCCGGAACAGGCCGGCCTTGTGGCCGCGCTCCAGCACGTCGGCGATCGTCTGCACCAGCGGTGAATGCATGCTGCGCACCTTGGCCGACTGCTTCAGGTGCCGCGCGCGGTGCAGGTTCTCGCTGTTCAGCAGCGTCAGGAACTCGGGGTGGGCGATGTAGTAGTTCCAGGTGAACGAGATCAGGCGCCGGATGGCCTCGATCGGGTCGACCTGCGTCAGGTTCAGGCCTTGCTCCTCGCCGCGGATGCCTTCGTAGGCACGTTCGAGCACGGCCAGGAACAGGCTCTCCTTGTTCTCGAAGTAGTAGTAGATGAGGCGCTTGTTGACGCCGGCGCGTTCGGCGATGCGGTCCATGCGCGCGCCGCCCAGGCCGTGAGCGGCGAACTCGCCGAGGGCGGCGTCGAGGATGTCGCGCTGCGAGCGGTCGGCGTCGCGCGGGCGGGGCTCTGCGGCGGTCGTCTGGGGCATGGCGGCGGCGGCGCTGGTCTTGGCGGTTGCGGGGTCGGCGTCGGCAGTGTAGGGGCCGCGCGATCGGCCGGGTCTGCGCGTCGTCGAGCGGGCCGGCCCGGCCCCCCAAGGAACGAGCCTTTACAAGGCCAGTGCCGGCACCTAGGATCGGCCGCAGTGTGGTCGATCCCCTCCCGCCTCCTGCGGCTACGCAGCATGACCTGCGCTGACCCGGCCGCTGCCTGCGTTGGCGTCGCGCCGCGGCGGCTGCGAAGCACACGGGGGAAGGCAGCATGAAGCTGCTCACGGACTGCGAATACACCGCCTTCATCAGCTACGCGCACGCCGACGACGAAGCGTGGTACGGCTGGGTCACCTGCTTTCGCAACGAACTCGAACGAGGCCTGCGCGCCTTGCTGCGCGGCGTGCCGCTGCCGCGGCTGCACCTGTCGGGTGAAAACGGCCCGGTGGCCGGCGCGCTCAGCGAGGAGCTGAAGAAGCGCGTTGCCGCGTCGTTCGCGATGATCATCGTCGTGCACGAGAACTACGCGCAGAGCGACTGGTGCCTGAAGGAGCTGGAGTACTTCAAGGCCCTGTACGGCGACGAAGGTTTCCGCGAGCGTCTGTACATCGTGGCGCTGTCGGAACCGGCGATGCGGCAGGTCAGCAGCAGCGCGGCCTGGCGCCGCCTGCTGCCGCACGACGACCAGCTCTGGGTGCCGTTCTACGACCCGGCCGACACGACGCGCCCGCTGGACATCTACATGGGACCCGGGCTGGTGGCGACGTCCTTCCGCTCGCCCTTCGAGCGCTTGCGCAGCGACTTTGCGATCAAGCTGCGGCGGGCCGCAGCGGCACCGGTGGCGGCCTCGACATCCTTGTTGTTCAGGGCGTCGCCGGAGGCGGCGCCCGAGTTGCCGTGTGTGGCCTCGGCAACGGCCGCCGCGGGTGAAGTCCTGTTCGGTTTCGTGCCGCCGGGCGCCGCCGCGGCCACGGCGGCCGTGGTGGCGCGCCTGAACAGCCTGGGCGTGGCCGCACGGCAAATCGCCACCGATGCCGTGTTCAGCGACTTCGCCGACTTCGACGCTGCCGACCGCCTGGTGCTGGCCTGCGACGACACGCCGCCGATGATGGCCTCGCTGGCTGCCGGCGGCCACCTGGAACTGCAGCACGACGCCTGGCTGCGCAAAGGCAAGCCCGCCGACCGCCTGCACTGGCTGGACCTGCGTGCCCCGACGGCCGCCGCACCGACACCGGGCAGCGGCGCGGCCTATGTGGCGACGCTCGGCACCGCCGCGCTGGACGTCGACGCGCTGGTCGCGCTGCTGCAGCCGCGCCCGCAGCCGGTGCTGCCGCCGCCGCCGCAAGCGGTACGCATCTACATCGAAAGCAATCGCAACGAACGCACGCTGTGGGAGCCGCTGGGCGAACAGATCCGCCGCAAGTGGGACGCCATCTCGCGCGAACTGGCGCCCGAACGCATCCCTCCGCTCAGCCTGCGTCCGCGCGGCCTGCCGGTGGACCAGATCGACAGCTTCCCGAACCTCGACGACGCCGACGGCGTGGTGCTGCTGTGGGGCAAGAAGACGGCCGATGCGCTGGTGGCGCAAATCAACAAGGTCGAGGGCAAGATGGCGCCCGGGCGCGACGCGGCGCCGGGCATCGTGGCCTACCTGATGCCGCCGCAGCCGGCCAGCGAGCCGATCCCGGCCTGGGGTTGGCAGGTGCTGCGCTTCGACGCCAGCGACGAAGAGGCCATCGACGTCGTCGACGAGGAACGCGACGAGCTGCGGCACTTCCTGCGCAAGGTGCTGCAGCGCCGCCAGCAGCGCGATCCGGCGGGGTCGCCATGACGGCGAGCGCCGCCGATGCCCGCGACCGCCTGCCGCGCGAGCCTTACCCTGGGCTGCGGCCCTTCCTCGACTTCGAGGCCGCGCTGCTGTTCGGCCGCGAACGACAGGTGCGCGAGGTCATCGAGCGACTGAGCCGGACGCAGTTCGTCGCCGTGCTCGGCGGTTCGGGGTCGGGCAAGAGCAGCCTCGTTCATGCCGGCGTGGTGCCGGCGCTGCGCAGCTTCGGCATCCCGGGCGCCGGCGACCTGTGGTTGCCGATGACCTGCACGCCGGGCACCAATGTCGGCGCGGCCGACCGGGCAGCGCGGCGCCACACACCGATCACGCGGCTGGCACGGCGTTTTGCCGGCCTGCTGCAAAGCCGCGGCAGCGAGGCCGCCGACGCCGAGCGGCAGCAGCAGATCGCCGAGGTCTTCCGCCAGGAGGCGGGGTTCTCGCGCCTGCTGGAAACCTACGGTACCGAGCTCGACGTGCCGCCCGGCCCCGACCCGGCCGAGGCGCGCGTGCTCTTCGTGCTGGACCAGTTCGAGGAGATCTTCCACCCCACCAACCAGGGTGTCGAAGACGCGTCGCTGCTCGTCGAACGTGTGCTCGACCACTTCTTCAACCCGCATCCGCACTGTCACGTCGTGCTGACGATGCGCAGCGAGCACCTCAACGACTGCGCCACCTTCCTGGAGCTGCCCGACGCCATCAACAAGTCGTCGTACCTGATCCGCCGCCTGGACCCCGATGAATTGCGCGAAGCCATCGTCGCCCCGGCGCAGCGCTTCCTGCGGCTGGCGGCACGCAGCGCGCCGCCCGGGTCGGTGCTGCCCGATCAGGTGCGTTTCGAACCCGAGGTGCTGCAGCGGCTGCTGCGCGACGTGCGCGCGCTCACGCACGACCCCGACCACCTGCCGCTGCTGCAGCACCTGCTGGCGCGGCTGTGGCAGGCGGCGCTGGAGCGCGAGGAAGTCGACGTACCGGTGCCGTCGCACGTCACCGAGATCGACCTCGTGCGCGCCGTCAACGCCGGCGCCCAGGGTGTCGACGAGCAGCCGCTGGACGCCAAGCTCAACACGCTGCGGGCCTGCGTCGAGAACTGGCCGGAGTCGATCTACCGCTGGCACACGCCGGCCGAGCGCACGCAGCTCGATGCCTTGTTCCGGCGCCTGGCCTTCAAGGACCCCAACACCGGCCTGTATTCGCAGCAGCGCATCGACGTCGAGGCCGGTGCACGGCTGCTCGGCGCCGGCAGCACCAGCAGCGACCTGCGTGCCCTCGTCTCCGAGGGTTTCCTCGGTTCGGTGGACTACCTGTTCTGGGACGACGAGGACCCGGCCCGCGTCACGCTCAAGGTCTCGCACGAATCGTTCATCCGCGGCTGGTCGCGCTTTCGCCAGCTCGTCGACGCGGATTCGGTGCACTTCGACGAATTCGTCGGCGTGTTGCGCAAGTGCGCCGACTGGTCGGACAGTGCGCGCAGCGAGGACTTCCTGCTCGAGACCGGCGAGATGCGGCGCCTGGCCGACAGCGGCTTCGCCGCGCGCCTGCTCGACACCGAACAGCGTGCCACCTGGCAGCGTTTCGTGGCGCTCGACCGCGACGGCCACCGCCTGGCGCGCGCCGAACCCGAACTCGACGCGTTCTTCGCGATTTCACAGCAGCGCCAGCGCGAGCGTCGCCTGCGCGAAACGCGCGCCCGTCGCAGCGCGCGCGCGCTGCTGGCCTTCACGGTCGTGCTCGGTCTGCTGCCGACGGCGCTGTTCTCCGTTTTCGTGCAGGGGCCGACGCTGCGGCGCGCGGAGCTGCTCTTCGACGCCGGCAACCGCGCCAACCGGGTCACGCTGAGTCCCAGCCAGGACAAGGTCGGCGATGCCGCGGGCACGCTGGACTCCATGCTGCGCGCCGCCGAACTGGTCGAGGACGCGCGTTCGGGTGAAGGTTCGCTGCGCATGTCGGTATCCAAGTCGCTGCTGCAGGCCGTCGGCAACTGGCCGCTGTTCAGCGACCAGCGGGACTTCCTCGGCAACGTCTTCGCGCAGGCCGAGCCACCGGTGAACGGGATCCTGCGCCAACTGCTGACGACGGCCGTCTGGCGCGCCGAGCCGGTGGAAATGTCGCCGCCGTCGGCAGCGGGCGAACAGGCCGGGCAGGTGCCGGCCAGGCAGGCTCTGCGCGCGCCCAACACCGTCGACGACGCGCCGTGCACGGTGGCCGCGGTCACCGATGCCGCACCGGCACAGCGCCGCGGGCGGCTCTTCGTGTCCCGCCGCAACGACGCCGCCGACCCGCGCCCGCTGCGTGCCCTGTTCGTGCCGACACGGGCGGCCAGCGACACGGCGCTGGAGGTCTTCAGCGCCGGCGTCGACCCGGCCAGCGGCGCCTGCCTGCTCGGCACGCCGGTGCTGTCGACGCCCGAGGCGCTGAACTCGCGCGTCGTCTTCGACGCCGGCCTGCGTTACTTCTACTACACGGTGGAGGGGCGAACGAGCGCGATGCCTGCCGTCATCGTCCAGGAAGTTGACTGGGAGCGCAGCAGCGACGGCCTGGTGCGTGCGCTGCAGCGGCAGACGCTGACCTCGATCACCGATGCCGCAGCCGTGGCCGCCGTTCGCGCCGCCGCCGGCCCGAGCCGCGCCGCGGTGGCGCCCACCTGGTGGGTGCAGGGCGGGCGCATGGTCGCCATCCAGGGCCGCTGGTGGCGCCTGGTCGGCACGCAGGCGCAGCGCATCGTCGAGCCGCCCGAGGCTGCCGACCTGGCGCCGCTCGAACTCGCGGCGTCGGGTTCGCCGTGTGTCGAGCTCGGCGCCAGGTTCTCTGCCATGCCGGGCTTTCGCATCGACAGCTACGAACACGGCGGCTACTGCTTCCGGGTCGCCCGCGGCTGGCCTTCGTTCGGCCCCGACGACGGCACGCGGCCGGCGCGCGACGAGCTGCGTGTCGCGGTGCACGAGCGGCCGTCGGCCGAGGTCCTGCAGCGTGCGGTGGACAGCCCGCCGGCGCCGATCGCGGGGCTGGTGCCGTTTGCCCGCGTGGCCACCGAAGACGGCGGCGGCCGCGGCGCACGCTGGTATGTCGGTACGTCGGGTCCCTACGCGGGGTGGCTGCTCATGCAGTCGGCCAACAACCGTGGCGAAGACCGTTTCATCGGCCTGCCCTGGAGCACTTGCGCGCTGTGGCGATTGGGCCGTGACCTGCAAGCGCGCAACCCTTCGCCCGGGGTTCAGCAGGCGGGAACGTCGGGCGCCTGCAGCGAGGGCTGAGCCGCCGCCGGGCACGCAAAGCGCTTTCGCGGTCCCGTGCACAGCCTTTACAGTGTGATGCATGTCCGCACCCGCCAAGACCCCCTCCCGCCCCGCCGGCCACGCGCTGGTGCAAGCCCTCGTCGCGCAGGGCGTGCACACCTGTTTCGGCGTGCCGGGCGAAAGTTACCTCGCCGTGCTCGACGGCTTCCACGAACACCGCCAACACATCCGTTTCGTGGCCTGCCGGCAGGAGGGCGGCGCCGCCTTCATGGCCGACGCCCAGGGCAAGCTGAGCGGGCGCCCAGGCGTCTGTTTCGTGACGCGTGGTCCCGGTGCCACCAACGCCAGCATCGGCGTGCACACGGCCTTCCAGGACTCCACGCCGATGGTCCTGTTCGTCGGCCAGGTGGCCAGCGACCAGCGCGACCGCGAGGCCTTCCAGGAGCTCGACTACCGGCAGATGTTCGGCCCCGGCACGCTGGGCCTGGCGAAGTGGGTCGGCGAGGTGCAGCACGCCGACCGCCTGCCCGAATACATCGCTCGCGCCTTCCACACCGCGATGCAGGGCCGCCCCGGCCCGGTGGTGCTGGTGCTGCCCGAAGACATGCTCACCCAGCCCACCGCCGCACCCGTGCTGCCGCGTGTCGAACCCGTGCGTGCCTGGCCGGCGCCGGGGGGCCTGCGCGACCTGCGCGCGCTGCTGCTGGCGGCCAAGCGGCCGATCGTCATCGCCGGCGGCTCGGGCTGGGACGCCGAGGCCGCGTCCGCGCTGCAGCGTTTCGCCGAGAACTGGCAGCTGCCGGTGGCCTGCGGCTGGCGTTTCCAGGACACCTTCGACAACCGGCACGCGCTGTACGCCGGCGACGTCGGCATCGGCATCAACCCCAAGCTGGCGGCGCGCATCCGCGACGCCGACCTCGTCATCGCGTTGGGCGTGCGCCTGGGCGAGATGACGACCGGCGGCTACACGCTGCTGCAGGCGCCGCGGCCGGCGCAGAAGCTCGTGCACATCCACGCCGGCGCCGAGGAACTGGGCCGCGTCTACGCTGCCGACCTCCTGCTGCAGGCGTCGATGGCCTGTGCCGCCAAGGCGCTGGAGACGCTGGCGGCGCCCGCCGAGGTGCCGTGGGCGGCGCACGCCGCGGCAGCGCACGCCGACTACGAGGCCAACCTGGTGGCGCCGGCCGTGATGCCGCTGGACCTGGCGGTGGTGGTGAAGACGCTGCAGCGCCTGCTGCCCGAGGACACCGTCTACACCAACGGCGCCGGCAACTACAGCGGCTGGCTGCACCGCTACTGCCGCCACCCCGGGCTGCAGCACCACGGCCGCACGCAGCTGGCACCCACGTCGGGTGCGATGGGTTATGGCCTGCCGGCGGCGGTGGCCGCGGCGCTGCTGCACCCCGAACGCATGGTGGTGAACCTGGCCGGCGACGGCGACTTCCTGATGACCGGCCAGGAACTCGCCACCGCCACCGGCTACGGCGCCAGGAAGCTCATCAGCATCGTCGTCGACAACGGCAGCTACGGCACCATCCGCATGCACCAGGAACGCGAGTACCCCGGCCGTGTCAGCGGCAGCGAGCTCTTCAACCCCGACTTCGCCGCCTACGCGCGCGCCTTCGGCTGGCGCGGCGAATTCGTCGACCGCACGGCGGACTTCGAACCGGCGCTGCAGCGGGCCGTCGAGGCCGGCGTGCCGAGCCTGCTGCACCTGAAGCTGGTCACCGACGTCAGCACCACGCGCACCACGCTCAGCGCCATCCGCGCTGCCGCTCAGCGGTCTTGAGACACCGGCTCGCGCCGGCCCAGCAGCAGCAGCACGACGCCGGTCGAGACGACGGCAGCGGCTGCCCATTCCAGCGTGCTGATGAGTTCACCGCCGAGCGTGGCGCCGAGCACCAGGCCGATGATCGGGTTGACGAAGGTGTAGCTCGACGCCAGCGCAGCGCTGGTGCGCTGCAGCAGCAGCATGTAGGCCGAGAAGCCGACCAGCGAGCCGGCGCCGACGAGGTAGAGCCAAGAGACCAGCGCGCGGCCGTCGGGGGGCAGCACGGGCTGTTCGCCGAACAGCCACGACGTTGCCAGCAGCATCGCGCCGCCGGCCAGCATCTGGCTCGCCACACCCGCGGCGCCAGGGGCCAGCGTCAGCCGGTGGCCACCGGGCAGGCCGTGCAGCGCCCACACCGTGCCCAGCGACCACGTCACGCAGGCCAGGCCGATGGCCAGCAGCCCCGCTGGCGAGGCCGCGAAACCCTGTCCGCGCGTCAACAGCAGCACGCCGACCAGGCCCAGCGTGATGCCGGCGGTTTCCAGCAAAGAAGGCCGCACGCCGTAGGGCCACTGTGCCAGCGCCACCAGCGCCGGCACGACCGCGATGAAAGCCACCACCAGCCCCGAGCTGACGCTGGTCTGCGCCACTGCCGTGGCGCCGTAACCGCCGCCCAGCATGAGCGCGCCCAGCACGGCGGCGCTGAACCATTCGTCGCGGTTCGGCCAGCGCGCGCCGCGCCAGCGCGCAAAGGCTCCCAGCAGCAGCCCGGCAGCGACGAAGCGGCTGCCCATCTGGAAAAACGGCGGCAGGCTGACCAGCGCCCACTTGATGGCCAGGTAGGTGGAGCCCCAGATCAGCCAGGTCGCGGCCAGGCAGCCGATGATCAGCGGCGGCAGCCGCAGCGGCGCCGGCGAACGGAGGGCGAGGGTGGTCGACATGTTTGCCATCGTACAAAGCCGATCGACCTGTCTCCATAGGCGATCGAAGGACAATTGAGCGCTTCAATTTGCTTTCATTGGAATTCTGGCGCAGAGTCCTTCAAATGCAGAACGGCTCGGCGATCGACGCCTTCGACACCCGCATCCTGGCCGAACTGCAGGCCGACGCCCGGCTGAGCCTGGCCGAGCTCGGCCGCCGCGTGCACCTGAGCCAGCCGGCAGTGGCCGAGCGGGTGCGCAAGCTCGAGGCCGCCGGCGTCATCACCGGCTACCGCGCCACCGTCAACCTGGCGGCACTGGGCTACGGCATCCGCGCCCTGGTGCGCGTCGGCCGCGCCGACTATGCGCGCATGGTCAAGCTGATCGGGCAGACGCCGGAGATCGTGAATGCCTGGAACATCACCGGCGAGGACAGCTGGACGCTCGAGATCGCCGTCGTCGACGTGGCCCATCTCGACGCCGTGGTCTCGCAGATGTGCCTTTTGGCGGAAACTTCGACCTCGATCATTCTCAAGACCTTGCGCCAGCACCAGGTGATGCTGCCGCGTGTCAAGGACCCGAAGGAAACCGCGCCATGACTGCGCCCACCGCCCCGCCCGACTTCGCCACCTGCGACCTCTGCGACGCCCACCGCGACGGCCAGACGCTGCGCGTGCTGCCGCCGCTGTTCAAGAGCTACGGTGCGCGGCGCCGCTTCTGCGGGCCGGTGAGCACGGTGAAGTGTTTCGAGGACAACTCGCTGGTCAAGGCGGCGGTGGACTCGCCGGGCGAGGGCCGCGTGCTCGTCGTCGACGGCGGCGGCTCGCTGCGGCGGGCGCTGCTCGGCGGCAACCTGGCCGCCGCCGCGGCGCGCAACGGCTGGGCCGGCGTCGTCATCGACGGCTGCGTGCGCGACGTCGCCGAACTGGCGGCATGCGAGATCGGCATCCGCGCCCTGGCCGCCATGCCGCTGCCACCCGTCAAGCGCAACGAGGGCCAGCGCGACGTGGCGGTGCAGGTCCAGGGCCTGTGGCTGCGGCCGGGCGACTGGCTGTATGCCGACGACGACGGCATCGTCGTCGCCGAGCGGGCGCTGCTGTGATGGCCAAGGCGATCCCCACCGA
Organism: uncultured Rubrivivax sp.; assembly: GCA_964371495.1. GTDB lineage: Bacteria > Pseudomonadota > Gammaproteobacteria > Burkholderiales > Burkholderiaceae_C > Rubrivivax. Next base: position 24,907 of record CAYJOA010000053.1, read on the forward strand.
ATGGGAGGTCGTTCCCGGAGCGGCCGACGACCCAGGGAACGATCTGCAGGCGGTGGCCAAGCGCTGCCGCAAGAAGGTCACGCAGCGCGCGCTGTTCGCTGCCGGCGTGGCGATGGTGCCGATCCCGGGCCTGGACTGGCTCACCGACGTCGGCGTGCTGGTGCGGCTGCTGCCGCAGATCAACGCCGAATTCGGCCTCACGCCCGAGCAGATCGAGCGCCTGGCGCCCGACCGCCGTGTCGTCGTCTACAAGGCCATCAGCGCCGGCGGCGGCTTGCTGGTGGGGCGCGTGGTGACACGGGACCTGGTGCTGCGCCTGATCCGGCTGGTGGGCGTGCGGCTGACGACGCAGCAGGCCGCCAAGTACGTGCCGCTGGCCGGCCAAGCGGTGTCGGCCGCGCTCACCTTCACGGCGCTGAAATTCGTCTGCGAACAGCACATCCGGCAGTGCATGGCGGTGGCGCGGCAACTGCAGCAACTGCCTGCTCCCGGCGCGGCCTGATCCGGACCGCTGCGCCTACAATGCCCGCTTCGGGGTGTAGCGCAGCCTGGTAGCGCATCTGGTTTGGGACCAGAGGGTCGAAGGTTCGAATCCTTTCACCCCGACCA
>CAYJOA010000054.1:0-8861 GCA_964371495.1 uncultured Rubrivivax sp.
GGAACCAGGAGACCTACGTCGAGCACGGCGCGGCCGACCTCTGGGAACAGCAGGCCAGCTTCGGCTACCGCACGGGCATCGCGATGGCGCTGCACCTGCCCGACGGCAAGCACTTCCTATTTGGCGTCGACCGCGACCAGGCCCTGCCCGGCGATCCCGGTGAACTGCAGCGCCTGGTCGCCGACCTGCAGCTGTTTGCGGTGCACGCGCAGGACGCCGCGATGCGACTGCTGGTGCCGGTGGCACTGCAGCCCGAACGCCCGGCACTGACGCCGCGTGAACTGGAGGCGCTGCGCTGGACCATGGACGGCAAGACCGCCTGGGAGGTGGGCGTCGTGCTGGGCATCACCGAACGCACGGCCGTGCTGCACGTGACCAATGCGATGCACAAGCTGGGCTGCGTCAACAAGCACCAGGCAGTGCTGAAGGCGCTGCGCCTGGGGCTGATCGACTAGTGCGGCCGTCCGCCGGGCGCGTGTCGGCTTTGCGCCACTGCGCGGCGCACCCTGTAAGGTCTGACAGTTACCCCTCGTCTTTGCGACTGCTCCAATGCTGGGCAAGCGTGCGAAATTGCACGACCTTCCCCTCAGGAGTTCATTCATGCAGCACTCGCAAAGCCAGCAACCGGTCCAGCCCGCCGCCCCGGCACAACGTTCGGCACCCGTGCCGCTCGACCCGAAGGACCTGCAGCGCGTCGCCGGTGGCCTGCCGCGTGGCGGCTGGCTCTCGACCGAAGATTCACAGCAGCTGCCGCGCGGCGGCTGGCTTTGACCTGACGCGCCGGGACCCTCCGGCGCACGGGAAGATCTTTCCGGTTTCGTCTTTATTGCGGGCTGGCCCGTCCAGCCCGCTTTGCCGTGCCTGACACCCGCTCGCTGTTCCGGCCCGAGGCGCTGGAAGCGCAGCGCCAGCAATGGCTCGGCCGCGTGCAACTGGTGCGGCCGCTGTCGCTGAGCGTGCTGACCGCCGGCGTGGTCGTCGTCGTTTTGGCGCTCGTCGCCTTCCTGGGCCTGGCGCAGTACACGCGCAAGGCCACCGCGCTGGGCGTGCTGGTGCCCGACCGCGGCCTCATCCGCCTGGTTCCGGCGACCGCCGGCACCGTGCTCGAGCGGCGCGTCGTCGAAGGGCAGTCGGTGCGCGCCGGCGACGTGCTGTTCGTCATCGGCGTCGAGCGAGCGCTGTTGGAGCCCGCGGCCCAGGCCCAGGTGCAGCGCAGCCTGGACGAGCGCCGTCGCAGCCTGGAAGGCGCGGCGCGCCAGGAGCAGGGCCTGGTGCGCGCGCGTGCTTCGGCGCTGCAACGGCGCGTGCAGGCGCTCGAACTCGAACTGGCACAGGTCGACAGCGAAGCCGGCCTGCAGCGCCAGCGCCTGGCGCTGGCCGAACAGTCGCTGACGCGGCTGGAGTCGCTGCAGGCACAGCAGTTCATTTCGGCCGCGCAGGTGCAGGCCAAGAACGAAGAGGTGCTGGGCCTGCGGGCGGCCGCGCAGGCGCTGGCTCGGCAGCGTGCGGCGCTGGGTCGTGAACAGGCCGAACTCGAAGGCGAACTGCGCACGCTGCCGCTGACCGCAGGCAACACCGTCGGCGGCATCGAACGCGACCTGGCCCTGCTGTCGCAGGAAGCGGCCGAGCAGGACGCCGACCGCAGGCTGGTCGTGCGCGCGCCGCAGTCGGGCACCGTGAGCGCCGTGCTGGCCGAGCCTGGCCAGAGCGTGACGCCGGCCTCGGCGCTGGCCAGCCTGGTTCCTGAAGGCGCGGCGCTGCAGGCGCACCTGTTCGCACCGTCCAGCGCTGTCGGTTTCGTGCGGCCCTTGCAGCCGGTGCGGCTGCGCTTCGAGGCCTTTCCGTACCAGAAATTCGGCCACCAGCCGGGCCATGTGGTGCAGGTCTCGCGCACGCCGCTGGCGGCCAACGAACTGGCCGCGCTGTCGCTGCCGGCGCTGGCCACCGGCGGCGAGCCGATGTTCCGCATCACGGTGGCGCTGGACGAGGCGCCGGCGCCCGAGGCAATGCCGCTGGCGGCCGGCATGCGGCTGCAGGCCGACGTGCTGCTGGAGCGCCGCCGCCTCGTCGAATGGCTGTTCGAGCCGCTGCTGGGCCTGGGGAGCCGCCTCTGATGTCGCTCAGCGGGCGTTTGCGTCTGGGCGCCGGTTTGCACCGCGTGCCGCTGATCCTGCAAACCGAAGCCGCCGAATGCGGCCTGGCCTGCCTGGCCATGGTTGCCGGCGCGCACGGCCTGGCCACCGACCTGCCGACGCTGCGCCAGCGCTTTTCGCTGTCGCTCAAGGGCGTGACGCTGGCCGACCTGGTGCGCATGGCCGACGCGCTGCAGCTGAATTCACGCGCCCTGCGCGCCGAACTCGACGAGCTCGACCAGCTGCAACTGCCCTGCGTGCTGCACTGGGACCTGAACCACTTCGTCGTGCTGGTGTCGCTGAAGCGCGGCGAGGCCGTGATCCACGACCCGGCGCGTGGCCTGCGGCGGCTGAAGATGGACGAGCTGTCGCGCCACTTCACCGGCGTGGCGCTGGAGCTGCAGCCGGCGCCGGGCTTCGTGCCGGCCACCGTGCGCCAACGCGTGACGCTGCGGCAGCTGCTGGGCCCGGTGAGCGGCCTCAAGCGGTCGCTGGCGCAGATCCTGTTGCTGGCGCTGGCGCTCGAAGTCTTCGTGCTGTTGAGCCCGTTCTTCATGCAGTGGGTGGTGGACGGCGTCGTCGTCGGCGCCGACCGCGACTTGCTCGTCACGCTGGGGGTGGGCTTCACGCTGCTGGTGCTGATCCAGACCGCGACCGCGTCGGCGCGGTCGTGGGCCGTGCTGGTGCTGTCGGCAACGCTCAACCTGCAGTGGCTGGTGAACGTGTTCGCGCACCTGATGCGGCTGCCGGTGGCCTGGTTCGAGAAGCGGCACGCCGGTGACATCTGGTCGCGCTTCGGCGCGGTGCAGCAGATCCAGAAGACGTTGACCACCAGCTTCATCGAAGCCGTGCTCGACGGCCTGCTGGTGCTGCTGACGCTGGCCATGATGCTGCTTTACAGCGTCAAGCTCACGCTGGTGGCGCTGGCCGCGGTGGCTTTCTACGCGCTGCTGCGCTGGGCCTTCTTCCGGCCGCTGCGCGAGGCCTCCGAGGAGGCGCTGGTGTTCGAGGCCAACCAGTCCAGCCACTTCCTGGAATCGCTGCGCGGCATGCAGGCCATCAAGCTGTTCAATGCGCAGGCCGACCGCCAGTCGCGTTTTTCGAGCCTGGTCGTCGACACCATGAACGCCGGCATCGCAATCCGCAAGCTGGAGTTGCTGTTCGCTGTGCTGCACCGGCTGCTTTTCGGGCTGGAGCGGGTGGCGGTGGTGTGGATCGGCGCGCTGCTGGTGATGGACCGCCACCTCACGGTGGGCATGTTGTTCGCGTTCTTCGCCTACAAGGAGACCTTCGCCGCACGTGTCAGCGGCCTCATCGACAAGACCGTGGAGCTGCGCATGCTGCGGCTGCAGGGCGAACGGCTGGCCGACATCGTGCTGACCGCGCCCGAGGCCGACGCGCCGGTGGCGCCGCAGCGCATCGACGAGACGGAGGCGAGCATCGAACTTCGCGGCGTGAGTTTTCGCTACGCCGACGGCGAGCCCGACGTGCTGCGCGGCGTGAGCCTGAAGATCGAAGCCGGCGAGTCGGTGGCCATCGTCGGGCCTTCGGGCTGCGGCAAGACGACGCTGCTCAAGCTGATGCTCGGCCTGCATGTGCCGACTGCGGGCGAGGTGCTGGTGGGCGGCGTGCCGCTGGCGCGCGTGGGCCAGCGCGCCTGGCGCGACCGCGTCGGCGTGGTGATGCAGGACGAGCCGCTGTTTTCAGGCTCCATCGCCGACAACATCGGCTTCTTCTGCGCCGACCCCGACATCGAATGGCTGCAACAGTGCGCCCGCGTGGCCGCCGTGCACGACGACATCGAGGCCATGCCGATGGGCTACAACACGCTCATCGGCGACATGGGCGCGGCGTTGTCGGGCGGGCAGAAGCAGCGCATCCTGCTCGCCCGGGCACTGTACAAGCGGCCGCAGATCCTGCTGCTGGACGAGGCGACGAGCTCGCTGGACGTCGAGCGCGAGCGTGTCGTCAACCATGCCGTGCGCCAGCTGGCGCTCACCAGGGTGATCGTGGCGCACCGGCCGGAGACCATCGCCTCGGCCGCGCGTGTGATCGCGCTGCACGACGGGCGCGTGGCGCAGGACCTGCGCAGCGTGCCGGGAGCAGCGCCGCTGCAGTAGGGGCGTTTGCAGCGCGGTGGGGACGCCAGGAGTCCGACAAGGGCCTAGACCTTCTTCATCGGGCAGCTGCTGAAGCCGAGCAGGGTATACAGCGGGCAAAAGCCGAAGGCGGCGGTGGCCAGCGGCACGACGCCGATCCAGCCCCAGACGCCGATGGTGCCGGTGAGCGTGAGCGCGATCAGCACCAGGCCGAGGACGATGCGCAGCATGCGGTCGATGCCGCCGACATTGACTTTCATGGGGGTCTCCTAACGGGTGGACGGCAAGCGAGCCGCTGAACGCAGTGTGCGGGCAGGGTGGTCGCCGGTCGGTGACCTGAGTCACACAGCGCGTCAGGCGCCTGGCGGCCAGGCGGCGCCGCCGGCCAGCGCACGCAGTGCGGGGCTGTCGAGCACGTCGATGCGCTCGCGCGCCAGCCGCACCCAGCCGGCGCGCTCGAAGCGCTTGAGCAGCCGGGTGACGATTTCGCGCACCGTGCCCAGTTCGTCGGCCAGCGCCTGGTGCGTGGTCTGCACGCTGGCGCCGTGGCCCAGCAGCGTGTGCGCCAGGCGCTGGTCCAGGCGCTGGAAGGCCACCGCCTCGGCCAGGGCCATGAGGTCGGCCAGGCGGTCGGCGAAGACGCCGAAGACATAACGTCGGAAGGGCTCGTGCTTCACCCAGCGGTCGAAGCCGGCGGGCGAAAGCAGCACCAGTTCGGTCGGCTCGATGGCCTGGCCGTGGGCGGCCAGCGGCCCCTGGCCGAACAGGCACGAGGTGGAGACCACGCACAGCTCGCCCGGCGTCACGCGGTACAGCTCGAGCGTGCGGCCCGTCGGCGAGCCGCGGGCCACGCGCACGGCGCCCGACATCACGAGCGGGAAGCCACGGCAGGGGGCGCCCTCCTGGAACAGGACGGTCGCCGCCGGCACGTTGACGTGCTGCGCCTCGGCGGCCAGCACGGCGGAGAGATCGGCGGCGCCGAGGCTGGCCAGCGGCGGGTAGAGCTCTTTCAGGCGGTGTGTGCTGGCGGCGTCCATGGGGCTGCGGCAGGGGTGGTACGGCATTCGAGCTGATTCAGCCAAGTGAGCGCATGCTCCCGCGAGTTGCCGCACATCTCGGAAGCGGGCCTGAGCGAGCGGCACACCGCGGGGCGATCGGGTCGGTCGAAGAGGCGGCAGCGTTGCTGCGCGTCGAGTTGCACGCAGCGCACGCCGGCGGGTTTGCCCCGCGGCATGCCGGGTATCGGTGTCGTGATCGACGGTGCCGTGCAGCACGCGCCGCAGTCGGGGCGGCAGTCCATGCACGGTGATGCTATCCGTGCCATCGATAGTCCTCATCACAGCAGGCGGGCTAATTTGCGATAATGACAAGCATTCGCATTGGAGACGACCATGACCAAGTCAGCGGCATTCGGCGTGATGCACCTGGGCATTGCTTTCGGCGTGAGTTATGCGCTGACGGGTAGCGTATCCATCGCGGGAGCAATCACCTTGGTGGAGCCGGTCGTCAACACGGTGGCCCACTATTTCTTCGACCGCTGGTGGGAAAGGCGGGCGCGGCCCCTGCCGGCGGGGGCGCCTTCGTAGAATCGCTGCATGTTGCACCCGCAAGTCTTCGACGTCATCGTGGTCGGTGGTGGCCATGCCGGCACCGAAGCGGCGCTGGCTGCGGCACGGCTGGGCTGCGACACCCTGCTGCTGACGCACAGCATCGAAACGCTGGGGCAGATGAGCTGCAACCCGTCGATCGGCGGCATCGGCAAGGGACACCTGGTCAAGGAGATCGACGCGCTGGGTGGCGCCATGGCCGAGGCCACCGACGAGGCCGGGATCCAGTTCCGCATCCTCAATGGCAGCAAGGGCCCCGCCGTGCGTGCGACGCGGGCACAGGCCGACCGCGTGCTGTACCGCGCAGCGATCCGCCGCCGGCTCGAGAACCAGCCGCGGCTGTGGCTGTTCCAGCAGGCGGTGGACGACCTGATGCTCGAAGGGGAACGTGTCGTCGGCGCCGTCACCCAGGCCGGCGTACGCTTCCGCGGCCACGCGCTGGTCCTGACGGCGGGCACCTTCCTGGACGGCCGCATTCACGTCGGCCTGCAGAACTACCCGGCGGGCCGCGCCGGCGCCCCTCCGGCGCTGGGCCTGTCGGCGCGGCTGAAGGAGCTGAAGCTGGCGCAGGGGCGGCTCAAGACCGGCACGCCGCCGCGCATCGACGGGCGCTCGATCGACTTCGATCGGCTCCAAGAGCAGCCGGGTGACCTGGACCCGGTGCCGGTGTTCAGCTTCCTGGGCCGGGCCGACCAACACCCGCGGCAGGTGCCGTGCTGGATCACGCACACCAACGAGCGCACCCACGAGATCGTCCGCAGCGGCTTCGACCGCAGCCCGATGTTCACCGGGGTCATCGGTGGCGTGGGCCCGCGCTATTGCCCGAGCATCGAGGACAAGGTCAACCGCTTTGCCGACAAGTCCAGCCACCAGATCTTCCTCGAGCCCGAAGGACTGACGACACACGAGTTCTATCCGAACGGCATCTCGACTTCGCTGCCCTTCGACATCCAGATTGCCGCCGTGCAGTCGATGCGCGGGCTGGAGCACGCGCACATCCTGCGGCCGGGCTACGCCATCGAGTACGACTACCTCGATCCGCGTGAACTGCGGCAGAGCTTCGAGACACGCGCGATCCGCGGGCTGTTCTTCGCGGGCCAGATCAATGGCACGACGGGCTACGAAGAAGCTGCGGCCCAGGGCCTGTACGCGGGCACGAATGCGGCGCTACAGGTGCAGGGCAGGGAGCCGTGGCTGCCGCGCCGCGACCAGGCTTACCTGGGTGTGCTGGTCGACGACCTCGTCACCAAAGGCGTGACCGAGCCCTACCGCATGTTCACGAGCCGTGCCGAGTACCGCCTGCAGCTGCGCGAAGACAACGCCGACCTGCGCCTGACCGAGGCCGGCCGCCAACTGGGCCTGGTCGACGACGTGCGCTGGGCGGCGTTCGAACGCAAACGCGAGCGGCTGGTGCGCGAACTGCAGCGCCTGCGCTCGACCTGGGTGCGCCCGGCCACGGTGCCGGCGGCGGATGCCGAACGCTTGCTGGGAAAGGCGCTGGAGCATGAATACAGCCTGGCCGACCTGCTCAGGCGCCCGGGCGTCGGTTTCGATGCTGTGGCCGAATTGGCGCGCATCGCGTCGCACCCCGAGGCTGTTTCACGTGAAACGCTGCGCAGGGAATACGGCGAGCGCGAGGCCGACGCGGTCATCGAGCAGGCCGAGATCGCCATCAAGTACGCTGGCTACATCGACAAGCAGAACGACGAGGTCGACCGTGCGTCGGCACTGGAGAGCCTGGTGCTGCCGGCCGACCTGGACTACGGTGCCGTGACGGCGCTGTCCTTCGAAGTGCGGCAGACGCTGGCGCGCCACCGGCCGGCGACGCTGGGGCAGGCCTCGCGCGTCTCTGGCATCACGCCGGCGGCGATCTCGCTGCTGCTCGTGCACCTGAAGAAACGCCGCCTTGACGCAGGACTCGTGCAAGGCCGGGCGGCCTGAATGGCCGATCGCGTGGCGAGCGAGCTGCAACCGATCTTTGCCGAACTGGGCTTGGCGCCGACCGAGGCGCAGGCGTCGGCGTTGCTGCGCTACATCGACCTGTTGCAGCGCTGGAACGCCACCTACAACCTCACCGCCGTGCGTGACCGCGCATCGATGGTCACACAGCATCTGGCCGACTGCCTGGCCGTGATCCCGCCGCTGCAGCGCCATGCCGAAGGCGGCCGCTTGCTCGACGTCGGCAGCGGCGGCGGACTGCCGGGGGTCGTGATCGCAATCATGCTGCCGGGCTGGGACGTGAGCTGCATCGACGCCGTCGCCAAGAAGACGGCCTTCGTGCGCCAGGTGGCCGGCACGCTGACGCTGCCGAACCTGCATGCCGTGCACGAACGCGTCGAGGACCTGAAGGCGCCGCCTTTCGACGTCGTCATCTCGCGCGCCTTTGCTTCCCTGGCCGGATTTACCGCGCTCACCCGCCGGCTCCTGGCGCCGGGCGGCGTATGGCTCGCCATGAAAGGTCGCACACCGGACTTGGAGATGGCTGAGCTGCCGGCCGACATCGACGTGTTCCACGTGGAACGTCTCCGCGTGCCTGGTCTGCAAGCCGAACGCTGCCTGGTCTGGCTGCATGAGAGGAAAACCCCATGAAGCTGTCGTCGCTGCTCTTGTCCGTCTTGTTCGCTGCCACCGTGGCGCCGGCTGCAGGCCAGCCCGCAACGCTGCGCGCGCTGCCGAGCCTCGACGTGCCCGGATACATGGGCACCTGGTACCAGGTCGCGTGGTTCCCCAACCGCTTCCAGAAGCAATGCGTCTCGGACACCGTCGCCAGCTATCGCCGTGTGCCGGAGGGCGTGGAGGTCGTCAACCGCTGCCACAACGCCGAAGGCCGTGTCGACAGCGTCACCGGTCTGGCCCGTCCGGCCGGGGCACTGCTTGCCGGCGACGAGCTGCGGCCGGCACAACTGGAGGTGAGTTTCCTGCCGCGCCTGCTGCGCTGGCTGCCGATCTGGGGCGACTACTGGGTCATCCAGCTCGCCGACGACGGGCCCGATTGCGGGGTGGGGGGAACCCCGCGGGCGTGC
>CAYJOA010000054.1:8871-18733 GCA_964371495.1 uncultured Rubrivivax sp.
GGCCGCCGGGGGGGGCCCCCCGGGGCCCCCCCCCCCCCCCCCCCCCCCCCGCCTCCGGGGGCGCCCCCCGAACCCCGGCGCGAGTACCTCTGGGTGCTTTCGCGCACGCCGGGCCTGGCTCCGGTCGACGAATCTGCGATACGCTCCCGGCTGGCCCAGCAAGGCTACGACCTCGCACGCTGGCAGACGCACACCCACTCGACCCCGGCCGAAGTCCCGCGCTGAAGCCGGCCCCGGAGCCCACCCATGCTCGGCATCGCCGACTACGGCGCTTTCTGCGCTGCCATCCTGTTGTTCCTGGCGTTGCCGGGCCCCGGTACCTTCGCCTTGCTCAACTCCACCGCCAAGGGCGGCTTCCGCGCCGGCGCTGCAGCCACACTCGGCGTCATCGTCGGTGACCAGGTGCTGTTGTGGCTGGCGGTGGCCGGCGTCGCTGCACTGCTGGCCGCGCAGCCCTTGCTTTTCCAGGCCGTGCAGTACCTGGGCGCGGCCTACCTGGTCTGGATCGGCCTCAAACTGGTCTTCGCCCGGCCGGGCGGTGCTGCCAGCCCGATCCGCATCGAGCCGCGTCACTATGCACGCCAGGCCTTCCTGATCACGCTGCTCAACCCGAAGGCGATCGTCTTCTACATGGCCTTTTTTCCGCTCTTCATCGACCCGGCCGCGCACCGCGGTGCCGTCACCTTTGCCGCCATGGCCACCACGATTGCCGTCATCACCGCCGTGTACTGCTTGCTGCTGTGCGCCTTTGCCGATGTCGTGAGCGCCAAGGTCAAGGCCAACCGCACGCTGGCACGCGGGCTCGAGAAGCTGGCGGGCGTCTTCCTGGTCGGCTTCGGCATCCGCTTGGGCACGCAATGAGCGCGGCGAGGATCTTCTGCGTCGCCAACCAGAAGGGCGGCGTCGGCAAGACGACGACGACCGTCAACCTGGCAGCCGGGCTGGCGCAGGTGGGTCGCCGCGTGCTGCTGGTCGACCTCGACCCGCAAGGCAACGCCACCATGGGCTCGGGCATCGACAAGCGCGCGCTCGAACTGAGCGTCTACGACGTGCTGCTGGAATCTGCGTCGGTGGCCGAGGCAAGGCAGCGCAGCCCCAAGGGCGGCTACGAAGTGATCGGCGCCAACCGCGAGCTGGCGGGCGCCGAAGTCGAACTGGTCGAGCTGGAGCGGCGCGAGAAGCGTCTGCGGGCCGCGCTGGCCGCCGTGCGCGACGACTACGACTTCGTTCTCATCGACTGCCCGCCCAGCCTGAGCATGCTCACGCTCAACGGCCTGTGCGCGGCGCACGGCGTCATCGTGCCGATGCAGTGCGAGTACTTCGCGCTCGAAGGGCTGTCGGACCTTGTCAACACGATCAAGCAGGTGCACGCGAACCTGAACCCCGAGCTGAAGATCATCGGCCTGCTGCGTGTGATGTTCGACCCGCGCATCACCCTGCAGCAGCAGGTCAGCGAGCAGCTCAAGGCGCACTTCGGCGACAAGGTCTTCAACACCGTGATTCCGCGCAACGTGCGGCTGGCCGAAGCCCCCAGCTACGGCCAGCCCGGCGTCACCTTCGACCCTGCATCCAAGGGCGCGCAGGCCTTCGTCGAGTTCGCGCGTGAAATGGCGCAGCGCCTTGCATGAGGTGCTGCTGTCGCGCGTCAAAGACGCCGGGCTGAACACCAGCGCGCCGCCGCAGCAGCGCTGGCTCGCAGGCTGGCTGGTGCGCTATTCGCCCGGCAAGGCCAAGCCGACACGCACGTCATGGTCTGCACCCGACTGCCGCCAAGCGAGCCGGCAGCGCTGCCGCCCGGCACCGTCTGGGACCCGCTCAGTGCGGCAGCCTTCGCCCAGGCCGTCGGCGACCTGCGCGGCTCGCCGCCCGAACACAGGCAGGCTCAGGCACAACGGCTGGCCGCGTCGCCGGTGCCGTACCGCGGCTACGCCATCCGGCGTGCCGACGATGGCGCCGTGCTGGCCTGTGGCCAGACCGCGTGCGAGGCCACCTTCGTGGGCCTGTACGACGTCCATACCCACCCGCGCGCCCGCGGGCAAGGCCTGGCGACTGCAATATGTAAGCGCTTGCTCTCGTTAGCAGCCTCGAAAGGTGCGACAGCAGGGTATCTGCAGGTCGATGCGTCCAACGCCGTGGCACGGCGCATCTACCAGCGGCTGGGCTTCGTCGACGGCCACGCCTACCACTACCGGCAGGCGCCCTGACGGGCTCTGCGTCTACAGCCCCAGCCCTTCGTCGACGCCCAGGTGCACGTTCATCGCCTGCACCGCGGCGCCGCTGGCGCCCTTGCCCAGGTTGTCCAGCCGCGACATCAGCACGGCCTGCGTGTCGTTGGCAAAGACGAAGAGGTCGACGCGGTTGCTGTCGTTGCACGCCTGCACGTCGAAGAATCCGCCTTCCAGCGTGCCGGGGTCGCGCAACGGCAAGACGCGGATGAAGCGTTCGCCGGCATAACGCGCCGCCAGCGCGGCGTGTACGGCCTCGGGCGTGGTGCCCAGCGCTTCCAGATGCAAGGGCACCGATACCGCCAGCCCCTTGTAGAAGTTGGCCACCACGGGCATGAAGATCGGCCGCGTGCTCAGACCGGTGTGTTCCATCATCTCCGGCAAGTGCTTGTGCGCGAGAGTCAACGCATAGGGGCGCGGCGAAGTGAGCGCAGGCACACCACCCGTCTCATACTGCTCGATCATCTTCTTGCCGCCGCCGGAATAGCCGCTGATCGACGTGGCGCTGACCGCCTGCGCCGCCGGCACCAGGCCGGCGTCGACGAGCGGCCGCAGCAGCAGGATGAAGGCGCTGGCGTGGCAGCCCGGATTGGCGATGCGTTTGCTGGCGCGGATCGCATCACGCTGGCCGGGCGCCAGCTCGGGCAGGCCGAAAGCCCAGCCCGGCGCCGTGCGGTGGGCGGTGCTGGCGTCGATGAGACAGGTGCGAGGATTCGTGACCAGCGTCGCGGCCTCGCGAGCCGCGGCGTCGGGCAGGCACAGGAAGGCCACGTCGGCGGCGTTGAGCAGCCGCGCCCGTTCTGCCGCGTCCTTGCGGCGCTCAGGAGCGATGGCCAGCACTTCGACGTCGCGCCGCCCGGCCAGATACTCATGGATGCGCAGGCCGGTGGTGCCTTCCTGGCCATCGACGAAGACGGTGTATGACATGCTGCGCCTCTCGGTCTGTTCCGCGGTGCCGTGATCGAGCGCCGAGCATAAGGGAATGTCCGCCCCTGCGGATTGCGCTGTCGGGTGGCCCCGCGGCTCGGAGACAATCGGCCGTTATGGTCACCAAGAAACCCAAGGGCCTGGGCCTCGGCCTCGAGGCCCTGCTCGGCCCCAAGGTCAGCGACACGCCGCCGGCGGCCGCCGGGCTGCCCACCAGCCTGCCGCTGGACCTGCTGCGCCACGGCAAGTACCAGCCGCGCACGCGCATGGACGAAGGTTCGCTGTACGAACTGGCCGCCAGCATCCGCAGCCAGGGCGTGATGCAGCCGATCCTGGTGCGGCCGGTGGCGGGGGGCTACGAGATCATCGCCGGCGAACGGCGCTACCGCGCCGCGCGGCTGGCCGGGCTGGACGAGGTGCCGGTGCTCGTGAAGGCCGTCGCCGACGAAGCGGCGGCGGTGATGGCGCTGATCGAGAACATCCAGCGCGAGGACCTGAATCCGCTGGAAGAAGCGCAGGGCCTGCAGCGGCTGCTGACCGAGTTCCATCTCACCCACGAACAGGCGGCACAGGCGGTGGGCCGCTCGCGCAGCGCGGCGAGCAACCTGCTGCGTCTGCTCAACCTGGCCGAGCCGGTGCAGCAGATGCTGATGGCCGGCGACCTGGACATGGGCCACGCGCGCGCCCTGCTGGCGCTGGGCGCGGCCGAGCAGCTGATGACGGCGCACGAAGTCGTGGCGCGCAAGCTCAGCGTGCGCGACACCGAAAGGCTCGTCGCCCGCCAGTCGGCGCCGCCGCGTGCCGCGGCCGCGGCCAAGTCGGCCAAGCCCAGGGACATCGTGCGCCTGGAGGAGCGCCTGGCCGACCGCCTCACCGCACCGGTGGAGATCCGCGTCAAGCGCCGCACCCGGCGCGGCGAGCAGGGCGAGATCGCGATCGCCTTCGACACGCTGGAAGAGCTGAACGGCCTGCTCGAGCGGCTCGGCGTCGCCGGCGGCTGAAACGTCGACCGCGTGCGGCTGATGCCGGCCCACCGCCGCGCCCTCGTCACCGGCGCTCTGTTCGCGCTCGCCGCCGGCCTGTTGTGGGGGCTGGTCTTCGTGGTGCCGATGCTGCTGCCGGCCTACCCGGCGGCGCTGCTGTCCTCGGGCCGCTACCTGGCCTTCGGACTCATCGCGCTGCCGTTGGCGTGGTGGAGCCGGCACGGCCTGGCCGCGCTGACGCGCGCCGACTGGATCGAGGCCTGCAAGTTGTCGGCGGTGGGCAACCTGCTCTATTACCTCTTCCTGGCCGCCGCCATCCAGCGCGCCGGCGGGCCGCTGCCGACGATGATCATCGGCACCTTGCCGGTGGTGATCGCCGTCAGCTCCAACCTGCGCGACCATGCCCGCGACGGCCGGCTGGCGTGGCGGCGCCTGCTGCCGTCGCTGGCGCTGATCGCCGCCGGCATCGCGCTCGTCAACCAGGTCGAGATCGCGCACCTGCGCAGCGACCCGCAGGCCGACCTCGGTGCCTACGCGCTGGGGGCCCTGCTCGCGCTCGGCGCGGTGGCTTGCTGGACCTGGTACCCGCTGCGCAACGCCGACTGGCTGCGCGCGCACGCCGGCGGCGGCGGCCGCCACCCCGGCACCTGGGCCACCGCGCAAGGGCTGGCCACCTTGCCGCTGGCCGGGGCCGGCTTCCTGGGCTTCTGGATCTGGAACGCGGCCAGCGGTCAGGCTTTCGCGATGCCCTTCGGGCCCGCGCCCCAACTCTTCGTCGGCCTGATGCTCGCCACCGGATTGCTGGCGTCCTGGCTCGGCACCTTGTGCTGGAACGCCGCCAGCCAGCGCCTGCCGACGACGCTGGTCGGGCAGCTCATCGTCTTCGAGACACTGGCCGCGCTGGCGTACGCGTTCTGGCTGCGTGGCCAGTGGCCGGGCACGGCCACGGCGGCGGGCATCGTCCTGCTGGTGGCCGGCGTCATCTGGGCGCTGCGCGCGCGCCCGGGGCCGCCGGCAGGTCACCAGGCACTGGCCGCAGGGCCTCAACCGTAGACGTTGCGCAGCGTGCCCAGCCCGTCGATCACGACCTCGACCGTGCTGTCGGGCTTCATCGGCAGCACGCCCAGCGAGGTGCCGCACAGGATCAGGTCGCCGGGCTCCAGCGTCATGTCCTGCGACAGCCGCCACACCAGTTCGGCGGGCGGGAAGAACATGTCGGCCAGGGCATAGTTCTGGCGCTCGCGGCCGCCCACCAGGGTGCGCAGGCTGGCGCGGGCAGGGTCGAACTCGGTCTCGATCCAGGGCCCGAAAGCACAGAAGCCGTCGAAGCTCTTGGCCCGCGTCCACTGCGCGAAGCTCGGGTCGCGCTGCAGCAGTTCGATCGCGGTGACGTCGTTGGCGCAGCAGTAGCCGAAGATGCAGCCCGCGGCGTCGTCGCGCGCGACGCGGCGCGCCGTGCGGCCGATGACGACGGCCAACTCGCCCTCGTAGGCCACGCGCCCCACCTCGGGCGGCAGTGCTGCGATGGCTTGGCCATGCGCCGCGGCGCTGCCGGGCGACTTCAGGAAGTACAGCGGCTCGGCCGGATGCGGCCAGCCGTTCTTGTCGGCCGCGGCGCGGAAGTTGTTCCACAGGCCGACGATCTTGCCCGGTCGACAGGGCGGCGCGAAGGCCAGGCCGTCCAGCGGCAGGCGCTCGCCGGTGGCCCGCGCGTCGCCAAAGAGATCGCCTTCGAAGACCTCGACGCTGTCGCCGTCGACCCGGCCCAGGCCGGTGCCGGCGTGGCCAGGCCGCGTGTATCGCATCCAGCGCATGCTGCGCCTCCTCGTCGCTTCAGGTTGCCAGCGCGTCGTCCAGCACTTCCACCCAGTGCCGCACCGGTGTCGTGGTGCCGGTCTGCAGGTGCTGGATGCAGCCGATGTTGGCCGACACGATGACCTCGGCCTGCAGCGGCTGCAGCGCGCCCAGCTTGCGGTCGCGCAACTGCGTCGCCAGTTCCGGCTGCAGCACGCTGTAGGTGCCGGCAGAGCCGCAGCAGAAGTGGCTTTCGCTGGCGGCCAGGCTGATGCCGAAGCCGAGCGCACCCAGGTGCGTTTCGACGCCGCCGCGCAGCTGCTGGCCGTGCTGCAGCGTGCAGGGCGGGTGGAACGCCAGGCGCTGCAGGCGTCTGGCGGCCGCGGTTGCATCGCCCCTGCCGCGCTCTGCCGCCGGGCGCGCCTGGCCCAGCTTGGACCGCAGCGCCGGCACCATTTCGGGCAGCAGCTCGCTGATGTCCTTCGTCAGCTCGCTGACGCGGCGCGCCTTGTCGGCATAGGCCGGATCGTGCGCCAGTGCATGACCGTATTCCTTGACCGTGACGCCGCAGCCGCTGGCGTTCATCACGATGGCCTGCACCTTGCCCTGCGAGGTGAGCCCCTCGACCAGCGGCCACCAGGCGTCGATGTTGGCGCGCATGTCGGCCAGGCCGCCTTCGGGGTCGCCCAGGTGGGTGCGGATCGCGCCGCAACAGCCGGCACCGTCGGCGATCAGGGTCTGGATGCCGGCGGCGTCGAGCACGCGTGCGGTGGCGCTGTTGATGTTGGGCATCATCGCCGGCTGCACGCAGCCCAGCAGCATGAGCACCTTGCGCGGGTGTTCGCGTGTCGGCCAGCGGCTGGCGCGGGCGCCGCCGGCGGCCGGCACCTTGGCCCTCAGCCCGGCAGGCAGCAGCGGCCGCACCAGCTGGCCCAGCTTCATCGCCGGGCCGAACAGCGGTGAAGTCAAGCCGGCCTTGAGCAGCCAGCGCATCGTCTTCTCGGCGGCGGGCCGCTCGACACGCTCGTCGACGATCTTGCGGCCGATGTCCACCAGCCGACCGTACTGAACGCCGCTGGGGCAAGTGGTCTCGCAGCTGCGGCAGGTCAGGCAGCGGTCCAGGTGCAGCTGCGTCTTGCGCGTCACCGGCGCGCCTTCGAGCACCTGCTTCATCAGGTAGATGCGGCCGCGCGGGCCGTCGAGTTCGTCGCCCAGCAGCTGGTAGGTCGGGCAGGTGGCAGTGCAGAAACCGCAGTGCACGCACTTGCGCAGGATGGCCTCGGCCTCCTCGCCGTCGCGCGTGCCTTTGAATTCGGGGGCCAGATGGGTTTGCATGAGCGGGGGCGACGAACCGGAAGTGTTGGGTTTCAGAACAGCCGCGCCAGCGCCGGCAGCAGCAGCGCGGCCAGCGGCACCTGCAGGCCGAGAGCCAGCGCGGCGTAGGCGCCGGCGTCGGGGTGCACCTGCAGGGCGCGGGCGGCGCCGATGCCGTGCGACGCCGTGCCCAGCGCAAAGCCGCGCACGGCCGGCGTGCCGATGCCGGCGCGGTCGAACAAGACCTTGGCGGTGACCGCGCCCACCAGCCCGGTGAGCACGGCAAAAGCCGCGGCCAGCGCCGCAATGCCGCCCAGCTGATCGGCGATGCCCATGGCCACCGGCGCGGTGACGGACTTGGGCGCCAGCGACGCGATCACCTCCGGCGGCAGCCCGACGGCCCAGCCAATGGCCACCGCGCTGCCGCTGGCCGCCGCGCCGCCCACCAGCGCCGCCACCAGCAGTGCCAGCCCCCGCGCGCGCAGTTCGGCGCGGCGCTGCCACAGTGGCCAGGCCAGCGCCACCACCGCCGGGCCGAGCAGGAAGTGGATGAACTGCGCTCCCGAGAAATACACCGGATACGGCGTGCCGGTGGCCGCCAGCAGCAGCGCCAGCGCCAGCACCGACCACAGCACCGGGTTCGCCCAGGGGGCATGGTTCAGGCGTTCCGACAGCGCCGAGGCGGCCACGTAAACGCCCAGCGTGGCGGTCAGGCCGAACAGCGGCGTGGCCGCCAGATAGACCCACAGGTCGACGAAGTCGGGCATGCTGCGATTCATGGCGACACCGGCGATCAGCGGGCCGGCTCTTCGCCCGCGTCCCGTGGCCACAGGGCGCGCAGCACGAGAGCGGTGACGAGCAGACCGACCCAGGTCGACAGTACCAGCGCCAGCAACATGCGCGCGCCGTACTGGTTGATCAGCCCCAGGTAGCCGACCACGCCCACGCCCACCGGCACGAAAAGCAGCGACAGATGGGCGAGCAGCGGCGTGGCGACGGCCTGCACCGGTGTACGCACGGCCGGCCATTGCAGCAGCGCGGCCAGCAAGGCCAGGCCGATCACCGGCCCGGGCAACGGCGCGCCGGTCAGCCTTGCCAAAGCCTCGCCGGCCGACTGGCACAGCAGCAGCAGCGTCAGGCCCTTCAGCGCGTCCATGTCCGCAGGGGCCCTGAGCCCGCCAGGCGCCTAAGCAAGTTCATAGCTCAGCACCCAGTAGTGCGTGTAGTCGATCCACTGCGGCCGGCGGGCGCGCGGGCCCAGCGCGGCGATGGCCTCTTCGCGGCCGGGGAAGTTCTTCAGCACCTCGTGCACCGAGCCGTCGTCGAGGCTGCGGTTCTGGTAGGTGTTGCCCACTTCGTCGCGGCGCGAGATCGGCGTGCTGCTGGTCTGCACGTAGCTGTTGTCCAGCATCACCACGCGCGCACCGGGCTGCAGGCGCGCGTGCACGGTGTCCAGCCAGGCGCCCAGGCCTTGCCGCGGGACGTGGCTCCACCAGCAGCCGGCGAATGCGGCGTCGAAGCGCGTGTCGCCCAGCTCGACCAGCCTGTATGCATCGGCAGTGAGCAAGCGCACACACGCGGGCAGCGCCTTGGCACCGGCCACGGCCAGGGTCTGCGGGTTGACGTCGGTGGCCAGCCAGGAGACGGCGTCGCGCGCGCCGTGCGGTGTCCACCAGCCGGTGCCGCAGGCGACTTCGAGAACCCGGCGGCCGGCGAACATGCCGGGCAGCGCCGCCTCCATGGCGCGCAGGTCGGCCTGGCGTTCGGGCTTGATGTACACGCGCTCGTAGTTGGCGGCGCGGCGCGCGTAGTACTCGCGCATGCCCTCGACGGCGCCGGTCGGCACGTTCACAGGCCCGGCACCAGCCGGCCGGGGTTGAAGACGCCGTCGGGGTCGAACGCCGATTTCAGTTCGCGGTGGATACGGTCCAGCGGCGGCGCCAGCGCGGCAAAGGCCCCGGCGGACTTGTCGACGGCACGGAACAACACCGCATGTCCGCCCACGGCCGCGGCGGCGTTGCGCAGCGTCACGGCCGGCGCGCTGGTGCACAGCCAGCGCTGCGCGCCGCCCCATTCGACGAGCTGCTCACCCGACAAGGCCAGCGGCGCCGTTGTCGGCGGCACCGAAAACCGCCACAGGCCGGCACCGCCTTCCACCGCCCGCAGCGCGCCGAGGAAGAACTCGTCGCGATGGTCGCGCAGCCCGGCCCAGAAGCTCGAGGCCATGGCCGGCTCGACGACCTCGCCACCGATCTTCGCCTGCGCCGCGCGCACCGCGGCGGCGGCGCCGGACAGGCGCACGACCAGGGTGCCGGCCCACCAGGCGCTGGCGTTCAGCGGCAGCGGCTGGCCGCCCCACTCGTTGATGGCCCGGATGGCCGCGGCGGCGTCCATCTCCAGGCGCAGCGTCAGCGTCGCCGGGGCCACCGGCAGCACCTTCAGCGAGACCTCGCAGATCACGCCCAGGATGCCCATCGACCCGGCCAGCAGACGCGACACGTCGTAGCCGGCGACGTTTTTCATCACCGTGCCACCGAAGCGCAGGCACTCGGCGCGGCCGTTGAGCAGCGTGGCGCCGAGCACGTAGTCACGCACGCAGCCCACCGCCGCGCGCGCCGG
>CAYJOA010000054.1:18833-25381 GCA_964371495.1 uncultured Rubrivivax sp.
GCAGCGTGGCGCCGAGCACGTAGTCACGCACGCAGCCCACCGCCGCGCGCGCCGGCCCCGACAGGCCGGCAGCGACCATGCCGCCGACGGTGCCGGCGTGCGCGCCCGCGTGCGCCGGGTCAGCGAAACGCGGCGGTTCGAAGGGCAGGCACTGGCCCTTTTCGGCCAACACCGCTTCCAGCTCGGCCAGCGGCGTGCCGGCGCGCGCCGTGACGACGAGCTCGCTCGGCTCGTAGCTGCTGATGCCGGCGAGCGCCGTCACGTCCAGCGCCTCACCGCGCGGCGGCTCGCCGTAGAAGGCCTTGGTGTTGCCACCACGGATGTCGAGCGCGGTCTTCGACGCGCGTGCCGCCCGCACTTGGTCGACGAGACCGGCCAGCGCCTGTTGCATCAGAAACGCTCCAGTTCCGGAAACGCCAGCAGGCCCTTGCGCACATGCATCTTCCCGTACTCGGCGCAGCGCTGCAGCGTCGGTACGACCTTGCCCGGGTTGAGCCCGCCGGCGGCGTCGAAGGCGCGCTTGAGCGCGTGCATCTGCTCGCGCTCCTCGACGCTGAACTGCACGCACATCGAGCTCAGCTTCTCGACACCGACGCCGTGCTCTCCGGTGACGGTGCCGCCGAGCGCGACGCTGGTTTCCAGGATCTCGGCGCCGAAGAGCTCGCAGCGGTGCAGCTGGTCGGCGTCGTTGGCGTCGAAGAGGATCAGCGGGTGCAGGTTGCCGTCGCCGGCGTGGAAGACGTTGCAGCAGCGCAGTGCGTACTTCTTCTCCATCTCGGCAATCGCCAGCAGGATGTCGGCCAGGCGCTTGCGCGGAATCGTGCTGTCCATGCACATGTAGTCGGGGCTGATGCGCCCCGATGCCGGGAAGGCGTTCTTGCGCCCGCTCCAGAACTTCAGGCGCTGCGCCTCGTCCTTGCTCACTTCCATGCGCGTGGCGCCGGCGCCCGACAGCACGTCGAGCATGCGGTCGATCTCCTCGGCCACCTCTTCGGGCGTGCCGTCGCTTTCGCACAGCAGGATGGCCGCGGCCGTGAGGTCGTAGCCGGCGTGCACGAAGTCTTCGACGGCCGCCGTCATCGGCTTGTCCATCATCTCCAGCCCGGCCGGGATGATGCCGGCGGCGATCACCGCGGCCACCGCGTCGCCGGCCTTGCGGATGTCGTCGAAGCTGGCCATGATGCAGCGCGCGAGTTGCGGCTTGGGCACCAGCTTGACAGTCACTTCCAGGATCACCGCGAGCATGCCTTCGCTGCCCACGATCAGCGGCAGCAGGTCCAGACCCGGCGCGTCCAGCGCCTCGGAGCCGAAACTCACCGGCTCGCCCTGCACCGTCAGGCCGCGCACGCGCAGCACGTTGTGCAGCGTCAGGCCGTACTTCAGGCAATGCACGCCGCCGGCGTTTTCGGCCACGTTGCCGCCAATGGTGCAGGCGATCTGGCTCGACGGATCGGGTGCGTAGTACAGGCCGAAGGGCGCCGCCGCCTCGCTGATGGCCAGGTTGCGCACGCCGCACTGCACGGTGGCGGTGCGCGCGGCGCGGTCGATCTGCACGATCTTGTTGAACTTGCCCAGCGACAGCGTGACGCCCATCGTGTGCGGCAGCGCGCCGCCGCTCAAGCCCGTGCCGGCGCCGCGCGCCACCACCGGCAGGCCGAGTTCATGGCAGGCGCGCAGCACCGCGGCGACCTGCGCTTCGGTTTCCGGCAGCGCCACCAGCAGCGGCAGCTGGCGGTAGGCGGTGAGGCCGTCGCATTCGTAGGGCACGGTGTCCTCGCGCTGCCAGAGCAGCGCGTGCGCCGGCAGCAGCGGCGCCAGCGCGGCCACCGCCTGCGCCTGGCGCCGGGCGCGGTCGGCTGCTCCATCGGCCGGGGTCTCGGCAACTGTCGGGGGCAGCGGTGCATTCATCGGCAGATTCCGGGTGGCGTGGAACGAGGTCCGTCGAACGGGAACTGTAGCGGCGGTGCAAGCCCTACCGGCGACATCCGCCGCGGCGCCAGGTCAAAACGGTTTCGACGCCGGCGCGGCTTGTCCGCGGCCTTCATGCGTGGCCGGTGAACACCGTCAGCACCCCGGTGTACCCGTACAGGTGGTGGTGGGCGATCTCGCCGCCGGCAAAAAAGCCCACCAGCGGCACGTCGCCCAGCGCGTGCTGCACGATCTTCAGTTCCGCCGAAGGGCCGCCGAAATGCGGGCCACCGCGGCCGGCGCAGCTGATGTAGAGGGCACCGGCGACGCTGCGCGCCTCGCCGCCGTCGGCCGGGCCGGCGGCCGGCAGCGGCACCGATTCGGGCGCCAGTTCTTCGCGGATCTCGCTGCAGATGCGCACCAGGTCGCGCCGCGCCGCGGCCACGTCGCGCTGGCAGAACGCGATGCGCATGCCGGGCTGCAGCGTGTCGGCCACCGCCAGCGCCCGGCGTCCGGGGTCCAGGCCGATGAGGTGGCGCACGCGCACGTCGTCGCCGAAGGCGCGGTGGCGGGCCGCACTGGCCGCCGCGCCGCCGGCAGCGGCGTCGGTGACGCCGACAAGGGTGGCGCGCAGCTGCGGCAGTGCCTGGCGGGGGTCGTCCAGGCCGTGCAGGCCCAGGTCGTTCAGCAGGCAGGGCAGGGCCGGCCGGCCGTCGAGTTCGACCACGATGTTGCGTTCACAGGCCGTGACCTGGCGTGTCGGCCCCACCGGCTGGCAGCCCTGCGTGACGCGCGAGACCAGCGGCACGTCGGCGCTGAACGCCACCCCCGACAGACCGCCCTGCCAGACGCCGTCGGCGATGTGCAGGTTGCGCGTGCGCGACGAGGCCAGGCCGCCGAAGAGATAACCCGACGCGGTGCGCTCGCTCATCTCCTTGACCAGCTCGGCCAGGTCCGGCGTCGCCGGGTCGGCATGCACGAGCGCGCTGTAGGGCTCGATGCGCTGCAGCAAACGCGCACCCGAGAAGACTTCGAAGCTCCCCGCCGGCAGCGCCGCCAGCATCAGCACCAGCGCCGGCTCGTCGAAGTATTCGACGCCGCTGGCGGCCACGCCGACGCCGACGCAGCCGACCCAGGCCACACCGGGCCAGCGCTGGCGCAGCGCGGCCAGCAGGGCTTCGGCACGGCCGGCGTAGTGGTCGGTGAAGTAGACGAAACCCAGCGTCGGCGGCCCGACGCGGCTGGACTCGGGGCTGGCGCGCTGGCCGTCGATCTGCAGCGCGGCCAGCGCCAGCGCCGCCGACCAGTCGGGGTGGGTGGCGTGGCCGACCAGGAAGCCCGGCATGGTGGTGGCTGGCGGGTCAGCCGCTGCGCTTGCGCGGCGCCGCCGCGCGCTTGCGGGCCGGGGCCTTCTTCACTGGCGCTGCTTTGGCGGCGCTGCCGCTGGCCCTGGGCGCGACGACAGCCGCCGCGCCACGGCTGTCCTTGAGCGCCCGTGACGCGATCTCGGTGAACTGCTGGGTCAGCGCACCCCACCATTGCATGGGGTCGATGGCGCCGGCGGCTGGCGGGCCGGCAGCGGTCGCGGCGGGTTCCACCGCCGCGGGTGCCCGGGCCGGTGCGGGGCTCGGCGCCGGTGCGGCAGGCGTCTTGATGCGCAGCGCCTCACCCAGGTCGGACAGCGGCAGGTTCATGGTCCGCAGCGTGGACAAGGTCATGCGCTGCACCTCCAGCGCCTGGATCGTGGTCGCCAGCAGGCGCGCGTTCTGTTCCAGCCAGAACTGCACCGTGCGCAGCTCGTCGATGCGCTTGTCGATGACCTCGGGGTCGAGCGTCGGTGCGATCCACTGGCCCATGCCAGGCACCGCGGCGCCGGCGCCCTTCATCAGGCCTTGCAGGAAGTCGAAGCCCGGCACCATCCGGGCCAGGTCGTTGGCGCCTGTCATGTCGTGTCTCCTGGGCGTCGTGTCGCCCCATTGTGCGCCCGCCCCACGGTGCTGCGTGCGTTGCTCATCGCCCGAAAGGCACACGATCGACGCGGAACCCGCGCGCGGCCAGCAGCCGCTGCAGCGACTGCGGCCCCGTCATGTGCAGCGCGCCGACCGCGGCAAAGACACGCCGGCCCTGGCGGTGCAGCGCCTCGACGCCGTCGGCCAGCAGCGGGTTGCGTTCGTCGTTGAGGCGGCGCATGAAGGCGCGGTCGCTTTCGTCGGCGATGCATTCGCACCACGCGGCGTAGTCGTCCAGCGCCGCCAGGTCGCCGGTCTCCCAAGCCGCCGACAGGCGCGCCAGCACGCGGCGTGCACTGCGGTCTTCGAGCTGCTGCAGGCTCTGCTCGATCACCGCCTGCGCCTCGGCGTCGGTGTCGGGCACCAGCGCCGCGCGCTGCTGCGCGGCGGTTTCCAGCGCCACCACGCGGCGCCCCTGGGCGCGTGCCTCGGCACCCAGCAGCTGCTCCATCGCGTGGCTCGGGTCCATGCCGAGCCAGCGCGCCTCCAGCACCGTCAGCGTGGTGGCCTGCAGCACCGGGTGCAGTTCGGCCAGCGACTCCGGAGCCACGCAGGCGCGCTCGAAGGCGCGCTTGAGCCGCGCGGCCAGCGCTGCGGGCAACTCGGCGCCGTGACGCAGTTCGGCCAGCGCCGCCAGCAAGGCCGGGTCGTTGGGGTCGACTTCCAGCGCCAGCACGTCGCTCGCGCGCAGTGCGGCCTGCAGCTGGGGCCCGAAGCGGCGCCAGGCCGGCTTGCCGATGTGCAGGGTGCCGTAGAGGTAGGACGTGCGGCCGTCGCGCGTCAGCCGCCAGAGCAGGCCGCGGTCGCGCGCCGGGCCGGCGCTGTCGGCCTTGGCGGTGCTCGGCAGCAGTGGCGGGCAGGCCGCGGCGGCCTGGGACTGCGCCGCCGCCGACGCCAGCCCCAGCACACCCGCCGCCAGCGCAGCCAGCCCCCGCCGCAGCCAGCGCCCGGTCACCGTGCCGCCCCGTGCAGGTCGATGCGCAGCAGGCCGTCTTCCTGCTGCCAGCGCAGTCGGCCCAGCACGTCCATGCCCAGCAAGGGCGCAGCCAGCCCGGGCAGGGCGACCATACGCAGCCGCTCGGCCTTGACGCCGCCGTTCAGATGCAGGTCGCCGACGACGAGGGTGCCGGTGACCAGGCCGCCGGCGGTCTGCGAACGTACGCTGCCCAGCGTCGGCAGGCCCAGCTCGCTGGCCAGCGACGCCGGGATCGCGGTGCCGCTGGCGCCGGTGTCGACGAGGAAATCGACGCTGTGCCCGCCGATGCGCCCCGGCCAGTGGTAGTGGCCGTCGGCGGCGCGGCGGATCTCGACGCTGCCGCCGTCGACGACGAAACGTGTCGCGGCCTGGTCCGCCATCCACGCCTGCACCCCCAGCAGCAGGGCCGACGCCAGCAGCAGCCAGACGGTGCCGTGCTTGACCCAGCCGGGAAGATCGTTCATGGCCGCGGCTCAGCGTGCCAGCGGCGCCACGCGCTGCTCGATGGCGCCGAACAGGCTCAGGCCGTCGCCGCCGAGCACCTCGATGCGGATGGTGTCGCCGTACTGCATGAAGGGCGTTCGCGGCGCGCCGCTTTCGATGGTCTCGATGGCACGCTTCTCGGCGATGCAGCTGACGCCGTGGCGCCAGTCCTGGTTGCTCACGGTGCCACTGCCGACGATGCTGCCGGCACGCAGCCGCCGTGTCTTGGCGACGTGTGCGATGAGCTGGCCGAAGGTGAAGCTCATCTCCGGGCCGGCCTCGGTGAGGCCGAGACGCTGGCCATTGCAGCGGCTTTCCAGTGCCAGGTGCACGCGCCCGCCGCGCCAGGCAGCGCCGAGTTCGTCGGGCGTCACCGCCACCGGCCCGAACGCGGTGGCCGGCTTGCCCTGCAGGAAGCCGAAGCCCTTGGCCAGTTCGGCCGGGATCAGGTTGCGCAAGCTCCAGTCGTTGACGAGCATCAGCAACCGCACGCTCTCCAGCGCACTGTCGGCAGGGGTGCCGATGGCGACGTCGCCGGTGACGACCGCGAGTTCGGATTCGAAGTCGATGCCCCAGTCGGCGCTGGCGAACACCGCGTCCTCGGTGGGGCCCAGGAAGTCGTCGCTGGCACCCTGGTACATCAAGGGGTCGTCGTAGAAGCTGGCAGGGACCTCGGCGCCGCGCGCCTTGCGCACCAGCTCGACGTGGTTGAGGTAGGCCGAGCCGTCGACCCACTGGTAGGCGCGCGGCAGCGGCGCCATGCACTGCTGCACGTCGAATGCGAAGGCGTGCCTGGCCCTGCCGTCGTTGAGCGTGGCATAGAGGTCCTCGAGCTGCGGCGAGATGAAGTTCCAGTCGTCGAGCAGGCGCTGCATCGTGCCGGCAATGCCGGTGGCGTAGTGCGCCAGGCTCAGGTCGCGCGACACCACGGCCAGCTGGCCGTCGCGCGACCCGTCCTTCAGGGTGGCAAGTTTCATGGGGGATGCGGCCGCTGGGGCCGGGGGCCAGGTGGCACTATTGTGAAGTGCATGTCGCCAGGCTGACTCCCATGTCCTCGTCACGGCCATCACGCCGGCGCGCCGCGCTCGTGCTGGCGGTGCTGGTGCTGGCCGCGCATGTGCTGCTGCTGGGGCGGGCGCTGCCGCAGCCCGGCCCCGAGCGCCGGGCCCAGG
>CAYJOA010000055.1:0-25318 GCA_964371495.1 uncultured Rubrivivax sp.
GGCCCGCGCCGACCAGGAGCTCGCCGGCGTGGGGGGGGGCGCCCCCCCCCCCCCGGGGGCGCGGGGGGGGGGGGGGCGCCGGCGCCGCCGCCGCGACCCGCCAGTTGGCGAAGCGACAGCTCACCTGGCTGCGGTCGATGGCGACGCGGCGCGTCGTCGAATGCGACACCCCCGATGCGCCGGCCGCAGGCCTGCGCGCCCTGGTCCAGGCGCTGCACGCCGCCTGACACGCGGCGCCACGGGAGCGCCGGGCCGAAGCTGCAACGCGGTCGCCTGCCGGGGCGGCGGCATGCACGCAGCGAGCCCCCTCATCTAGGGTGATGCCCCGAGGGGGTACCCTGGCGTTCGCGATATAGTCGCCCGCCTCGACCGTATCGGGTCGGGGTGGCTCAAGAGGCCGTGGTCATCTTTTTGCAGTGCCCTGCGCCCATCCTGTGCAGGGTCGACTGGAGACATCGAGTGGATTTCGCCCAACAGCACCGCAACCCGGGCCGGCACCTGCTTGGATTCGGCATCGTGGTGGCGCTGCACGTGGTGCTGGGCTGGGCGCTCGTCACCGGCCTGGCCCAGCGCATGATCGAAGTGATCAAGGCCCCGATCGAGACCAAGATCATCGAGGAGACCAAGCCGCCGCCGCCGCCGCCGCCCGAGAACCTGCCGCCGCCGCCGAAGTTCGCGCCGCCGCCGCCGTCGTTCGTGCCGCCCCCCCCGGCCAACGCCAACCCCCCCCCCCCGGCGGCCCCGACGATCACCACGACCCAGGTCGTGCCGCCGCCGGCCCCGGTGCGCATCACGCCGCCAGCGCCGGTGGTTGCACCGCCGGCCCCGGTGGCGCCGCGCGCGCCGGTGCGCACCGAGCCGCGCATCGACTTCGCGAACGTCTGCGAAAGGCCCGAGTACAACGCCGCCGCGCGGCGCGCCGAAGCACAGGGCGCAACGACCATCGTCTACACCATGGACACCACGGGCCAGATCGCCGAGGCCACGGTGGAGAGGTCGTCGGGTCCGACGCGCGAGCACAAGATGCTCGACCGCCTGGCGCTCGAGGCCGTGCGCGGGTGCAAGGGCACGCCCGGCACGCTCGACGGCAAGCCCGAGAAGCTGACCTCGCGCATCACCTACGTCTGGAAGATCACAGACTGATCTCGCATCCCTAGCGCGCGGCTGAGGGGCCGTGCCCGCCTGTCCCCCTGGAGTCAACATGTACCTGAATCGAATGATGCAAGCCCGCTCGTGGGTCGCCAAGTCGCTGGCCGCCCTGTTGGCCGGTTTCGTGCTGGCGCTCAGCCTGCCGATCCTGGCCCTGGCCCAGGCCGCCTCGGAGCCGGCCGCCGCCGTCGAGGCGCCGGCACCGGCGCCGGCGCCGGCACCGACCCCAGTGGTACCGGCGGTGTCGGAGGAGGCCATCGAGAACCCCTATGGCCTGCAGGCGCTGTGGGGCCAGGGCGACTACGTCGCCAAGGGCACGCTGGTGATCCTGGTCATCATGTCGATGGGCAGCTGGTACATCATCTTCACCAAGGTGTTCGAACAGCGTTCGATGATGAAGAGCGCGGTCAAGGACACCGAGACGTTCTGGAAGGCCAGTTCCGTGAACGCCGGCGTCGCCGCGCTGAAGAGCGGCACGGCCATGCACTTCATCGCCGAGCAGGGCATCCGCTCCAGCGAGCACCACGAAGGCACGATGGTCGAGGCCATCGACAAGCACACCTGGATCACGATGTCGATCGACCGCGCCGTCGGCAACGTGCAGGGCCGGCTGCAGGACGGCATGGCTTTCCTGGCCACGGTCGGCTCCACGGCGCCCTTCGTGGGCCTGTTCGGCACCGTCTGGGGCATCTACAACGCGCTGGTGAAGATCGGCATCTCGGGCCAGGCGTCGATCGACAAGGTCGCCGGCCCGGTCGGCGAGGCGCTGATCATGACCGCCATCGGCCTGGCCGTCGCGGTGCCTGCGGTGATGGGCTACAACTGGCTGCTGCGTCGCAACAAGGCGGTCATGGACCTGACGCGCGCCTTCGCCGGCGACCTGCACAACGTCTTGCTTGCCGGCAAACGCTGAAGCGCCGACGTGCCAGCCAGCAGGAGATCGCCATGGCGATGAACATCGGTCCCGCCGACGAGAGCGGCGAGGACCAGCTCAACAACACCATCAACACCACGCCCCTGGTGGACGTGATGCTGGTGCTGTTGATCATCTTCCTGATCACGATCCCGGTGGTCACGCAGACGATCAAGCTCGAACTGCCCCAGGAACGGAACATCCCGCTGCAGACCAAGCCGGAGAACATCGTCATCGCG
Source organism: uncultured Rubrivivax sp. (assembly GCA_964371495.1). Classification (GTDB taxonomy): domain Bacteria; phylum Pseudomonadota; class Gammaproteobacteria; order Burkholderiales; family Burkholderiaceae_C; genus Rubrivivax. Next base: position 2,302 of record CAYJOA010000055.1, read on the forward strand.
GTGAACCGCGACGGCGAGATCTTCTGGAACATCGAACGGCTGCCCGACATCGAGACCCTGGTCAGGCGTCTCAAGCTCGAGTCGGTGAAGGAGCCGCAGCCCGAGGTGCATATCCGGGGCGACCAGGAGGTGCGCTACGAGTCGGTGGGCCGCGTCGTCGTGGCCTGCCAGCGTGCCGGCATCTTCAAGGTCGGCTTCATCACCGAGCCGCCGGCGGGCGCCGCCGCGCGCCAGTAGAGGGACAGTAGGCCATGGCCATGAACGTAGGCACCTCCGGGGGTGACGAAGACGGCGATGTGATGATGGACATCAACACCACGCCGCTGATCGACGTGATGCTGGTGCTGCTCATCATGTTCATCATCACGATCCCGATCCAGACGCACGCGGTGAAGATGAACATGCCGGTGCCCAGCACCAACGCGCCGCCGCCGACGCCGCCCGAGATCATCCGCATCGACGTCGACTTCGACGGCACCATCGGCTGGAACGGCGAAATCATCGAGGCCGGCGACCGCGCCGCCATCGAGTCGCGGCTGGCCGCGGTGGCCGCGCAGGCCGACCAGCCCGAAGTGCACCTGCGGCCGAACAAGCTCGTGACCTACAAGCACGTGGCGATGATCATGGCCACCGCCCAACGCCTGGGGGTGACGAAGATCGGTATCGTGGGGAACGAACAGTTCCTCTGAGCCTCTGACCTGCTGCCGGGCCCTGGCCCTCACCGTGCCGACCATGAAGATCCTGCGCTCACTGACCCTCGCCTTCGTTGCCGCCGCTTGCCTGCACGCCGCTTCCGCGCAAGGCCTGCGGCCCGAGGTCGGCAAGCCGCTGCAGCAAGCCGGCGACCTGTTGCGCGCCGGCAAGGCCAGGGAAGCGCTGGCCAAGGTGCGCGAAGCCGAGAACGTGCCGAACCGCAGCGCCGCCGAGCAGCTCACGCTGGACCGCATGAAGGCCGCGGCGGCGCAACGCGCCGGCGACATGGCAACCGCGGTGGCGGCGCTCGAATCGATCTACGGCAAGGCCGGGGCCGCCGAGAAGGGACCGCTGGCCGAACAGCTGTCGTCGGCCTATGTGCAGTTGCGCAACAACGCCAAGGCCACCGAGTGGCTCGCCCGCGCCACCCAGGCCGGTCACAACACCGCCACGACGCGCCAGCTGCAGAGCTACCTGCAGGCGGCCAGCGGCGACTACGCCGCCATTGCGCGCGACGCCGGCGCGGCGGTGGCTGCTGCCGAACAGTCGGGCCGCCGCCCCGATGAAGGCGACCTGCTTCGCCTGGCCGACGCCCAGCAGCGCACCGGCAACATGACCGGCTACGGCCTGACGCTGGGCAAGCTGCTGCAGAACTACCCGAAGAAGGACTACTGGAGCGCCTACCTCGGCCGCCTGCCGCGCAAGGCCGGGTTCGCCGACCGCTACGCGCTCGACGTGATGCGGCTGCGCCTGGCCAGCGGCACGCTCGGCAAGACCGAGGAATTCATGGAGATGGCGCAGCTGTCGCTGCAGGCCGGGCTGCCGACCGAGGCCATGCGCATCATCGAGCAGGGCTACAAGTCCGGCGCCCTGGGCAGCGGCCCCGAGGCGGCGCGCCACCAGCGGCTGCGCGAACTGGCGGTCAAGAAGGAAGAGGAAGCGCGCTCCAAGCTGAGCGAGCTGGCCGGCGAAGCCGCCGGCTACAAGGAAGGCGACGCGCTGGTGCGCGTCGGCTACGCCTATGTCTCGATGGGCCAGGCCGACAAGGGGGTCGAACTGATCCAGCAGGGCATCGCCAAGGGCGGCCTCAAGCACCCGGAGGAGGCCAAGCTGCGGCTGGGCATGGCGCAACTGCAGTCGACCAAGGCCAAGGCCGCCGCGCTGCAGACCTTGCGCAGCGTCAAGGGCACCGACGGCGCGGCCGACATCGCGCGCCTGTGGACCATCCTCGGCGCGTCGTGACATGCGTGCGGCGTGACACCCGCGGCTGACGCCGGGCGCCCCCCGGCGGTCGATGCCGAGACCCGCGCCAGCGCCGAGGACCACATGGCGCTGCGCCTGTGGCTGCGCCTGCTGGCCTGCACCAACCGCGTCGAAGTGCCGCTGCGCACGCGGCTGCGCAAGCAGTTCAGCGGCTCGCTGGCGCGTTTCGACCTCATGGCGCAACTCGATCGCCAGTCCGGCGGCATGAAGATGCGCGAACTGTCGCGCCGGCTCATGGTCACCGGCGGCAACGTCACCGGCCTCACCGACCGACTGGTGGCCGAAGGACTCGTCGAACGCGCCGAGGACCCCGCCGACCGCCGCGCCTGCACGGTGCAGCTCACCGTCGGCGGCCGGCGCCAGTTCCGCGCCATGGCACGGGCGCACGAAGCCTGGGTCACGGAGCTGTTCGCCGGTCTGTCGGCGCCACAGCAGTCGCAGCTGTTCGAGCTGCTGGGCGAGCTCAAGCAGTCGATCCCGCCGGCTTGAACCGTGCCGGCGCGCCGGCCCGGGTTCAGGCCTGGGCCCGTCTGACGTTGGTGAGGTACTGGCTGCGGCCCGACAGGTAGGGCAGCGGCCAGGCCACGCCGTCGTGACCGATCCTGGCCGCCTCGTGCAGCGTCCACGCCGGGTCGGCCAGGTGCGGCCGCGCCAGCGCGCACAGGTCGGCGCGGCCGGCGGCGATGACCATGTTGACGTGGTCGGCCTCGAAGATCGCGCCCACCGCGACGGTGGCGATGCCGACCTCGTTGCGGATGCGGTCGGCGAACGGCGTCTGGTACATGCGGCCGTAGACCGGCTGCTGGTCGGCCACCACCTGGCCCGACGAACAGTCGATGATGTCGGCGCCCGCGTCCTTGAACAGGCGCGCGATGGCCACGGCGTCGTCGGCGGTGTTGCCGCCAGCATGCCAGTCGTGGCAGCTCAGGCGGACCGAGATCGGCCTGTCCTGCGGCCACGCGGCGCGCACGGCCGTGAACACCTCCAGCGGCCAGCGCGCGCGCCTGGCGACGCTGCCGCCGTAGTCGTCGCCGCGCCGGTTGGTCAGCGGCGACAGGAAGCTCGACAGCAGGTAGCCGTGCGCGCAGTGCAGCTCGAGGATGTCGAAGCCGGCGGCGGCGGCGCGCTCGGTGGCGGCCACGAAGTCGGCGGTGATGCGGTCCATGTCGGCGCGCGTCATCTCGCGCGGCAGTTGCGAGTTCGGGCCCCAGGCGATGGCCGACGCCGAGACCAGCGGCCAGTTGCCGTCGGCCAGCGGTTCATCGGCCTGCTGCCAGCCGAGTTGCGTGCTGCCCTTGCGGCCGGCGTGGCCGAGCTGGATGCCGATCTTCGCGCCCGAGTGGCCGTGCACGAAAGCGACGATGCGGGCCCAGGCGTCGCGCTGCGCGTCGTTCCACAGGCCGGCGCAGCCGGGTGAGATGCGGGCATCCGGCGAAACGCAGGTCATCTCGGTATAGAGCAGGCCGGCGCCGCCGAGCGCGCGCGACCCGAAGTGGACGAGGTGGAAGTCATTCGGCAGCCCGTCCTGCGCCGAATACATGGCCATCGGCGAGACCACGACGCGGTTGGGCACGGTCATGCCGCGCAGCGTGTAGGGCGTGAACATCGGGCTCGGCGGCTTCGCGCCTTCGGCCACCGCCAGCCCCGCCTGGCGCGCGAACCAGCATTCGTAGCCTTCCAGCCAGGCGGCGTCGCGCAGGCGCAGGTTCTCGTGGCTGATGCGCTGGCTGCGCGTGAGCATCGAATACATGAACTGCTCGGGTTCGAGCTGGTCGCAATAGCGCGCGCCGCAGACCTCGAACCACTCCATTGCGTTCCAGGCCGCGTTCTGCAGGCGCAGCGTCTCGATGCGCCGCGCTTCCTGGTAGGCGGCGAGCACGGACTCGATCTGCTCGGGGCTGTCGCCGAGGCGTCGGAACTGGCGCGTCAGCTCGATCGCGTCTTCCAGCGCGAGCTTGGTGCCCGAGCCGATCGCGAAGTGCGCCGTGTGCACCGCGTCGCCCATCAGCACGACGTGGCTGCGATTGCCGTTCTTCAACCACCACTGGCCGCAGACGACGCGCTGGAAATTGAGCCACGCCGAGCCGCGCAGGTGGCGCGCGTTCGTCATCAGCTTGGCGCCCTGCAGGTTGTCGGCGAACAGGCGCTCGCAGAACTCGACCGACTGCTGCGCGTCGGCGCGGTCGAGCCCGTGCGCGAGCCAGACGGGCTCGGGGCATTCGACGATGAAGGTCGTCGTCGTCGCGTCGAACTTGTAGATGTGCGCCTGGAACCAGCCGTGCTCCGTCTTCCGAAAGTCGAAGGTGAAGGCGTCGTAGAGCTTGTTCGTGCCGAGCCAGAGGTAGCGGTTGGGCCGCGTCACGATGTCGGGCTGGAACACGTCGGCGTACTTGCCGCGGATCTTCGAGTTGATGCCGTCGCTGGCGACGATCAGGTCGGCGTCGGGGTAGTCGTCGTCGGAATCGACCTCGCGCTCGAACTCGAGCTTGACGCCGAGCCGCTCGCAGCGCGCCTGCAGGATGTTGAGCAGCTTCTTGCGCCCGATGCCGACGAAGCCGTGGCCGCCGGAGCGGATCGTGCGGCCCTTGAACAGCAGCTCGATGTCGTCCCAGTGGTTGAACGCCTGCTGGACCTCGTCGGCCGATTCGGCGTCCCAGGCGCGCATGTTGTCCATCGTCGCGTCGGAGAACACGACGCCCCAGCCGAAGGTGTCGTAGGGGCGGTTGCGCTCGACCACCGTGATGCGGTGCGCCGGGTCGAGCTGCTTCATCAGCAGTGCGAAATACAGGCCGGCGGGGCCGCCGCCGATGCAGACGATGCGCATGGGTTCATGGGTCTCCTGCAACGATTGTCGCCGCGAACTGCTTTACAGGTAAACGATAGGCGATCACGGACAATTCCCGCATGTCTGCTGCCCTGCCCGCCTACCTCCAGCCTCTTGGCCACGGCGTCCACGCCGTCGATACCGGTTTCGTGCGCGACCGTTTCGACGCCGCCTACCTGCTCGTGCACGACGGCCGTGCCGCCTTCATCGACACCGGCACCGCCCATGCGCTGCCGCGGCTGCTGGGGGCGCTGGACGCGCTGGGCCTGGGGCGCGACGCCGTGGACTGGGTGATCCCGACGCACGTGCACCTGGACCATGCCGGCGGTGCCGGGGCTCTGATGCAGGCCCTGCCGGGCGCGCGACTGCTGGTGCACCCGCGCGGCCTGCGCCACATGGTGGACCCGAGCGCGCTCTGGCAGGGCGCGCTGGCGGTGTACGGGGCCGCGGAGATGGATCGTTCCTACGGCACGCTGGTGCCGGTGGCGGCCGAACGCGCCACCGCCACGCACGACGGCATGACGGTGCAACTGGGCGGTCGCACGCTGGCCTTCGCCGATACCCCCGGCCACGCCCGCCACCACCACTGCGTGTGGGACGCCCGCACGCGCGGCTGGTTCACCGGCGACACCTTCGGCCTGAGCTACCCCGAATTCGACAGCGCCCGCGGGCCCTGGATTCTGCCCACCGCGACCCCGGTGCAGTTCGAGCCGCAGGTGCTGCAGGACTCGATCCGCAGGCTGCTCGCCGCCGATCCGGCGTGCATGTACCTCACGCACTACGGCCGCGTCGGCGAAGTGCCGCGGCTGGGCGCGCTGCTGCTGCAGCTGATCGACGAGCTGGCGGCGCTGGGCCAGGCGCAGCGGTCGGCGAGCGACCGCCACGAGGCGCTCAAGCGCGGCCAGCTGGCGATCTTCACGCGCAGCCTGGCCGCGCACGGCTGCACGATGGACAGCGCGGCCATCGCGCAACTGCTGGCGATGGACCTCGAGCTCAACGCCCAGGGCATCGCGATCTGGCTCGATCGCGTCTGAATTGCGGCTGACCCGCGGCCGCGATGTTCGAAGCCTTTGCCGTCTCGACCGGCGTCGTCGCGCTGGGCGAGATCGGCGACAAGACCCAGCTGCTGGCGCTGCTGCTGGCTGCACGCTGGCGCCAGCCGCGGCCGATCATCGCCGGCATCCTGGTCGCCACGCTGGCCAACCACGGCCTGGCCGGCAGCCTGGGCGCCTGGCTCGGCAGCGTCGTCGATCCGCGCTGGATGCGCTGGATCCTCGGCGGCTCGTTCATCGCGGTGGCGCTGTGGATGCTGGTGCCGGACCAGACCGACGCCGGCGCCGGCCGCAGCGCCGGCCGCCTGGGCGTGTTCGGCATCACCGTGGTCTCGTTCTTCCTCGCCGAGATGGGCGACAAGACCCAGATCGCCACCATCATGCTGGCGGCGAAGTACGACGCGCTGCTCACCGTGACGCTGGGCACGACGCTGGGCATGATGATCGCCAACGTGCCCGCGGTGCTGCTCGGCGAAGGCGCCGTCAGGCGCGTGCCCGCGCACTGGGTGCACCGCATCGCCGCCGTGGTCTTCGCGTCGCTGGGGGCGGCGGTGCTGGCCGGCGCGGGCGGCTGAACCGGCGCGACACGGCGGGCACCCGGGCAGCGCACCGGACGCGCGCGCAGGCGCGACAATGCGGGCCATGAAATACCTGCACACGATGGTCCGCGTGACCGACATCGAAGCCTCGCTGCGTTTCTACCGCGACGCCCTGGGCCTGGAGCTGCTGTCGCGGCGCGACTCCGAGCCCGGCCGCTACACGCTGGTCTTCCTGGCCGCGCCGGGCGACCACGCGGCGCAGCTCGAGCTCACCTACAACTGGCCCGCCGCCGACGGCAGCGCCGAGGCCTACACCGGCGGCCGCAACTTCGGCCACCTCGCCTACGCGGTGGACGACATCTACGCCAGCTGCCAGCGCCTGGCCGACCACGGCGTGACGATCAGCCGCCCGCCGCGCGACGGCCGCATGGCCTTCGTGCGTTCGCCCGACGGCATCTCGATCGAACTGCTGCAGGCCGGCAGCGCGCTGGCGCCCGCCGAGCCGTGGCTCTCGATGCCCAACGTCGGCAGCTGGTAGACGCCGCCCTGCGCGCCGGCCACGACCTCGGCACCGCCTCGCGATGTACCTGCCGCCGCACTTCGAACAGCGCGACCCGGCCGCGCTGCACGCGCTGATGCGCGAACACCCGCTGGCCGCGCTGGTGAGCAGCGGCGCCGACGGCCTGACCGCCGACCATCTGCCGCTGCAGTTCGATGCGACGGCCGGCGAACACGGCACGCTGTTCGGCCACGTGGCGCGCGCCAACCCGCTGTGGCGCGTGGCCGCCGGCAGTCCGGTGCTGGCGCTGTTCCGGGGCCCGCAGGCCTATGTGTCGCCATCGTGGTACCCGGGCAAGGCGAGCACGCACAAGGTCGTGCCGACCTGGAACTACGCCGTCGTGCACGCCCACGGCGTGCTCGAGGCGGTGGACGACGCACCCTGGCTGCGCCGCCTGGTCGGCCGTCTGACAGAGCACCACGAGGCCGCACGCCCGGCGCCCTGGTCGGTCGACGACGCACCCGCCGACTACGTGCAGCAGATGCTGCGCGCCATCGTCGGCATCCGCATCCCCGTCGCGCGGCTGGTCGGCAAGTGGAAGCTCGGCCAGAACCGCAGCGCGGCCGACCGCCTGGGCGTGGCCGAGGGCCTGGCGCAGGGCCCGGGCGACGCTCGCGAGCTGGCTGCGTTGGTGCGAGACTGCGGCACTTCGCCCACCAAGGAGTTGCCATGAGACACCTGCCCCCGACGGCCGTGCTGCTGCTGGCCTGCCTGAGCGCCAGCGCCTGGTCGCAGAAGCTCGCGCCGGGCCTGTGGGAACAGTCGATGACCATGAAATCGGCGAGCGGCCAGATCGAGCAGCAGATGTCGCAGATGCAGCGCGAGATGGCCAAGCTGCCGCCGGATCAGCGCAAGATGATGGAGCAGATGATGGGCAGCCGCGGCGTCGGCATGGGCGCGGGGCCCGGCCAGCCGACGACGGTGCGGGTCTGCGTCACGCCCGAGCAGGCGGCGCGCGACGAACTGCCGCAGCACGACGGCCGCTGCAAGCAGACCACCCTCGAGCGCAGCGGCAACAAGCTGCGCTTCAGGTTCGCCTGCAGCGGCGAGCCGCCGACCAGCGGCGAAGGCGAGTACACCTTCGAGAGCAGCAAGGCGCACAGCGGCAACGTCGTCATCAACACCGCCGTCCAGGGCAGGCCCGAACGCATGGAGATGCAGACCCGCGGCCGCTGGCTCGCGGCCGATTGCGGCGCGATCAAGCCGCTGAAGTAGGCGCCCGGGCCAGCGCGGCAGCGGCGCGCGCCAGTTGCGTGATGCGGCCCCAGTCGGCCGCCGCCACGGCAGCGGCCGGTGTCAGCCACGAACCGCCGCAGACCGGCACGTTCGGCAGCGCCAGGAACGCGGGTGCGGTCTCGGGCGTGATGCCGCCCGTCGGGCAGAACCGCACGTCGGGGAAGGGCCCGGCCAGGGCCTCGAGCAGCGCAATGCCGCCGGCCGCGCTGGCCGGGAAGAACTTCAGGAAGTGCAGGCCGTCGTGCTGCGCCGCCATCACCTCGCTGGCCGTGGCCACGCCGGGCAGCAGCGGCAGGCCGGCGTCGCGGCAGGCGGCCGCCACCGCGGCGGTGTAGCCCGGGCTGACGCCGAAGGCGCTGCCCGCCGCCCTGGCGGCCCGCGCGTCGGCCGCCGTGCGGAGGGTGCCGGCGCCGACGACGGCCTCGGGCACACCGCGTGCGATGGCCTCGATGCCGGCCAGCGCGACCGGCGTGCGCAGCGTGACCTCCAGCACCCGCACGCCGCCGGCCACCAGCGCACGCGCCAGCGGCACCGCGTCGGCGACGCGATCGAGCACGATGACCGGGATCACCGGGCCGTACGCGGCCAGCTCCAGCGTGTTCATCATGGTTTTCACATCCAGCTGATGGCAGTTCGATCGTCAGTTGCCTTGCTGGGCCATTGTCTCGCGCAGTCAGCCGCCGACGCTGCCGCAGCCGGCCGGCCCGGCGGCCTTGTTTAGCATGGCACCCGCCATGCCCGCCGACATCGCCCCCGGACTGATCGCCCGCGATCCGCAGGAAGCGCTGCAGCGACTGCGCCGCGCCTGGCACGGCCACGGCGAGCGCTGGGTGTTCGGCTACGCCTCGCTGATCTGGCGGCCGGAGTTCGAAGCCGCCGAACGCCGCACGGCGCTGGTGCACGGCTGGCACCGTGCACTGCGCATGCGCTCGCGCGTCAACCGCGGCACGCCGGACCAACCCGGCCTGGTGTTCGCGCTGCTGCCCGGCGGCGCCTGCCGCGGCATGGTCTACCGGCTGCGCACCGAGCAGGCCGAGGCCGAGCTCGAACGCCTGTGGGCGCGCGAGATGCCGACCGGCGTCTACGACGCGCGGCTGCTGCCCTGCCGCACGCCCCACGGCAAGGTGGCAGCGCTGGCCTTCACGCTCAGCCGGCGCAGCGAAGCCTGCCTGGCGTGCCTGCCCGACGAGGAAGTCCTGCACATCCTGCGCCATGCCCGCGGCCGCTACGGCAGCACGCTCGACTACCTGGCCCAGACCGCGGCCGCCTTGCGCGCGCACGGCGTGCACGACCGCGAGATCGAGCGCCTGATGGCGCTGTCGCGTCGCCACGGCCTGGTCTAGCCGGCGCCGCTACGAACCTGCCGGCAGCTGCAGGCCGCCGGCCAGGCGCAAGGCCTCGAGGTCGGTCGCGGTGTCGACGTCGAGCAGCACGCCCGGGTCGTCGAGTTCGACGCCGTGCGACGGGTAGCGTGCCGTGACGCGCCGCGCGCCATCGTCGCCTCGCAGCAGCATCAGCTCGGAGTACAACTCGGCCGCGAAGCCCACCGGGTGGCCGCGGCGGCCGCGATGCTGGGCATAGGCCACCGGGTGCTGCTCCAGTGCACTGGCCACGGCCAGCATGCTGCCGGGGCGCACCAGCGGCATGTCGCCGGGCAGCACCAGCCAACCCGGCGCGCCCGAGCGTTCGACCACGCCGGCCGAGATCGAATGGCCCATGCCGTTGGCGGCTTCGCTGGCGTCGAGCACGACGATGTCGCGTCTGGCGAGTTGGCGCGCGAGCAGCGGCGCCAGTGCCGCCGTCGTCACCACCACCACCGGCAACTGCGATTCGATCGCATGGCGCACGGTGCTGCCCAGCACGGTGCTGCCTCCGAACGGCTGCGCCAGCTTGTGCAGCGAGCCGCCGAAGCGGCTGCCCGGGCCCGCCGCCGGAATGACGATGGTGGGACGGAATCTCATGTTCTTGTTGGGCGCCGGGCCGGACCCCGGCACGCCCTCCTTGGACACAAGAATGGGCGCCTTGCCGGCGCGCAGAAACTGGGACGTTCACTTACGGCGTAACACGTAAGGGATGCACCGGGTCTGCTTACCTTGCGTTACGTCACCGTGCGTGGCCACCACGCTTTCTATACTGCGGCCATGGACATCGCCAGCCTGCGCAAGAGCTACGAGCGCGACGAACTCGACGAAACCGCTTCGGCGGCCGACCCGATGGAGCAGTTCCAGCGCTGGTTCGAGCAGGCCCTGAACGCCCAGCTGCCCGAGCCCAACGCGATGACGCTGGCCACCGTGGGTGCCGACGGCCGGCCGTCGACGCGCGTGGTGCTGATCAAGGGCTACGACGCCGGCGGCATCGTCTGGTACACCAACTACGGCAGCCGCAAGGCGCGCGAACTGGCGCACCAGCCGCTGGCGGCACTGCAGTTCCACTGGGTCGAGCTCGAACGCGTGGTGCGCATCGAAGGCCGCGTCGAGAAGACCACGGCGGCCGAGTCCGACGCCTACTACGCGAGCCGACCGCTCGACTCACGGCTGGGCGCGTGGGCGTCGCCGCAGAGCGAGGTCATCGGCTCGCGCGCGGTGCTGGTGGCCGGCGCGGCCAAGGTGGCGGCGCGGTACGCGCTGCACCCGCCGCGGCCGCCGCACTGGGGCGGCTACCGCCTGAGCCCCGACCGCTGGGAGTTCTGGCAAGGCCGCAGGAGCCGCCTGCACGACCGGCTGCGCTACCGGCTGGAGGGTGCGCACTGGGTGCGCGAACGGCTGGCGCCCTGACGGCGGCTAGGCGGCGCGCCGCAAGGCCGCCGCCAGGCCGTCGATGCCGGCAAGGAAGTGTTCGAACTGGATCGGCTTTGTCCAGTAGTCGTCGAACCCCACCGCCAGCGCGGCCTGGACATGATCGGACATGGCGTCGGCCGACAGCGCGACGATGCGGCAGCCGGCCAGGCTTGGCGCGGCGCGCAAGCGGCGCATGACCTCGGTGCCGTCGATGTCGGGCAGCTGCAGGTCCAGCAACACCAGGTCGGGCGGTGCGGCCAGCGCCGCGGCGATGCCCGAGGCGCCGTCGATCGCGGTGCGCAGGCGCACGCCCGGGCGCAGCGCCAGCAGTTCGCGCACCAGCTGCAGGTTCACCGGGTTGTCTTCCACGCACAGCACGTGCAGCTCACCGGCGGCCGGGGGTTCGGGCGGCGCTTGCTGGCCGGGCTCCAGCCGCGCCGTCACGAGCAGGCCGTCGACCAGTCGCATCATCTCGCCGCCCGCGTCGGCGATGCGGGCCAGACGCTCGCGCTGACGCGCGCTGGGCGGGTGCACGGGGTCCTCGGCCAGCAGCTGCGCGAAGCCGAGCACGGCGTTCATCGGCGTGCGCAGCTCGTGGCTCATGCGGGCCATGAATTCCGACTTCTCGCGGCTCGCCTGCTCGAAACGCTGGCGCTGCTGCAGCAGGGCCTCGGCACGTATGCGCTCGGTGACGTCCATGTGCATCGTGAAGGACATGCGGCGCTCGCCGCGCACGACGCGGCGCGCCCACGACTGCACCCAGCGCTCCTGGCCGTCGCCATGGGCGGTGCGAAACAGCGTCTCCGTGACCGGCTCCCACTTCTCGTCGAACTCGTGGATGCGTTCGGCCATCCACACCCGGTCATCGGGGTGCACGCAGCGCTCCAGCCACTGCGCGCCGGTCCAGGGCTCCTGCGCCGGTTCGATGCCGTAGATGCGGCACATCTGCTCGTCCCACAGGGCGATGCCGGTGTCGACGTCGCGGCTGGAGAAGCCCACGCCCAGCGCCTGCACGACGAGCCTGGTGCGCTCGTCCAGCACCTCGGCGCGTTCGTGCTCGGCGAGCTGGCGCGACAGGTCGATGGAGACGCCGGCCAGGCCGGTGGCGCGCCCTTCGGCGTCGCGCTCGCAGATACGCCGGGTGAGCAGCGGGCGCCAGCCGCCGTCGGGGTTGCGGTACCGCGCGACGACGTCGACCACGGCGTCGCTGGCCAGCGCCTCCGCGGCGGCTTGTTCCACCGCCTGGCGGTCGTCGGGGTGAATGGTGCTGCGCATGAGGTCGAGGTCGATGCCGTCCGGGTCATCGCTCATGCCCATGATGCGAAAGGCCACCGCATTGAAGAAGATGCGCCGCGTGGCGAGGTCGATGCGCCACACCGACACGCCGGCCAGCACCAGCGCACGGTCGAGGAACGCGGTGGCACGCTCGGCCACCGAGGGCCCGGGCGCCGACGTGTCCAGCCAGAGCACGAAACCGTCGGGCAGGTCCACGCGCGTGCAGTTCACCACCATCGTGGCCACGCGCACCGGCACGGTGGCCGGGCCATCGGCGAGCCCGGACTGGGTCAGGTCGGTCAGCGCACCCGGCCCCACGCCGTTCGCCTGGGCCCAGCGGCGCGCCGCTTCGTTCAGCTCGATGGCGGCACGGCCTGCCGCGCGCCGCACACGAAGCGCGGGCAGCGGCGCGTCGAGCCAGATTCGATCCATTGACTACGGTCCCTGCAACAACCAGCGCTGCAGTTTAGCGGCCGCAGGCCGTGGCCCGGCGGCGCCGCGGCGTGGCAGGCGGGTCATGCCCGCGGGGCCCCTCCGCGTGGCGTCGCCGATGCGGCGATTTCGCCCCAGGCGTGCCGGGGCCGGGTCGCGCAGCGCGATTTGCCGCTAGAGTCCGCACCGGCCATGAACCTGCTGCTCTTCATCGCCGGCCTCGCCGCGCTCGTGGTCGGCGCCAATCTGCTCGTGCGCGGTGCCTCCCGGCTGGCACTGTCCCTGGGCCTCTCGCCGCTGGTGGTGGGCCTGACCGTCGTCGCCTTCGGCACCAGTGCGCCCGAAGTGGCGGTGTCGGTGGGTGCCGTGCTGGAGGGCAAGACCGACATCGCCATCGGCAACGTCGTCGGCAGCAACATCTTCAACGTGCTCTTCATCCTGGGGCTGAGCGCGCTCATCCTGCCCTTGGTGGTGAACGTGCAGCTGATCCGCCAGGAAGTGCCGATCATGATCGGCGCCTCGCTGCTGATGCTGGTGCTGGTGCAGGACGGCCGCATCGGCGTGTTCGACGGCGCGCTGCTGTTCGCGCTGCTCGTCGCCTACACCGTGTTCCTGGTGGTGCAGTCGCGCGCCGCCGGGCAGGACGCGCAGGACGAGTACGCCGAAGGCCTGGCGGCTTCGCAGGGCGCCTGGGACGACCGCGTGCCGGTGCAGCTGGCGCTCATCGCGGCGGGGCTGGTGGGCCTGGTATTCGGCTCGGACTGGCTCGTCACTGCCGCGGTGTCGTTCGCGCAGGCGCTGGGCGTGAGCGACCTCGTCATCGCGCTGACCATCGTCGCCGCCGGCACCTCGCTGCCCGAGGTGGCGACCTCGGTCGCCGCGGCGCTGAAGGGCGAACGCGACATCGCCGTGGGCAACGTCGTCGGCAGCAGCACCTTCAACATCCTGGGCTGCCTCGGCCTGGCCGGCATGGCCGCAGGCAGCACCGGCCTGGGCGTGGCGCCGCAGGTCATGGGCTTGGACATCTGGGTCATGCTGGCGGCAGCGCTGGCCTGCCTGCCGGTGTTCACCACCGGGCGCGAGATCGCACGTTGGGAAGGCGCCTTGTTCCTGGGCTACTACGTGGCCTACGTGGCGTGGCTGGTGCTCAGCGCGCAGCACCAGGGCCTGCTGCCGGCCTATGCCCAGGTGATGACGAGTTTCGTGCTGCCGCTGACGCTGGTCACGCTGGTCGTGATGCTGATCCGCCGGCCGCCGCGGCCATGAACGAGCTGCTCCTGCTGGCGGCGCTGCCGTGGCTCGGCGCCGCGCTCGTGGCCGGCCTGCCGGTGCAGCGTCGCCGCACGGCGGCCTGGGTTGCCGGCGCCACGGCGCTGGCCGCGCTGGCGCTGGTGCTGGCGGCGGCGCCGGCGGTCTTCGGCGGCGCGGTGCAGCGCTTCAGCGTGCCGTGGCTGCCGGCGCTGGGCCTGGACTTCGGCCTGCGAATGGACGGCTTGGCGTGGCTGTTCACCTTGCTCATCACCGGCATCGGCGCGCTGGTCGTGCTGTACGCCGCCTGGTACCTGGACGCGGCCGACCCGGCACCGCGCTTCTTCACCTTCCTGCTGCTCTTCATGGGTGCCATGCTGGGCATCGTGTTGGCCGACAACCTGATCCTGCTGGTGCTGTTCTGGGAGCTCACCAGCCTGAGCTCGTTCCTGCTCATCGGCTACTGGCACGGCCGCGCCGACGCGCGCCAGGGTGCGCGCATGGCGCTCACCATCACCGGCGCCGGCGGCCTGTGCCTGCTGGCCGGCGTGCTGCTCATCGGCCACATCGCCGGCAGCACCCAGCTCGACGTCGTGCTGGCCTCCGGCAACCTCATCCGCGCCCACCCGCTGTACGAGACCGCACTCGTCCTCGTCCTGCTGGGCGCGTTCACGAAGAGCGCGCAGTTCCCCTTCCACTTCTGGCTGCCGCACGCGATGGCCGCGCCGACGCCGGTGTCGGCCTACCTGCATTCGGCGACCATGGTCAAGGCCGGCGTGTTCCTGCTGGCGCGGCTGTACCCGGCGTTGGGCAGCAGCGAGCCGTGGTTCTGGATCGTCTCGCTGGCCGGCCTGGCGACGCTGCTGGTGGGCGCCTACGCGGCGATCTTCCAGCACGACCTGAAGGGCCTGCTGGCGTATTCGACGATCAGCCACCTCGGCCTCATCACGCTGCTGTTCGGGCTGGACGAGCCGCTGGCCGTGGTCGCCGGCGTGTTCCACGTCATCAACCACGCCACCTTCAAGGCCGGGCTGTTCATGAGCGCCGGCATCATCGACCACGAATGCGGCACGCGCGACATGCGGCGCATCAACGGCCTGTTCCGCTACATGCCCTTCACCGCCACGCTGGGCATGACGGCGGCCGCGGCGATGGCCGGCGTGCCGCTGCTCAACGGCTTCCTGAGCAAGGAGATGCTGTTCGCGGAAACGGTGTCGCTGCAAGGCCACGGCGCCATGCAGTGGCTGCTGCCGGCCGGCGCCACGCTGGCGGGGCTGTTCGGCGTCGCCTACAGCCTGCGCTTCGTGCACGACGTGTTCTTCAACGGTGAACCGGTCAACCTGCCCAGGACGCCGCACGAGGCGCCGTTCTTCATGCGCCTGCCGGTGCTGCTGCTGGTGGTGCTGTGCCTGGCGGTGGGGCTGGCCCCCGAGCAGACGGCGGGTCCGATGCTGGCGGTGGCGGCGCAGGCCGCGCTGTACGGCGCGCCGGGACCGGCGCTGCCCGCCTACACGCTGGCGATCTGGCACGGCGTCAACCTGCCGCTGCTGATGAGCCTGCTGGCGGTGGCCGGCGGCGTGCTGCTGTACTTCGGCCTGCAGCGATTCATCAACCTGCACCAGGTGGTGCGGCTGCCGGGCTGGGTGAGTGCCGGCGGGCGCGACATCTTCATCGCGCTGCAGACCGCCACGGTGCGTGCGGCGCAGGCCCTCACCGCTGCGCTGGAAACCGGCAGCCTGCAGCGTTACCTGTCGCTGCTGGTGGCGGTGGCGCTGCTGGCCGGCGCCTGGCCCTTCCTGGGTGCCGGGCCGGCCACGCCGATGGCGCCGCTGCACCTGGACGAGGCCGGCTTCGGTGTCGTCGTGGTGGCGCTGATCGGCATCGCTGCTGCCGTGGGCACCGTGTTCGCCCACCGCCAGCGCCTGCTGGCGGTGGTGTTGATGGGGGCCACCGGGCTGGCGGTGTGCCTGGCCTTCGTCTGGTTCTCGGCGCCCGACCTGGCGCTCACGCAGCTGCTGGTGGAGATGGTCACCGTGGTGCTGCTGATGCTGGCCTTGCGCTGGCTGCCCGCCGAGAGTCCGGTCGAAGCCGCCAGCGCGAAACGCTGGCTGCACGCCGCTCTGGCGCTGGCCGCCGGCGTCGGCGTGGCGGCGCTGAGCTGGCTGCTGCTGTGGCGGCCGTCGGCGTCGATTTCCGACTACTTCCTCGCCCATGCGCTGCCGCTGGGCGGCGGCAGCAATGCCGTCAACGTCATCATCGTCGACTTCCGCGCCTTCGACACGCTGGGCGAGATCACCGTCTTCGGCATCGCGGCGCTGGTCATGCACGCCCTGCTGTCGGACTTCGCCCCGCCACGCACGCTGCCGGCCGGCAGCGAGAACGACAAGCACCCCCTGATGCTGCAACTGGCGGCGCGCCTGGTGCTGCCGTTCGCGGTCCTGATCTCGGTGTACCTGCTGCTGCGTGGCCACAACCAGCCCGGCGGCGGCTTCATCGCCGGGCTCGTGCTGGCCATCGCCTTGCTGCTCCTGCAGGTCGCGCACGGCCACGACTGGATGGCGCAGCGCAGCGCCGGCGACTACCGCGGCTGGGTCGGCTGGGGCCTGCTCATCGCCGTTGCCACCGGCACGGCGAGCGGGCTGCTCGGCTCGCCCTTCCTCACCAGCACCTACGACTACCCCTGGCTGCCCGGCGTGGGCGGGGTGCCGCTGGCCAGCGCCGCGGCCTTCGACCTCGGCGTCTACCTGGCGGTGGTGGGCGGCACGATGGCCATGCTGCTGTCGATCGCGCGGCTGTCCAGGGGCCCCGGAGGACGGCGCTGATGCTCCTGCTGCTGACGCTGGGCATCGGCACGCTCACCGCCTGCGGCGTCTGGCTGCTGCTGCGCGCGCGCACCTTCGATGCCATCCTCGGCCTGACGCTGCTGTCCTACGCCGTGAACCTGTTCCTGTTCGCCAGCGGACGGCCCCGGGTCGGCGCCGAGCCCATCCTGCCCCCCGGCGGCGGCACCCTGGCCACGCTGGCAGACCCGCTGCCGCAGGCGCTGGTGCTCACCGCGATCGTCATCGCCTTCGCCATGACGGCGCTGCTGCTGGCGATCGCACTGCGCGCACGCGCCGAAGCCGGCTCGGACCATGTCGACGCCAAGGAGCCGCGGTGAACGGCAGCGGCATCGACACGCTGCTGGCCAGCCACGGCCCGGTGCTGCCGGTGGTGCTGCCGCTGGCCGCCGGCGCGTTGCTGGTGCTGCTGGAATCGGCACGCTCGGCGGCGCTGCGGCGCTGGGTGCCGTGGCTGTCGGTGCTGGCCACCTTCACCCTGGCGCTGCTGGCGGTGCTGCTGGCGCTGCGCGCCGGCGGCGGCGCGGTGCAGGCCTATCTGGTGGGCAACTGGCCGGCGCCGTTCGGCATCACGCTGGCGCTGGACCGGCTGGGGGCCCTGATGGTGCTGCTCACCGCCCTGGTGGCCTGCGCCGCCATCGTCTACGCGCTGGGCGGCGTGGCCACGCGCGGGCTGCACTTCCACGCCCTGTTCCAGTTCCAGCTGATGGGGCTGAACGGTGCCTTCCTCACCGCCGACCTGTTCAACCTGTTCGTGTTCTTCGAGGTCCTGCTGGCCGCCAGCTACGGGCTGCTGCTGCACGGCCGCGGCGCCGGCCAGCGCCAGCGGCTGCAGGCGGCGGTGCACTACGTGACCTTCAACCTCGCCGGCTCGACCCTGTTCCTGGTCGCGCTGGGACTGCTGTACGGCGTCACCGGCACGCTGAACATGGCCGACCTGGCGGTCAAGCTGCCGGCGCTGCCCGCCGGCGACACGCGCCTGGCGCAGGCCGCGGCGCTGCTGCTGCTGACGGTTTTCGCCGTCAAGGCCGCGCTGCTGCCGCTGTACTTCTGGCTGCCCGACACCTACGCTGCCGCCAGCGCGCCGGTGGGCGCGCTGTTCGCGATCATGACCAAGGTCGGCGTCTACGCCGTGTTGCGCGTGACGACGCTGGTCTTCGGCATCGAGGTCGCGGCACCCTTCCTGTCGCTGCTGGCACTGGCCACGCTGGCGCTGGCCGCCGTCGGCGCGCTGGCGGCGACGCGGCTGCGCGGCCTGGTGGCCTACCTGGTGGTGGGCTCCGCGGGCACGCTGCTGCTGGCCGCCGGCCTGGGCAGCGCCGGCACGCTGGCGGCGGGCCTGTTCTACCTCGTCAACAGCACGCTGGTGGCGGCGGCCTGGTTCCTGCTGGCCGACCGCATCGCGGCGGCGCGCGGCGGCAGCGACCTGCTGCAGCCGCGGCCGCTGGCCGGGAGCTGGGGCGCACTGGGCACGGCCTACTTCGTCGCTGCGGTGGCGGTGGCCGGCGTGCCGCCGCTGGCCGGCTTCATGGGCAAGGCGCTGCTGCTGCAGGCCGCCGGGCCGGGGCCGCTCGGCGCCTGGGTGGTGGCCGGCGTGCTGGCCGCGAGCCTGGCGGTGATGGTGGCGCTGGCGCGCGCCGGCAGCATCATCTTCTGGAAGTCGGCGCACGAAGCGGGCGTGCCCGCTGCCGACCGCTCGCCGGCGCATCCGGCAGCCATCACCGGCCTGTTGGGCGCGGTGCTGCTGGCCGCCGTGGCCGCCGGTCCGGTTGCGGCCTACACCGGCGCCGCGGCGCAGCAGCTGCTGCAGCGCCAGGGCTACATCGACGCCGTGATGGGCGCACCGCCCGCGCCCGCGGCCTGGGACGTGCGCAAGGAAATGCGCGAGCGTGGAGACGCCAAGTGAACACCCCTGACACCGCCACCGCGCGGCGTCCGTCGTCGCCCGGGAAACCCGGCAGACCGCAGACCGGTTCGTTGTCCGATGCGCGCCGGCCGCTGCAGCGCCTGCTGCCGTCACCGCTGCTGAGCGCGATGCTCTTCCTGGCCTGGCTGATGCTCAACGAATCGGCCTCGCCCGGCCACCTGTTGGTGGCCGCCGGGCTGGCCCTCGTGCTGCCCTGGTCGACCCGGCGCGTGCGGCCCGACCAGCCGCGACTGCGCCACGCGCGCACGGCGCTGCGCCTGCTGGGCCGCGTGCTGACCGACATCGTCGTCTCCAACGTCGAGGTCGCGCGACGTGTGCTCGGCCCCGAGGCGGTGCTGCGCCCGGTCTTCGTCTGGGTACCGCTGGCGATCCGCGACCCGCATGGCATGGTGGCGCTGGCCGGCATCGTCACGCTCACCCCCGGCACCTTGTCCAGCGAGATCACGGCCGACCGCCGCCACCTGCTGGTGCACGCGCTGCACTGCCCGGACGACGCCGCCCGCGCGGCGCTGGTGGCCGGCATCCAGACGCGCTACGAGGCGCCCCTGATGGAGATCTTCGAATGATCCTGCCTGCCGTGCTGCCCTGGGTGATGGCGGTCTTCGCGCTGGCGCTGGCGCTGGCCGCCTGGCGCCTGTTCCGCGGCCCCAGCCTGGCCGACCGCATCCTGGCGCTGGACACGCTGTACATCAACGCGCTGGCGCTGCTCGTCGTGCTCGGCCTGTGGCTGGGCACCAAGGCCTACTTCGAGGTCGCGATGCTGATCGGCCTGCTCGGCTTCGTCGGCACCGCGGTGCTGGCCAAGTTCGTGCTGCGCGGGGACATCGTCGAATGAACACCCTACCGCTGTGGGCCGAGATCGTGGTCGCCGCGCTGCTGGCCGGCGGCGCCGGCTTCGCGCTCGTCGGCTCGTGGGGCCTGGCCAAGTTCGGCGACATCCTCAAGCGCCTGCACGGCCCCAGCAAGGCCACCACGCTGGGCGTGGGCTGCGTGCTCTTGGCGTCGGCGCTGGCCTTTGCGCTGCAAGGCCAACCCAGCCTGCACGAGCTGCTGATCGCCCTGTTCCTGTTCATCACGGCACCGGTTTCGGCGCTCCTCGTCATGAAGGCCGCGCTGCGGCTGGACCCTTCGCTGCGGCCGCCGGCGCCCGGCGAGCACGGCTGACCGCGCGGCTGCGGCGACGGCCGGCGGCGCGGGCGAAGGCCTCGACGGCACGCCCGTCGCGGTGCTGCCCCCGCCTTGTCCCGCTATCTCAAGGGCCCGCCCGGGGCCTGAGACGCGGCCGTCTGCGGTGCCGCCACGTCGCCGTGGATGCCGGGCGCCGCGCTGCCGTCGCCCATCACGTGGCGCACCACCCGCTGCGGGTAGGGCACCTCGACGCCCATCTCGTCGAACAGCTGCAACAGACCCAGGTTGACCTGCGACACCGGGCCGAGCTGGCCGTTGTGCGGGTCGGCGATCCAGAACGCCACGCGCAGCTGCAGGCCGTCGGCGGCAAAGGCGATCAGCAGCACGCCCGGGGCCGGGTCGGCCAGCACACGCGGCACCGCGAGGACCGTCTGCACGATGCGCGGCATCAGCACGTCGAGGTCGGTGCCGTAGGCCACCTGCACGTCGGTGGTCACGGCCACCTTGGTGTCGGCGAGCGAGGCGTTCTCGATGCGCTGCGTGATCATCATCTCGTTGGGCACGATCGATTCACGGCCGTTGAGGGCGCGGATCACGGTGTAGCGCGTGCTGATGTCGGTGATCAGGCCCTCGAAGTTGTCGACCCTGACGAGGTCGCCGATGCGCATGCTGCGCTCGGCCAGGATGACGAAGCCGCTGATGTAGTTGGCGGCCAGCTTCTGCAGGCCGAAGCCGATGCCCACGCCGATGGCGCCGCCGAGCACGCCCAGCGCCGTGAGGTCGATGCCCGCCGCCGACATCGCGAACATCAGGCCCACGAACAGCAGCAACGCGCGCAGCGCATTGGCCGCCATCTTGCGGATCGACAGGTTGTCGGTGGCGCCGACCAGCAGCCGCGCCTCCAGCAGCGACGACACCCACAGCGCCAGCATCAGCACCAGCACGGCGCTGACGGTGCCCTCGATGAGGTTGCGCACCGAGATGCGCGTGCTGCCGACCTTCCAGCTGATCTCGTCGAGCTCCTGCAGGATCGGCGGCAGCAGGCCGGTGATCCACAGCACGACGGTGATCCAGGCGATCCACGACACGCTGCGCTCGAAGGTGCGCACCAGCTGCGAACGCGGGAAGGCTGCGCGCAGCACACGTCCCGTGAGCCGGATCACGGCCAGCGACAGCAGGATCGGCACCACCAGCTTGAAGACGGCGATCGGCAGCCGCTCGGGCAGCACCGCTAGCATGAACCAGCGCGCCAGCAGCGCGAACAGCAGCGCCAGCAGCGGGAACAGCACGCCGTCGACGACACCGTCGCCGAACCAGATCGATCCGGGCTTGGGCGCCGCGCCGCGCAGGCCGCGCACCGCCAGCCAGGCCAGCAGCAGGCAGCCTGCCAGCACCGCCAGTTCGGTCAGCGCGCTGGGCTTGAGCAGGGCGGCGACGAGGGCGCCGAGGTCGGCGTCGGCCTGAACGCGGGCCAAGGCAGTGCGCCCGCTCAGCCCACGTCGGCCAGCACGCGCAGGTGGGCGGCCACGCTGCGCGCCAGCGCGCCGAGGTGGTAACCGCCCTCCAGGCACGACACGATGCGGCCCTGGGCATGGCGGCGCGCCAGGTCGACCAGACGCCGGGTGATCCACTCGTAGTCGGCCTCGACCAGGCCCATCTGGCCGAGGTCGTCCTCGCGGTGGGCGTCGAAGCCGGCCGAAACAAACAGCATCTGCGGCGCGAAGGCCTCCAGCGCCGGCATCCACATGGCGTCGATGGTCTCGCGCACGGCCGCGCCACGCGTGTACGGCGCCACCGGCACGTTGACCATGTTGGTGCCCTTGGGCACGGCACCGCAGTAGGGGTACAGCGGGTGCTGGAAGAAGCTGCACATCAGCACCCGCTCGTCGCCGGCGATGATGTCCTCGGTGCCGTTGCCGTGGTGGACGTCGAAGTCGACGATCGCCACCCGCGTCAGGCCGTGCACGTCGAGCGCGTGGCGCGCCGCGATGGCGACGTTGTTGAAGAAGCAAAAGCCCATCGTCTCGTCGCGCGTGGCGTGGTGGCCGGGCGGCCGCACCGAACAGAAGGCGGTGCCGGCACGGCCGGCAAGCACGTCGTCGGTGGCTGCCACCGCGGCGCCGGCGGCGCGCAGCGCGGCCTGCAGCGTGTGCGTGCAGCCGACGGTGTCGGGGTCGAAGGCGTGCGTGCCGCCTTCGCTGCGCAGCTGCTGCAGCATGTCCTGCAGCTCGGTCACGTAGTGCGTGGTGTGGGCGCGTTCGATCTGTTCGAGCGTGGCCTCGGGGGCGTCGCGGAAGTCCAGCGCGATGTCCAGCCCGGTGGCCAGCAGGTGGTCGGTGATGGCGTCCAGCCGCTGCGGGCATTCGGGATGCCCCGGGCCCATGTCGTGCAAGCGGCAGTCGGGATGGCTGTAGAACACGGTTCTCATCTGGGAAATCGGCTCGCTCTTTTGGGTTATGGTGCCACGCATGGACTCGAGCCTCGCGCGCCAGCTCTCCGGACTGGTCGACCAGATTAGCACGATCGTGGTGGGCAAGCGGCCGCAGATCGAAGACTGCGTGGCCTGCCTTCTGGCCGGCGGCCACCTGCTCATCGAAGACGTACCCGGTGTCGGCAAGACGACACTGGCGCACGCGCTGGCAACTTCGCTGGGTCTGGACTTCCGCCGCGTGCAGTTCACGGCCGACCTGATGCCCAGCGACCTCATCGGCGTCAGTGTCTTCGAGCGCAGCAAGGAGGCCTTCGTCTTCCACCAGGGCCCCGTCTTCGCCCAGGTGCTGCTCGCCGACGAGATCAACCGCGCCGGCCCGAAGACGCAGAGCGCACTGCTCGAGGCCATGGAAGAACAGCAGGTGTCGGTGGAGAACGAGACGCGCCCGCTGCCCCGGCCGTTCTTCGTCATCGCGACGCAGAACCCGAGCGACCAGCTCGGCACCTACCCGCTGCCCGAGAGCCAGCTCGACCGTTTCCTGCTGCGCATCACGTTGGGCTACCCCGACCGCGCCGCCGAGCGTGAGCTGCTCACCGGCGGCGACCGTCGTGCCGCCGCGATGCGCCTGCAGCCGGTGCTGCAGCCGGCGCAGCTGGAGGCGGCGCAGCAGGCGGTGCTGCAGGTGCGCGCCGCCGCGCCGCTGCTGGACTATCTGCAGGCGCTGATCGCGGCCACGCGTTCGGGCGCCTGGTTCTCCGAGGGCCTGTCGCCGCGCGCCGGCATCGCCGTGCTG
>CAYJOA010000056.1:0-25234 GCA_964371495.1 uncultured Rubrivivax sp.
GTGGTCTACGAGGCCTTCCACCAGCCCGGCGGCGTGCTCAAGTACGGCATCCCCGACTTCCGGCTGCCCAACGACATCGTCGACGCCGAGATCCGCAAGATCGAGCAACTGGGCGTGCGCTTCGAGTGCAACACGCTGGTCGGACGGCTGTTCACGATCGAGCAGATGATCGGCGAGATGGGCTTCCACGCCGTGTTCATCGGCACCGGTGCCGGCTACCCCAGCTTCATGGGCATTCCGGGCGAGTCGCTGAACGGCGTGCTCTCGGCCAACGAACTGCTGACGCGCTGCAACCTGCTGCGCGCGCGCGACTTCCCGAACTTCGATACCCCGCTGCAGCCGGGCAAGCACGTGGCCGTGATCGGCGCCGGCAACACCGCGATGGACGCCTTGCGCGTCTCGCTGCGGCTGGGTGCCGAATCGGTGCACTGCATCTACCGCCGCAGCAAGACCGAGGCGCCTGCGCGCGCCGAGGAAATCCATCACGCCGAACAGGAAGGCGTCGACTTCAACTGGCTCACCAGCCCGATCGAGATCCTGGCCGACGACCAGGGCAGCGTGCGTGCGCTGCGCTGCGTGCGCATGGAACTCGGCGAGCCCGACGCCTCGGGCCGGCGCCGGCCGGTGCCGGTGCCCGGCAGCGAGTTCGAGTTCGAATGCGACATGGTGGTGTTCGCCATCGGCACCAACGCCAACCCGATCCTGGGCCAGACCTGCAAGCTGGCGCTCGACAAACGCGGTTACATCGCCACCGACGACACGCTGGCCACGTCCATCGTCGGCGTCTGGGCCGGTGGCGACATCGTCACCGGCGCGGCCACCGTGATCCAGGCCATGGGAGCCGGGCGCAAGGCGGCGCGCGCCATGAAGGCCTGGCTCGGCCTGCACGACAGCGGCGCCGTCTACGGCGGCGAGGGCGCCGACACGCTGTTCGGCATCGCCCGCGCCGAGCACGGCTGTGCGCGTGTGCGCGTGGCCTGAACCCAGCGCTCCCGACGCAAGATTCCAGAGAGGCAAAGCCATGAACGACACCGCCCTGCTCGACCCGCCCGAGACCCTGGCCAGCGCCAAACGGGCGCTGGACCTGCCCGAGCACATCGTCGAGGTCATCAGCGATTCCGGCGAAGGCGCGCAGCGCTGCGGCCAGAGCCTGGCCGCCATCGCGGCGCGCAGCGGCAACGGCATCTGGACGGTGGAGATCATTCCCGCCGAGATCCAGCCGCCGGCACGCAGCGTCGCCGGCGCCAGCGGCATCCGCATCCGCATGGGCGCCGGCCGCATCACCAACGGCGGCGACCAGACCGACCTCGTGGTGGCCTTCAACGAGCAGGTGCTGCTGGGCCGCGTACACGCGGGCGAACTCAAACCCGGCGCCACGATCCTGCTGGAGAGCGTGTGGCGCGAGAACAAGGACCCGAAGATCGTCAGCGCCTACCTCGAGACCGTGCAGGCGCTCGCCGACGGCGGCTACAAGGTCATCGAGATGCCGCTGGAGCGTGAATGCCGCGCGCTGATGTCCGACCCCAAGCGCGGCAAGAACA
Organism: uncultured Rubrivivax sp.; assembly: GCA_964371495.1. Classification (GTDB taxonomy): domain Bacteria; phylum Pseudomonadota; class Gammaproteobacteria; order Burkholderiales; family Burkholderiaceae_C; genus Rubrivivax. Next base: position 1,542 of record CAYJOA010000056.1, read on the forward strand.
TGTTCGTGCTGGGCATGCTGTGCAGCATCTACAGCTTCGACCTCGACCTGGCGCGGGCGCAGATCGCGCAGATCTTCGGCAAGAAGGACGCCAAGGTCATCTCGTCGAACGTGCGGCTGATGGAAGCCGGCTTCGACTGGGCCGAGCGCACGCTGGAGTTCAAATACCGCATCCCGGCCAAGGGCGTGGCCGTGCCGCAGGTGGTGGTCAGCGGCAACACGGCCATCGCGCTGGGCGTGCTGGCTTCGGGCATGGACATCTGCGCCATGTACCCGATCACGCCGGCGACGTCGGCGTCGCACTATCTGAGCGAATGTTTCGAACGTGTCGGCGGCCTCGTGCACCAGGCCGAGGACGAGATCGCCGCCTGCGCCTTCGCCATCGGTGCCTCGTATGCCGGCCGCTGCGCGGTGACGATCACCTCGGGGCCGGGCTATTCACTCAAGCAGGAAGGCCTGGGGCTGGCGGTGATGGCCGAGATCCCGCTCGTCGTCGTCAACGTGCAGCGCGGCGGCCCCAGCACCGGCCAGCCGACGAAGGTGGAACAGGGCGACCTGCTCACCGCCATCTACGGCAGCCACGGCGACGCGCCCAAGGTCGTGATGGCCGTCAGCGGCATCGAGGACTGCTTCTACTCGATGATCACCGCGCGCAAGATCGCAGAGACCTTCAACATGGTCGTCGTCGTGCTGTCAGACGCCAGCCTGTCGACGGCGCAGCAGCCCTTCCCGCGGCCGCAGTTCAGCGAAGACTGGCTGGCGCCGCCGATCGACCAGTCGCCGGTGCCCGAGGGCCTCAAGCCCTACGACTGGGACCCCGTCACCGGCATCGCCCGCCGCTTCATCCCGGGGCAGCCCGGTGGCATGCACACCATCACCGGCCTGGCGCACGACCGCGCCAGCAAGGTGGCCTACGACCCGGCAATCAACGAAGAAGGCCTGCGCATGCGCAGCCTGAAGCTCGCCGCGTTGCAGAAGACGCTGAAGGCGCCGCCGGTGTACGGCGCGCCCGAAGGCGACCTGCTGCTCGTCGGCTGGGGCGGCAACCAGGGCGCCATCGAGGAAGCCGTCGACCGGCTGCGCGCCCAGGGACTGGCGGTGTCGTCGCTGCACCTGCGTTTCATCCAGCCGCTGCCTTCGGGCATCCGCGAGATCCTGCAGCGTTTCAAGCAGGTCATGACGATCGAGGGCAACTGGTCCGACAGCCTGCAGGACGAGCTCATCGACGAGGACAACCGCCGCTACTCGGCGCTGGCCATGATGTTGCGCTCGCGCTACCTGGTGGACGTGGACTGCTGGAGCGAGGCGCGCGGCCAGCCGATCAAGCCCGGCAGCGTCGTCGACGTCGCGCTGGCCAAGATGAAGACACGCAAAGGCTGAAGGAAGCACACCATGGGATCCGCACTCAACCAATGCATCATCCGCATCCACGAGGAGCAGCACGCGCTGGAGGACTACCAGGGCGGCGTGCCACGCTGGTGCGGCGGCTGCGGCGACAACGCCATCCTGGCCGCCGTGCAGCGCCTGTGCCGCGACGAGGACCTGGCGCCCGAGCGCACGGTGTTCGTTTCGGGCATCGGCTGCTCGAGCCGCTTCCCGCACTACATGAAGACCTACGGCTTCCACGGCATCCACGGCCGTGCCTTCCCGATCGCCGAGGGCGTGAAGATGGCGCGCCCCGACCTGCACGTCTTCGTCAACACCGGTGACGGCGACTGCTGCAGCATCGGCGCGGCGCACTGGATCCATGCCATCCGCTACAACATGAACCTGACGGTGATCCTGCACGACAACCATGTCTACGGGCTGACCAAGAAGCAGGCCTCGCCGACCTCGCCGGTCGGCCTCAAGAGCAACACCACGCCGCGCGGCGCCGTGCTCGAGGCGCTGAACCCGCTGACGGTGTCGCTGGGCGTGCAGAACGCGTCGTTCATCGCCCAGGGCGTGGACTGGATGCCCGAGCAGCTCTACGACATCATCCACAAGGCGTTCAAGCACCGCGGCTTCTCGTTCGTGCGCATCATCCAGCGCTGCCCCGAGTTCCTGCCCAAGATGTTCGAACCCTGGCTGCACGACCCGGGCAAGACCCTGCTGCTGACGCACGCCAACGGCCTGCAGCCCAGCGACGACGTCAACCGCATCTACCGCAACCAGCGCGAACACGATCCGCTGGACATCGACCGCGCACGCGAGATCGCCTCCTGCGAAGGCCCCATCCCCGTCGGCATCCTGTATCACAACCCGGCCGTGCCGTGTTACGAGGACCTGCGCAACGCCGGTGCGCCACGTTCGCCCGAGCTGACGCGCGCCGGTCTCGACGCCGAGCTCGACAAGTACACGATCTGGCCCGGGCACGACACGGCTGCGGCACGCGCCGCCTGAGCGAGCGACCCCCGACGATCCGACCAAGGCAACAGCGATGGACATGGCCACCCACTACCCCGACCAGGGGCTCTTCCACCTGACGGGCAGCCGCGCAGGCGCGGGCTTTGCAGCGGTCGACGTCGGCACCCTGCGGCCGGCGCTGCTGGCGGCCTACGGCGACCTGAATCGACTGCGCCATGACTACCCCGTGGTGCTGCTCGAAACACCCGGCGACGACGGCTTTGCGATCGCGCTGTCGACGCTGGTCAACCGGCTCGCGCTCGAGTTGGCGCCGCGCGGCATCGAGGGCGAACGCCTGCGCCGGTACCTGCTGCGCCTGGAGCGCGAGATCCGCACCGCGGTGGCCGCCGGCGCGCAGGGCGAGCTGTCGGCGCTGTGGGCCGAAGCCGCGGCGCGGCTGGGCGCCGAAGGCGAGTCGCGCGGCGACGACACCGTGGGCCCGGTGCTGGTGCAGGCGGCCGCTTCGCTGAAGGTCGACGGCGCGCTGGCCGGCTGCGATGCGTTGCTGCCGGCGACGCTGATCACGCAGGCCTGGCGCCATGCGCAGTGGCGCAAGGCGGGCGACTTCCGCACCCTCATCGACCCCTTGATGCGCAAGCTGTCGGACATCCGGCGTGCCGCCTGGTCGCACTCGCAGGCCGGCCGGCAGCCGCAGGCGCTGCGCGCGGCGGTGGGCGGCGCGCACGCCGAGGTCTTCGACTTCGACGCCATGTCGCGTCTGGTGGCCCGCAGTGCGCCGCAGGACGACCTGCCGGCGTCGCGCCGGCAGCGCATCGAACAGGCTCTGGCGGTGCTGACCGGCCAGACCTTCTATCCCGAGCTGAGCAGCGGCAGCGCCGACGCGCTGCCCGCCGGCTACGCCTTCGACAATTGCGCGGCAGCGATGGAGGCCTTTCGCGGCCGCCTGCCCGAGGTGGCCAGGCTCGTCAAGGCCATCGCCATCGCCGAGCTCGAGGTTGCGGGCCGTTACGTCGAGAGCGAGCACGACGCGGTGTTCGAGCACTACGACGTGCACTCGCTGACCGCCGAGGACCTGGCGTTGCTGCCCGACTACCTGGTCTGCATCCCGCCCGCGCGCAACGACGCTCCCGAGAACGCCGCGCTGCTGGACATGCTGTCGTCGGCGATGCCGGTGAAGGTGCTGGTGCAGGTGTCCGACCTGCTGGAAGAAGCCACCATCGGTGCCGGCCACTTTGCCTTCGGGGTGCGCAGCGCCCGGCTGGCGACCACGGCCATGGGCCTGGGCGGCATGTTCGTGATGCAGTGCGCCAGCTCGGCCTTGTATGCGCAGCGCGAGCGCATCGCACGCGGGCTGGCCTGCCGCGGGCCGGCCCTGTTCACGGTCTTCGCCGGCTCACCGGCGCCTTCGGCCGGGCTGCCGCCCTACCTGAGCGCTGCCGCGGCGGTGGAGTCGCGCGCCTTCCCGACCTTCACCTACGACGCCGCAGCCGGGGCCAACTGGGCCGAACGCTTCACGCTGGACGGCAACCGTGCGCCCGACGACGACTGGCCGGCCGAGCCCTTCGAGTACGCCGACGAGGCCCTGCAGCGCCAGGTCGAAACCGTCCGCTTCACGTATGCCGACTTCGCACTGTGCGACCGCCGGCATGGCGCGCACTTCGCGCCGGTGCAGCGCGAACGCTGGCATGCGGGCATGTTGCCGGTGGCCGACTGGCTGGCTCTGGACGAAGCCGAAGCCGCCCGGCGTGTGCCTTTCCTGCTCGCCGTCGACGCCGACGAGCGCCTGTACCGCGTCGTCGTCGACGCCAAGATGATGCAGGCGACCCGGCGCTGCCTGCTGTTGTGGCATCGCCTGCAGGAGCACGCAGGCATCCACGATTCACATGCCGAGCGGTTGCTGGCGCAGGAACGCGCCGCACGCGCCGCATTGCCCGCCGCCGAAGCCGCAGCAGCGACAGCGACAGCGAGCGTTGCCGCCGCCCCGGCCGAGGCCGAAGCGCAGGCCGCACGGCCACCGTCGGACGAAGCCTGGATCGAGACCTCGCGTTGCCCGAGCTGCAACGAATGCCAGCTCATCAACGACCGCATGTTCGCCTACAACGACAACAAGCAGGCCTACATCAAGGACATCGACGCCGGCACTTACCGCCAGCTGGTCGAGGCGGCCGAGTCGTGCCAGGTGGCGATCATCCACCCGGGCCAGCCGCGCAACCCCAACGAGCCCGGCCTGGCCGAACTGATCGCCCGCGCCCAGCCCTTCATGTAAGGCGCAGCGAGCGGGACGCCGTGCCGCGCCCAGCGCCAACCAGGAGTCGAGATGAGACTGTCCCCAATGCTGCGCTGCTGGCCGCTGGCGCTGGCGCTGGCCTGGTCACTGCCGGCCGGTGCCGCGCCGGACACCACGCCGCAGAAACTGCTCGCCGCCTACACCGCGCAAGCCGGCACGCCGGCGTCGCCCGAACGCGGCGAGAAGCTGTTCAACACCAACTTCGGCCGCGACCTCGGACTGAGCTGCGCGTCATGCCACGGCTCGGCACCTCAGAAGAACGGTAAACACGCACTCACCGACAAGAGGATCGCGCCGCTGGCGCCGGCCGCCAACGCGGCGCGCTTCACCGACCGCACCGCGGTCGAGCTGAACTTCCGCATGAACTGCAAGGACGTCGTGGGCCGCGAATGCACCGCAGCGGAGAAGGCCGACGTGCTGAGTTGGCTGCTGACGATCAAGCCCTGAGCCCGGCCCGCGCGCCGGGTGCCGCCACGATGCGCTTGAGCTTGCCGCTGCGCCCCAGCGGCAGATGTTCGGCTCCTTGGGTGCAGATGCGCAGGCCCGGCGCGCCCTGGGCGGCGGCAAAGTCGGCCAGCAGGCGACGGCAGCGCATTCGCACCGCTGCCGTGCGCGGCGCCTGCGGGCCGAGCAGCAGCTGCAGGTCGCGCACGCCGGTCTGCCGCAGCTGGAAGTCGAAGACGCCGGCGCCTTCCTCGAGCACCGTGCTCAGCGCCAGCGGCAGCAGCATGACCGGTGCGCCGTCGCGTCCCGGCACCACCAGCATGTCGTCGCTGCGCCCCTGCACTTCGAGCACCGGCAGCGCCGACCCGCAGCGGCAGGGCTCGGCGGCGAACACGATGCGGTCGCCGATGTCGAAGCGGATCAGCGGCTGCAGGTGGTTGGCCAGGTTGGTCAGCAGCGTGGTGTGCGACAGCCTTCCGGCAGGCACCGGCCGGTACTGCGCGTCGACCGCCTCCAGGATCACCCAGTCGGCGTTGACGTGCAGCCGGCCTTGCCCGCACTCCCAGGCGATGGGCAGGAACTCCGAAGCACCGTAGCTGTTGCGCACCGCGGCGCCGAAGGTCTGTTCGACGCAGCGCCGCATCGGCGGCGAGAGCGTCTCGCCGCCGGTCCAGACTTCAGCCGGCCGCGCCTGCAGGCGGCCACGCAGCGCTTCGCTGGCCAGCAGCACGGCGGCCGTCGGATAGGTGGCGAGCACGGTCGGTGCGAAATCGTCGAGCTGCGCCAGCAGCGCCGACACCGGCTGCAGGATCGACAGACACCGCCAGTTCGACGCCAGCCACGGCTGCGCCGCCATCAGCCGGCGCACCGAGACGACACTGGCGAAGTGGCCGTCGATGGCGCCGACGAAGGCAACGCGCTCGGCCAGGCCCAGCGGGTCGAACAGGCGGGCCAGCGGGCGTGGACTGTGGCGGCGCGTGGCCTCCAGCGCGTCGTAGACGGCCATCGCCGTTTTGTCCTGCACGAACCAGCCCGGCTGCCCGCTGCTGCCTGAGCTTTCCCATAGCCAATAGCGGCCGCGCCAGGGCCGGCCGATCCCCTGCGGATCGGCGCAGAACTCACGCACGGCGTCCAGCGTGATGCCGGGGTCGGTGACCGAGTCGGCGAAGCGCCGCATCAGCTGCACCTTGTTCGTCACCGGCAAGGCGGCCAGCGCCAGCTTGCCCAGGTCTTGTCCCTGCAACGCTGCACGATGCCAGCGCGTCGCCTGCGCTGCCGCCAGCAAGGCGGTCAGCCGCTGCCGCTGCAAGGCCTCGATCTCCCTGGCCGGCGCGCGTGTCGCCGCCAGCACGTCGAGCGCCAGCCATTGCGGCGACCTGCCTTCGGCGGCGCGGGACGCGGTGCTGGGCATGGCCGGTCTTCAGTCCGGCGCACGCGCACCTGCCACAGCGCCCGGCTCGGCAAGCCAGCGTGCGGCCAGGGCCTCGATGTCCAGCGGCGACGCGGTGTCGACGGTGACGGTGCAGGTCCCTTCGGCCGCCGTCAGCGGCTCGGCTGTCGCCAGCTGATGCTGCAGCACCGCCAGGTCGGCTTCCGAGGCATCGTCACCACGTTCACCGCGCGCCCGTACACGTTCACGCAGCACGGCGGCCGGCGCCCGGCAGTGCAGGATCGTGAACGGCAGCCGCCGCTGCTGCGCCAGGCGCCGGAAGTCGTCGCGTTCGCTGGCGCGCAGGAAGGCAGCATCGACGATGACGCGGTGGCCGGCCTGTAGCGCAGCGTCCGCCAGTTCGTGCAGGCGCGCGTAGGTGCGCCGCGTGGCGTCGGCGCCGTAGATGCCGCCGGGGATGCGCTGCGCCGACGCCTCCAGCGCCTGCAGGCCGAACAGCCGCTTGCGTTCGACGTCGGAGCGCAGGCGGATCGCCTGGGCCTGTTCCAGCAGCCGCTGCCCGACATGGCTCTTGCCCGAGCCCGACACGCCGTGCGTGATCAGCAGCCTGGCGTCGCCCGCCCCCGCCAGCCGCAGCGCCAGCGCGAGATAGTCGGGCCCGGCGGCCGCGCCGCCCTGCCCGGCCCGGATGCGCGCCACCAGCGCACGCACCAGGGCGCGATAGACGAGATACCAGCGCAGCACCGGCACGCCGGCGTGGTCGCCGCTCGCGTCGAGGTAGGCATCGAGGAAGCGGAACGCGAAGTCGCCGCGGCCGCGCGCGAGCAGGTCCATGACCAGGAAGCCGGTGTCGCTGAAGACGTCTATCCAGCGCAATGCGGGGTCGAACTCGAGGCAGTCGAAGGCCGTCACTTCGTCGCCGAGCAGCACCGCGTTGGCCAGGTGCAGGTCGCCGTGGCATTCGCGCACGCGGCCGGCGGCGCGGCGGCCCTGCCACAGCGGACGCAACCGCGGTGCGGTGGTGGCAGCCCAGTCCCGCAAGGCGGCGCAGGCCGGCCCTGCGCCGTGCTGCGCCAGGCCGTCGAGCAGCCGCAGCACGTCGCCCTCGACCACCTCCGGTGTGCCGTAAGGCGTGTTCTCCGCCGCGACGGCCGCCGCGGCGTGGAAGTCCGCCAGCCGCCGGGCCAGGCGATCCAGGTGCGCGGGCAACAGCGTGCCGGCGGCCAGCTGTTCACTCAGCAAGGCGCCATCGGGGAACTGCCGCATGCGCAGCGCGTATTCGATCACCGGCCCGCCGCCGTCCAGGCGCGGCGCATCGGGCGTGCCGTGGATGGCGGCCACGTCCAGGTACAGCGACGGCGCCAGCCGGCGGTTCAGGCGCAGTTCTTCCTGACACAGGCGCTGGCGCGTGGCCAGTGCGCGGGCGTCCAGGAACGACAGCTGCACCGGCTTCTTGATCTTCCAGGCGTGCACGCCGTCGAGCAGCACCCAGGAGATGTGTGTTTCGACCAGCGTGGCGCCAAGCTGCCGCTGCAGGGCCGCCACCAGCGTCGCCGTGGCCGCGTCGGGGGTGTCGCCTGCCGCTGTCGTCATGTCGGCATGGTGGGCGTTGCCGCCTGCGCGGCCATTGACTCGCCGCAATCGGCGCCGTGGTTGTGCGTGGCTGGGGCGCGCCAGGCGGCTACCATCGCTGCATCCCAGCGGCTCCCGGACACCGCATGCCTCAACTCAGCGCGCACGACGCCAGCTTCCTTTACGCCGACACGACGCAAGCCAACGCCAACGTCACGCTGGTCCACATCTACAACCAGTCCACCGCGCCGGGCGGCAAGGTCCGCTTCAAGACCATCCTGGCGCACATCGCCAGCCGGCTCGACCGGCTGCCGATCTTCCGCCAGAAGCTGCGCCGGGTGCCTTTCGAGCTGGACCACCCGTACTGGGTCGACGACGAGGACTTCGACCTCGAGTACCACGTGCGCCACATCGCGCTGCCCAAACCCGGCGACTGGCGCCAGTTCTGCATCCAGGCCTCGCGCATCCACGCCCGGCCGCTGGACCTGAACCGGCCGCTGTGGGAGATCTACGTCATCGAGGGCCTGGACGGCCTGCTGGACCTGCCGGCCGGCAGCTTCGCGCTGCTGGCCAAGACGCACCACGCTGCCATCGATGTCGAGAGCGGCAGCGAGATCACGATGCTGCTGCACGACCTGGACGCTGCGGCGCCGGCCGCACCGCCGCCGGCACCGTGGTTCGCCGAGCCCGCGCCGCGCACGCTGCCGATGGTGGCGCGCGGCGTGGCCCACACGCGGGGGTCCGCCGCCAGGCTGGCCGGGCCGCTGGGCCGCGCGCTGCGCCGCGCCGCGCCGGCGGCACTGACACTGGCCGGCGACCTGCTGCTGCGGCCGGGCAGCATGCCGGCGACGCGTTTCAATTCCGCGGTCTCGCCGCATCGCGTGTTCGAGACGCGCCGCTTCACCGTCGACGAGTTCAAGACCATCCGCAGCGCGGTCGCCGGCGCCACCGTCAACGACGCCGTGCTGGCGGTGTGCGGCGGCGCGCTGCGGCGTTATCTCGAACTGCACGATGAACTGCCCGCCCCCAGCCTGACCGCGATGGCGCCGTTCTACGTGCGTCCGGCCGAGGGCGGCGCCCAGGCGCGGCCCGAACTGACGTGGATGCGCGTGGCGCTGGCCACCGACACCGCCAGCGCGCTGCAGCGGCTGCAGCACATCCACGACCAGACGGCGTCGTCGGAACACCTCGCGCGCGCCCTGGGGGCGCGTGAACTGACCAACGTCGGCAGCCATGTCCCGGCCGCCACGCTGGCGCTGACGGCCAAGTGGCTGGGCCGCGCCACGGCCGGCATCGGCCGACGCGCCCCGCTCGCCCACTGCACCGTTACCAACGTGCCGGGGCCGACGGTGCCGCTGTACCTGTGCGGCGCCCGGCTGAGCTACTTCTCGGCCATCATGCCCATCGCCGACGGCATGGGGCTGGTGTTCGCGGTCACCAGCCACGAGGGACGGCTGATCATTTCGCCGACCTCGTGTCGCGAGCTGATGCCCGACCCCGAGGTATTTGCCCAGTGCGTGCGCGACAGCTTCCAGGAACTGCTGGCGGCTGCACTTGCACCGCAGCGTCGTCGCGCGGCGCGGCCGGCTGCTGCCGGCGCCGGTCCCGCGACGAGCGCCGCAAGGGCCGGGCCGGCAGGCCCGGCCGGGACGCGGCGCCGCAGCACCGCGACCCTGCGCAGCGCTCCGCCGGCCCAGCACTCGTAGGCCCGCCCGGTGTCCGCCAGGCCGACGAGCTCGACGCTCTCGGCGTTGAAGCTCACGTCGCAGGCGTAGACCGCGAGCGATTCCTGGGTGAAGAAACCGAAATCGAGCAGCGCGGTGAACTCGGCCTGTTCCGCGGCGCTGGGCGCCACGCCGACGACGTTCTCGTAGACGCGGGCCACGAACTCGGCGTTCGAGCCGCTGCCCACCGAGCTTCTGAATTCCTGCGTCGTCATGGCCAGCGCCACCAGGTCGTCGTAGGCCATGCCGGCGTCGAGCATGCCCAGCCCGATGCCGGCGTAGAGCTCGTTGTCCAGCGCCGCGGGGCCGAACAAGGCGCGCAGGATGCGCGCCACGCTGCCGGCGTGGCCGTCGAGGTCCAGCGCAAGGTGGCCGTCGGCGAACTCCAGGCGTTCGATGTCCGACAGCGTGTCGGTGCCCTCGACCAGCGAACTCACTGTCCAGCCGCCGGCGGTGCGCGCCAGCGTACTGTCGGCGCGCAGCACCACTTCGTATCCCGCCGTGTCGATGCCAGCGCCGCCGTCGATGGTGTCGTCGCCGCCCAGACCACGCAGCCAGTTGGCGTGCACGTTGCCGCTCAGCGAGTCGCCGTACAGCTCTGAACCCTGCAGGTTCTCGATGCCGGCCAAGGTGTCGTTGCCGTCGGCGCCGCTGCTGCTGCCGCTGCCGTCGTCGTTCAGGCTCGCCGTCACCGCGCCGGTGGCATTGCGGTAATCGGCGCGGTCGATGCCGGCGCCGCCGTCGATGAGGTCGTCGCCGCCGCGGCCGCGCAGCAGGTTGTTGCCGGCGTCGCCCGTCAGCGTGTCGGCGTGCGCCGAGCCGGTGACGTGTTCGATGTCGATCAGGATGTCGGTGCCGTCGGCGCCGCTCGCCGTGCCGGTGGCGAGGTTCACCGCGACGGATCCCGTCGCATCACGGTAGTCGGCGGCGTCGCCAATGTCGTTGCGGGCGTTGGTGTAATCGTCGGCCGTCCCGCCACCGCCGTCGATGAGGTCGTTGCCGCGGTTGCCGCGGAAGTAGTTCGTCGCAGCATCACCGATCAGGATGTCGTCGAAGTGGCTGCCGAGCAAGCCTTCGATGGCGACATAGGTGTCGGTGCCCTCGCTGGCGCCGCCGCCGGTGCCGGTGGCCAGGTTGGCCGTCACGCCCGCGCTGGCGCCGGTGTAGTTGGCGATGTCGACGAAACCGACCGCTTGCCCACCGCCGTCGAGCAGGTCATCCCCGGCCCCGCCGGCGAGCACGTCGTTGCCGTCGTCGCCGTACAGCTGGTCGTCGCCGGCTTCGCCGCGCAGGGTGTCGTTGCCGCCGAGGCCGCGCACGATGTCGTTGCCGCCACGCGCTTCGATGTCGTTGGCCCCGTCATCGCCGCTCAAGGCGTCGGCGAAGTTGGAGCCCCGCAGGTTCTCGATACTGACCAGCGTGTCGCTGCCGTCGCCGCCGCTGGCGGTGCCGGCCGCCAGGTCGACCGTCACCGCGCTCGACGCCTGCTCGTAGATGGCGCGGTCGAATCCGGCGCCGCCGTCGATCGAGTCGTCACCGGCGCGGCCGCGCAGCCAGTCGTTGCCCGCGGCGCCGAGCAGCGTGTCGGCGAAGGCGCCGCCGCTGATGCCTTCGATGCCGATCAGCGTATCCGCGCCGTCGGCGCCGCTGGTGGTACCGGTGACCAGGTCGATGACCACCGAAGCGCTGGCGGAGCCGTAGTCGGCGATGTCGAAGCCTGCGCCGCCGTCGATGACGTCGTTGCCCAGGCCGCCGCGGAAGTACTCGTAATCGAGCAGCGCTGTGCCGGTGAAGTGATCGTCGTAGGCGGAGCCGAACACGGCCTCGATGCCGATCAGCACGTCGTTGCCGTCGGCGCCGCTGGCCGTGCCGGCCACGAGGTCGACGACCACTGCGCCCGCGGCGGCGCGATAGTCGGCAAAGTCGGCCTGTCCCGTGCCTTGTGTGCCGCCATCCAGGGTGTCGTCGCCGAGGCCGCCGCGCAGGGTGTCCCCGCCGGCCCCGCCGAAGAGCTGGTCGCTGCCTGCGCCGCCGTCGGCATAGTCGTCGCCGGCATCGCCATTCAGCGTGTCGTCGCCCACCTCGCCCAGCAGGACGTCGTTGCCGCCACCACCGTGCACGGTGTCGTTGCCGTCGCGCGCCTGGATGTCGTTGGCGCCGTCGTTCCCGGTCAGCGTGTCGGCGAAGGCCGAGCCGCGCAGGTTCTCGATGTTCAGCAGGGTGTCGCTGCCGTCGGCTCCGCTGGCCGTGCCGGCGAGTAGGCTGACGACCACTGCGCCGGTGGCCTGGTCGTAGACGGCGCGGTCGGTGCCGCCGCGGCCGTCGATGGCGTCGTCGCCCAGGCGGCCACGGAAGAAGTTGTTGTTGTCGTCACCGGTCAGGGTGTCGGTGAAATCGCTGCCGATGACACCCTCGATGCCGACCAGGGTGTCGTTGCCGGCGCCGCCGCTGGCGCTGCCGGCGCCGATGTCGACCACCACCAAGGCAGCCGCGAGGCTGTAGTCGACGATGTCGAAGCCGGCGCCGCCGTCGAGCGAGTCGTCGCCGCCAAGTCCGGCGAGCACATCGTCGCCGCCCATGCCGAGCAGTGTGTCGGCCCCTTCGGTGCCGCTGATCGTGTTGTTGCCGTCGTCGCCCGTGAATTCAGCCATCGTCTTCTCCTCGTTGACCCGTCGCGCCACGCCAAGATCGGCCGCCGCACGATACGTCAACGCGGAGCTTTCGTGTTCATCAAGACGGACGATGCCGGGCCCGCATCGTTGCCGCCCCGCGGGCTAGGCCGGCACGGCTTCTTGCGTCAGCAGCCGGTAGGCGCTGCCCCACCAGCCGCTGGGCCTGAACGGCTGCCACTGGCCTTCGGGCTGGGCCAGCCGGTCGGCGACGATGGCCAGCACCATGGCGTTGAAACCCAGGCCGGTGTGGCTGCCGGCGACGCGGATGTTCTCGTGCAGCGCCGGGTCGCCCTGCAGCGTGGCTTCCTGCGGCGGCACGACGCCGTCGCCGACCGAATACAGGCAGCTCACCGGTAGCGGCAAGACCTGGCGCTCGCGCAGCTTCTTGGCCCGCGGCTGCATCGAATGTGCGTTGGGTCCCAGCGGGTGCGCGATCAGCCGGTACAGCGCCTTGATGAACGGCGGCGACTGGCTGCCCTCGGCGTCGACGCTGACCGGGCTGCCCAGCGTGACGACGCCGCGCACGCATTCGGGGGCCTGGTGTGCGCCGTAGAGCGCGAACACGCCGCCCAGGCTCCAGCCGACCAGGCTGACGCGGCGGCCGCTCTTGTGGTGCAGCCAGCGGATCTTCTGCTCCAGCGCCTGGGCATGGCGGCGCTGGAAACCGACGTTGCGGCCGAAACCCCAGGTCTGCACGTCGTAGCCGCGGTTGCGCAGGAAGTACTTCAGTGCGAACAGCGTCGCCTCGTCGGCCATGAAGCCGGGTAGCAGCAGCACCGGGTGTCCGTCGCCGTGCGGCGCCGTCATCAGGCACGGCACGGCATAGGGCAGGACGGCCATCTCGAACAGCGCCCGCCATTCCGTCAGCGAATGCAGCAGACGGGGTTCGCCCTGGTGCGGATGCCGCGTGCTCATGCCTGCCGCCGTGCTGCTCGCTGACCGGCCCCGTCAGCGCAGGGCCTGGCCGGCGCCGGTCATGAGCACCGAACGCACCCGCTCCAGGCGGCTGCGGACCTCGGTGGCGACGACCGCCACTTCGGCGTCGTCGGTCATCTGCATCACGGCCACCGGGTCCATGAAGCCGACGATCTGGCCGCCGTCGGGCGCCGCGCGCACGACCACGTTGCACGGCAGCAGCAGGCCGATGTCGGGCTGGGCCGTCAGGACGCGATGCGCCAGCGGCGGGTTGCAGGCACCCAGGATGCGGTAGGCGGGCACGTCGATGCCGAGCTTGGCCTTCATCGTGGCCTGCACGTCGATGTCGGTCAGCACGCCGAAGCCTTCGGTCTTCAGCGCCTCGGTGACGCGGGCCACGGCGGCGTCGAACGCCAGTCCGTGCAGCGCACAGTAGAAGCCATAGGAAGCACCGGCCGGTGCCGATGCGGGGGAAGTGCTGTTCATGGTGTCTCCTGGATCAGGCGGCGCCGGGCAGCGCCGCCGGTGTGAAGCCGGCTTCCGTGATGGCGCGGCCGAGCGCCGCAACGTCGGCGGCGCCCGGCTCGATCTCCACGCGGTGCGCGGCGAGGTCGACATTCACCTTGGCGGCCGGGTCCACGCCGAGCACCGCCTTGGTGACGGCGCTGACGCAGTGGCCGCAGGTCATGTCCTGGACTTCGAAGGCAATCATCTCTTGCTCCTGGTCTGGTCGTGTGGCGACGGGGCCATACTTTCCGGCTTCCAACGACGGGAAGGTCAAGCCGCCGTGGCCAAAATCATTGCTGCCTGTATGGTTTTCCCGATCGACCGCTTGACCCTCCCACCATGGGAAGCCTGACGATGCGCAGCATGCTTGAGCAGATGGTACTGCGGGAACATCCATGAACATCCAGACTCCCTCCGGCGGCCAGCCGCGGCCGCTGCAGCTTCAGATTGCCGGCATGACCTGCGCGTCGTGCGTGCAGCGGGTCGAGAAGGTGCTCGCGGCGGTGCCCGGGGTGACGCAGGCCGTCGTCAACCTGGCCACCGAACAGGCCACGGTGCAGGCGGCGCCGACACTGGGCACCGAGGCGCTGGTCGCCGCCGTCGGCAAGGCCGGCTACGAGGTCGTGACGAGCCAGGCCACACTGCAGATCGAGGGCATGACCTGTGCCTCGTGCGTGGCCCGTGTCGAGAAGGCCTTGCTGAAGGTGCCCGGCGTCGTTGCGGCCACCGTGAACCTGGCCACCGAACGCGCCACGGTGCTCATGCTCTCGACGGTGCCGGTGGGCGAGCTGCTGGCCGCGGTGGACAAAGCCGGCTATGCCGCCCACGGCCTGGCCGACGCGCCGCCACCCGCGGGCCCGCGGCTGCCGACCTGGTGGCCGGTGCTGCTGAGCGCACTGCTGACCCTGCCGCTGGTGGCGCCGATGCTGCTGCAGCCCTTCGGCGTCGACTGGATGCTGGGCGGCTGGGCCCAGCTGGCGCTGGCCACGCCGGTGCAGTTCGGCCTGGGCTGGCGCTTCTACCGCGCCGGCTGGAAGGCGCTGCGTGCCGGCACCGGCAACATGGACCTGCTGGTGGCGCTGGGCACCTCGGCCGCCTACGGCCTGTCGAGCTACCTGCTGCTGGCGCACACCGGCCACGGCATGCCGCACCTGTATTTCGAGGCCTCGGCGGCGGTCATCACGCTGGTGCTGCTGGGCAAGTGGCTGGAGGGGCGGGCCAAGCGCCAGACCACCGACGCCATCCGCGCCTTGAACGCGCTGCGCCCGGCCACCGCCAGAGTCGTTCGCGACGGCGTCGAGGTCGAGGTCCCGGTGGCCCAGGTCACGGTCGGCGACCTCGTGTCCGTGCGTCCCGGCGAGCGCATCGCGGTCGACGGCGAAGTCACCGCCGGCCGCAGCCATGTCGACGAGTCGCTGATCACCGGCGAAAGCATGCCGGTGGCCAAGGCCGCTGGCGACCGCGTCACCGGCGGCGCCATCAACGCCGACGGCGCACTGACGGTGCGCACGCTGGCCGTCGGCGCCGAGACGACGCTGGCGCGCATCATCCGCATGGTCGAGTCGGCGCAGGCCGGCAAGGCACCCATACAGCGCCTGGTCGACCGCGTCAGCGCCGTCTTCGTGCCGGTGGTGCTGGGCGTTGCCGCGCTGACGCTGCTGGGCTGGGTGGGCGCCACCGGCAACTGGGAGCAGGCGCTGATCAACGCCGTCGCGGTGCTCGTCATCGCCTGCCCCTGCGCGCTGGGCCTGGCCACGCCGACGGCGATCATGGTCGGCACCGGCGTCGCCGCCCGCCACGGCATCCTGATCAAGGACGCCGAGGCGCTGGAGCTCGCGCACGCGGTGACGCGCGTCGCCTTCGACAAGACCGGCACCCTCACCGAGGGCCGGCCGGCGCTGGTGGCCGTGCACGCCGCCGCCGGCCAGACGCGCGACGAAGTGCTGCGCCTGGCCGCAGCGTTGCAGCAGACCAGCGAACACCCGCTGGCGCGCGCGGTGCTGGAGCAGGCGCAGGCCGGGGCGCTGGCGCTGCCGCCGGCCGTCGACGCCCGCGCCCTGCCGGGGCGTGGCCTCGAAGCCACCGTGGCGGGCCAGGCCCTGGTGCTGGGCAGCAGCCGGCTGCTGCGTGAAGAGGGCCTGGACGGGGCCGCGCTGGCGGCCACGGCGACGGCGCTCGAGGCCCAGGGCCGCACCGTGTCGTGGCTGATGCGGCGCAGCGGCCGCCGCGCCGAATTGCTGGGCCTGCTGGCCTTCGGTGACGCGGTCAAGCCCGCGGCGCGCGCCGCGGTGGCGCGACTGCACGCCCTGGGTGTGCGCACGGTGATGCTCACCGGCGACAACCGCGGCAGCGCCGCAGCGGTGGCGCACGAGCTCGGCATCACCGACGTGCGCGCCGAAGTGCTGCCCGGCGACAAGGCCACGGTGGTGCAGGAACTGCGCCAGGCCGGCGAGGTGGTGGCGATGGTCGGCGACGGCATCAACGACGCACCGGCGCTGGCCGCGGCCGACGTCGGCATCGCCATGTCCACCGGCACCGACGTGGCCATGGAAACCGCCGGCATCACGCTCATGCGCGGCGACCCGCGGCTGGTGGCCGATGCGCTGGACGTCTCGCGGCGCACCTACGCCACCATCCGGCGTGGCCTGTTCTGGGCCTTCGCCTACAACGTCGTCGGCATCCCGCTGGCAGCGGCGGGCCTGCTGAGCCCGGTGTTCGCCGGTGCAGCGATGGCGCTGAGCAGCGTCAGCGTGGTCGGCAACGCCCTGCTGCTGCGGCGCTGGCGTTCCAGCGCCGAGTCGACGGACCCGGCGGCGGCAGCCGCAGAACCGCGTGCTGCGCTGGCCTGAGGAGCATCGGCCATGACGCTGATGAACATCGGCCAGGCGGCACGCGCCAGCGGCGTGTCGGCGAAGATGATCCGCCACTACGAAGAGGTCGGCCTGATCCCGGCGGCGTCACGCACCGACGCCGGCTACCGGCAATACGCCGACGCCGACGTGCACACGCTGCGTTTCGTCCGCCACGCCCGCGACCTGGGGTTTTCGATCGCCGAGATCGGCGAGCTGGTCGGCCTGTGGCACGACCGCCAGCGCCCGAGCCGGCAGGTCAAGGCGCTGGCGCAGGCCCACATCCAGGAGCTGCGGCGCAAGGCGCAGGAGCTGCTGGCCATGACGGCAACCCTCGAACACCTGGTGCACTGCTGCCATGGCGACGACCGGCCCGAGTGCCCGATCCTGGAGTCCCTGGCGGCCGCCGGCCCGGCCGCGCCGGCGGGCCGAGCGCCGGCAGACACCGTGCGTCGCAGGCGCAAGCCGGCGCCGCCGGCGCCTTGAGCCTGATCAATCGCGCCCGGCCCGGGCCGGCGCGAACGTGACGTCGTCGGCGTCGCCGCACGGTACGACGCCGCCACAGACATCTTCACTTCGGCGGCGAGCTGCCGAAAGTGGGGCAGGTCCGTGTGTCCGGCTGTCGGGACCATGGCCTGTGACTGGACATCCGTGCCCTGGCCTCGTCATGGCGCCATACGCGCGCTTTCACCACGCAATACACGAACAACAACATGCCCCGCATCAACCTGCCCGTGTTCGACCAGGCCGTCGAGTTCTCGGCCGACGACAGCATCGTCTCCACCACCGACACCCGGGGCCGCATCACCTACGCGAACAGTGTCTTCGTGGCCGTCAGCGGCTTCACGCACGAGGAACTGCTGGGTCAGCCGCACAACCTGGTGCGCCACCCCGACATGCCCGAACGCGCCTTTGCCGACATGTGGCGGACGCTGAAGTCCGGCAAGCCCTGGACCGGCGTGGTCAAGAACCGCACCAAATCGGGCAGCTACTACTGGGTGGTGGCGAATGTCTCGCCG
This sequence comes from uncultured Rubrivivax sp., assembly GCA_964371495.1. Classification (GTDB taxonomy): domain Bacteria; phylum Pseudomonadota; class Gammaproteobacteria; order Burkholderiales; family Burkholderiaceae_C; genus Rubrivivax. The sequence goes on from CAYJOA010000056.1 coordinate 19,266, forward strand.
ATGACCGAGAACGGCCGCATCGTCGGCTACAGCTCGGTGCGCGGCCGCCCCAGCGCCGACCAGATCGCCGCCGCCGACGCGCTGTATCGGCGCTGGAACGCCGGCCAGGCCGGGCACCTCGTGCTCAGGCAGGGCAACGTCGTCGACACACGCTGGTACGCCAAGGCGCTGCACCCGTTCTCGATGAGCCCGCGTGCGCGGCTGCACCTGTACGTGGGCGCCAGCGCCACCCTGTTTGCCGGGCTCGCGACCCTGGCCTTGGCGCCCGGTCTGCTGTCGGCCTGGTTGCCTGCCGGTGCCACCGTGGCGCTGGCCGCGGTGCTGGGCCTGGGCGGCGTCGCCAGCGCGCTGGCACAGAGTTGGTACTACCAGCACTGCATCCTGCGCCCGTGCGCAGCCCTGGAAGCAGCCATGCAGCGCATCGCTGCGGGCGAGCTCGGCGCGCAGCTGCCCAGCGGAGCCGCCGCGGGCGACCTGGGTACCGTCGCCAACGCCGCCATGCAGGCCGTGACCAAGATGCGCGCCGTGCTGCGTGACGCCAGCCTGCATGCCGGCAACGTCGCGGCGGCAACCGAACAGATGACCCGCGGCGCCGAGAACCTGGCCGGCTCGGTGTCGCAGCAGGCTGCGGCGCTGGACTCGGTGACGTCGGCGTCGATCCAGATCTCGGCCACCGCCGCAGGCAACGCCAGCCACGCGAATGCCGTCTCGGGGCAGGCCACCGAGGCCTCGCAGCTGTCATCGGACTCCAGCCGCGCGGTCGGCGAACTCATCGCGCAACTGGCGCAGGCGCAAGGGGCACTGGTGTCGATCGAGGAACTGGCGCAAGCCGTCGGCGGCATCGCCTTCCAGACCAACATCCTGGCCCTCAACGCCGCCATCGAAGCGGCGCGCGCCGGCGAAGCCGGCCGCGGCTTCGCGGTCGGGGCCCCGGAGGTGCGCCGGCTCGCCAGCACGACGGCCGAGGCGGCGTCGAGTGCCGCCAAGGCCACCAACGACGTCATCGCCCGGGTCAAGGACAGCTCGGCCAGCGCGGCGGCGGTGGGCGATTCACTGGCCCGGCTGGCGGCCGGCGCCCGCGACACGCAGACGGTGGCGCGGGAACTTGCCAACAGCGCGATCGAACAGGCCAAGGGCGTCGGCAGCGTCGAGACGAGCATGCAGGTCATCAGCGAAGCCGTGCAGCACAACGCCGCCCTGGCCGGCGAAAGCGCCGTGGTCGCCCGCTCGTCGCTGGCCGAGACGACCCGCCTGCAGGAAACCGTGGGCATCTTCCGCATCCACTGAAGTCGTGCGCAACGACACCGCGCCGGGGTGCCCCGGCGCGCTGGCCGGCCGTTGACTCAGATCAACGGCCCGGCGCAGGGCACTTCGTATCCTTCGCCGCTGCACAAGACCTGCACAGACTCGATGTTCCGTAACCGCCGACAACTCCGCCGCTGGGCCGCCCGCGTGCTGCTGCTGTGGTTGTTCGGCGTGGCTGCCAGCGTTGCCCATGCGTGCCTGGCGCCGAACGTCGTCGGGCTGTCCGATGCGGCTTTGGCATCGCCGGCGGCCCTTCGTGCTGCGCACCATGACGCCAGTGCGGCCCCCGTGCCGCACCATGGGCCGGCTGCGAGCCAGCCGGCGCCGACGCCGGGTGAACCCGAGCCGATGGCCCACTTGAACTGCCAGGACTTCTGCGACAAGGCCACGGTGTCGATGCCGCAGCAGAAGTCGACGCTCGACGACGTGCACGGCGCTGCGCTGCCGCTGCGCACGGCGTCGGCCGTGCTGGCCGTGCCGGCCCTGCCCAGGGCCCGGCCGTGGGTGCCGCGCCGGGATGGCGTGTGGTCGCCGCCGATTCCCATCGCCTTCCTGCGCCTGGCCTTGTAGCGGCCACGGCCGCGCCAGCGGCCGAACCCGGCAGGCCACCGAGTCCTTGACCTGACCGGCGCAACCCGCGCCCTGCCGCCGCCGTCGTGCGCCGGCAGACCAGCGGCAAACCACCCTGATCGCGTTTGAAACTGACCGGCCACCCAGGCGCTGGTCGATCGAAGCCTCCACGTTCCTTCTTCGGAAGCCACGCCATGACCACGCCACGTATCACGATGAGTGCCGACGGACAGACTGCCCTTTCCCGCCGTCGCGCCGGCACCCGCCCGACCGCCTGCCTGCAGGCGACGCGCCGGCCATCGCTGCGCGCGCTGCTCGGCAGCACGCTCGTCGGCATCGCCTGCGCCGGCCCGGTGCTGGCCCAGGACACGGCCCTGGGCAGCGGTGTCCAGGGCCTGCTGGCCTACGCGCGAGCACACAGCCCGGAGCTCGGCGCCATGCGGCTGGAAGCCGACGCCGCGGCGCAGCGCGTCGGGCCTGCCGGTGCCCTGCCCGACCCGGTGCTGCGCGTCGAGCTGATGAACGTCAACAACTACGGCAACGACGCCTCGTTCAGCCTGCTGCCGTGGCGCGTCGGCGAGACCAGGTACACGCTGATGCAGTCGCTGCCGCTGTGGGGCAAGCGCGACCTGCGCCGCGATGCCGCCGCCGCCGACGCCAGGCAGGCCGAGGCACGGACCGACGCCACCTGGGCCGAGCTGGCGGCGCGCATCAAGACCAGCTACGCCGAGTACTACCGCGCGGCCGGCAACCAGCGCCTGGCCGCCGAAGTGCTGGAACTGATGTCGCGGCTGGAGCAGGTGGCACAGTCCCGCTACGCCGGTGGCCTGGCCGGGCAGCCGGATGCGATCCGCGCCCAGCTGGAGCAAACCGCCATGCGCACCGAGCTGATCATGCTCGACAGCGAAAAGCGCCAGCTCAGGGCCAAGTTGAACGGCCTGCTGGCCCGCGACAGTACGGCGCCCCTGGCCGAGCCCGAAGTGCTGCGCCCGCTGCCGCCACTGGGCAGCGCCGATGCGGCGGCGCTGGCCGAGCGGGCACGCGAGCGCAACCCCTCGATCGTCGCCGAGCTGGCGCGCCTGGGCGCGGCGCAGAAGAACCGCGAGCTCACGCAGCAGAACCGCTACCCCGACCTGCAGGTCGGGATTTCGCCGTCGCAGATGCGCTCGCGCGTCACCACCTGGGGTGTCATGTTCGAGATGAGCATCCCCTTGCAGCAGGAGTCGCGCCGTGGCCAGGAGCGCGAAGCCGACGCGATGGTCGCCGCCGCACGAGCGCGCGCCGCTGCGCTGCAGAACGAGCTGCTCGGTGAACTGGCGGCCAACCTGGCGAGCCTGGACGCGGCACGGCGTACCGCGGCCCTCGTCGAGACGCAGCTGCTGCCGCAGTCCGAGCTGAGCCTGCAGTCGGCGCTGGCCGCCTACGAGAACGGCAAGACCGAGTTCTCGATTCTGCTCGAAGCCCAGCGCCAGATCCGCAAGGCGCGGCAGGAGCTGCTCAAGTCGCGGGTCGAGGCGCAACTGCGCCTGGCCGACATCGAACGCATTCTGGGAGAAGACCTGTGAAGACCACCACCACCGTGCTCGCGCTCGTCGTGCTCGCTGCCGTCGGCGGCGGCAGCTACTGGCTGGGCACGCGCGCGCAGGCGCCCGCGGCCGACGGCGACAGCGCCGCGGCCGCTTCGGCGCCTGGCGCCAAGGCGCGCAAGCTGCTGTACTACCGCAACCCGATGGGGCTGGCCGACACCTCGCCGACGCCCAAGAAGGATCAAATGGGCATGGACTACATCGCCGTCTACGAGGGCGAAGACGAGTCGGGCCCGGCAGGCGCATCGAACCAGATCCGCATCGGCACCGAGAAGATCCAGAGGCTGGGCGTGCGCACCGAAGCCGCCAGTCTGCGCCTGCTCGGCCGCACCGTGCGGGCCGCGGGCCGCGTCGAGCCCGACGAACGGCGCGTGACCGTGATCGCCCCGCGCTTCGAGGGCTATGTCGAGAAGCTCCTCGTCAACGTCACCGGCCAGCAGGTGAGCCGCGGTCAGCCGCTGTTCGAGGCCTACAGCCCCGAACTGGTCTCGGCCCAGCGCGAGTACCTGATCGCGGCGCAGGGCATGCAGGCCATGAGGGGCGCCAGCGCCGATGCGCAGGGCGGCATGCAGCAGCTGGCCGAATCCAGCCTGGCGCACTTGCGCCACTGGGAACTCTCGCCGGCACAGCTGGAGAACCTGGTGAGGACGGGTCAGCCGCAGCGCACCGTCACTTTCGCGTCGCCGGTGTCCGGCGTCGTCACCGAGAAGAAGGCGCTGCAGGGCATGCGCTTCATGCCCGGCGAGATGCTCTACCAGGTGACCGACCTGTCGTCGGTGTGGGTCATCGCCGACCTGCCCGAGCAGGACATCGGCCTGGTCAAGACGGGCGCCAAGGCGCGCGTCGGCATCACCGCCTACCCCAACGAGGTGTTCAACGGCCGCATCACCTACATCTACCCCACCTTGACGGCGCAGACGCGCAGCGTCCCGGTGCGCGTGGAACTGGCCAACCCGGGCCAGCGGCTGAAGCCCGCGATGTTCGCCCAGGTCGAACTCGCCGTCGGCGGCACCCAGCCGGTGCTCACCGTGCCGGACTCGGCGGTCATCGACACCGGCACGCGGCGCCTGGTGCTGGTGCAGGTCCAGGAAGGACGCTTCGAGCCGCGCGAGGTGGAACTCGGCGGCCGCGGCGAGAACTTCGTCGAGGTCGTCAAGGGCGTGACGGAGGGCGAACAGGTGGTCGTCGCGGCCAACTTCCTGATCGACGCCGAGAGCAACCTGAAGGCCGTGATCGGCGGCATGGCGGGCCCGGCCCCGGTGGCCGGCAGCAGCGGCTCGGCGGCGACCGTCGGCCACCAGGCCGAGGGCAGCGTCGACAGCGTCGACGCCCAGGCCGGCACGCTCAGCCTCAACCACGGCCCGGTCGCCAGCCTGAAGTGGCCGCCGATGACGATGGAGTTCAAGGCCGCCAACGCCGCGCTGCTGAACGGCCTGAAGCCCGGCCAGGCGGTGAGCTTCGAGTTCGTCGAACGACAGCCCGGCGAGTACGTGGTGACCCAGCTCAAGGTGCTGCCGGCAGCCAAGGCAGCGCCGGCGTCGGGCGCGGGCAAGAACAGCCACAGCGGCCACTGAGGCGAGAGCGACATGCTGGCCAAGATCATCCAGTGGTCGGGCAGGAATCCGTTCCTGGTCCTGCTCGCCACGCTGTTCACCGTCATCGGCGGCGCCGTTGCCGTGATGAAGACGCCCCTGGACGCCCTGCCCGACCTGTCGGACGTGCAGGTCATCGTCTACACCGAATACCCGGGCCAGGCGCCGCAGGTCGTCGAAGACCAGGTGACCTACCCGCTGACCACCGCGATGCTGGCGGTGCCGCAGTCCAAGGTCGTGCGCGGCTTCTCGTTCTTCGGCGCCTCGTTCGTCTACGTCATCTTCGACGACGGCACCGACATCTACTGGGCGCGCAGCCGCGTGCTCGAGTACCTGAACTTCGCCTCCAGCCGGCTGCCCAAGGGCGTGTCGCCGTCGCTCGGCCCCGACGCCACCGGCGTCGGCTGGGTCTACCAGTACGCGCTGCTGGCCAAGGACAAGACGCTGGCCGAACTGCGCACGATCCAGGACTGGTACGTGCGCTACCAGCTCACCAAGGCGCAGGGCGTGGCCGAGGTGGCGTCGATCGGCGGCTTCGTGCAGACCTACCAGGTCACCGTCGACCCGCTCAAGCTGCGCAGCTACGGCATCCCCTTGATGAAGGTGTCGCAGGTGATCCGCGACTCCAACCGCGACGTCGGCGGCCGCGTGGTGGAGATGGCCGAGACCGAATACATGGTGCGCGGCATGGGCTACCTGCGCGGCAAGTCCGACATCGAACTGCTGGTCGTCAAGAGCGAGGGCGGCACGCCGGTGCTGATCCGCGACATCGCGCGCGTCGAGATGGCGCCCGACGAAAGGCGCGGGCTGTCCGAGCTGAACGGCGAGGGCGAAGTCGTCTCGGGCATCGCGATGTCGCGTTTCGGGCAGAACGCGCTCGAGGTCATCCACAACCTGAAGGCCAAGGTCGACGAGA
>CAYJOA010000057.1:0-14448 GCA_964371495.1 uncultured Rubrivivax sp.
GCACGGGACGCCGCATCGCGCGCCGAGACCGCGCGCCTGACCGGGCTCGCGGCGCGTGCCGGTTTTGCCGCGCCGGCCGACGCCGCGCTGGCCGACGCCGGTGCGGCGCAGTCGCGCAGCCAGCTCGGCGCGCTGCGGGCGCAGTGCGACACGCTGCTGAAGTCGCTGGTCGAAATGACCGACCTGCCCGAGCCCGGCCTGCGGCAACGGCTGGCGCCGGCCACCGCCGCCCTGCCGCTGCCGCCGGCCATCGCCCCGGCCAAGCTGCCTGCCGCGGCATTGGCGCAGCGCCCGGACATCCATGCCGCCGCCCGCGCCGTGATCGCCGCCGCGGGTGACCGTGCCGACGCCCAGGCGCGCGAGCGGCCGCAGCTCAGCCTGTCGGGCAACCTGGCGCAGACCACCTTGCGCAGCGGCGGCGACACCATGTCGGGACTGACCTGGTCGTTCGGGCCCTTGCAGGTGGTGTTCCCGGTGCTCGACGGCGGCGCCCGCGCCGCCGCCAGCGCCGCCGCCCAGGCCGGCTACGACGAGGCCGTGGCGCTGTACCGCGCCCAGGTGCGGCGCGCCGTGCGCGAGGTCGAATCGGCGCTCGTCGCGGTGCAGGCCGCGGCCGAGCGCAGCGCCGACGCGCAGCGGGCAGCCGCCGGCTTCGAGGCCTCGCTGCGCGCCACCGCAGCGCGCCAGCAGGGCGGGCTGGCGAGCCTGTTCGAGCTCGAGGAATCGCGCCGCAATGCCGTGGCGGCGCAGATCGCGCTCATCGAGTTGCAGCGCGAAGGGGCCGCGGCCTGGATCGCGCTGTACCGCGCCCTGGGCGGCGGCTGGCACGAAGGCGCTGCGCTGGCCGCCACGCCGGGCGTCGCTGCCGCCGGCATGTCCACCGCCACCGACAGCGCCCGCCGCTGATGCCGCCCTCACTTCCGACCGCACCCCCTGCCACCATGCCTGCCATCGCTGCCGCCTCCGCCCCGCGCCCCTTACGTTGGTGGCTGGCCGCCGCGGCCGTGCTGGCCGTCGGCGTTGCCGCCTTCCTGTTCGTCCGCGCGGCCGACGACGAGGTGCCGCCACCGGCTGCCGGCGCGGCTGCCGCCAAGCCGGCGCTCACCGTCACGGTGACGCAGCCGCAGCGCAGCACCTGGCCAGTCACGGTGGCGGCCAACGGCAGCATCGCGCCGTGGCAGGAGGCCAGCATCGGCACCGAAGCCAACGGCCTGCGGCTGGCCGAAGTGCGCGTCAACGTCGGCGACCGCGTGCAGCGCGGCCAGGTGCTGGCGAGTTTCGGCGCCGACTCGGTGCGCGCCGAGCTGGCACAGATCGCCGCCGCGGTGGCCGAAGCCGAAGCCGTGCTCGCCGACGCCAGCGCCAACGCGCAGCGGGCGCGTGACCTGCAGGCCAGCGGCGCGCTGTCGGCGCAGCAGATCAACCAGTACCTCACCGCCGAGCGCACCGCCGCGGCGCGCCTGCAGGCGCAGCGCGCCGCCGCGCAGTTGCAGCAGCTGCGCCTGGGCCAGACCGAGGTGCTGGCGCCCGACCACGGCGTGATCTCGGCGCGCAGTGCCACCGTCGGCGCCGTGCTGCCGGCAGGGCAGGAGCTGTTCCGGCTGATCCGCCAGGGCCGGCTGGAGTGGCGTGCCGAGATCGCCGCGGCCGACCTGGCCCTGCTGCGCCCCGGCCAGGCGGTGCGCCTCACGCCGGCCGGCAGCGCGCCGCTGGCCGGCCGCGTGCGCATGGTCGCGCCGACCATCGACGCCGGCACGCGCAACGGCCTCGTCTACGTCGACCTGCCGCCGCCACCGGCGCGCGGCGACGGCCTGCCGCCCGGCGGCGTGAAGGCCGGCATGTTCGCGCGCGGCGAATTCGAGGTCGGCCACACCGCGGCGCTGACACTGCCGCAGGGCGCGGTGCTGCTGCGCGACGGCTTCAGCTACGTCTTCCGGCTCGAAGCCGACTCGCGGGTGCGCCAGGCGAAGGTCGAAGTCGGCCGCCGCAGCGGCGAACGCATCGAGATCACCGCCGGACTGGACGCCGCCGCACGCGTCGTCGACAGCGGCGCCGGCTTCCTGGCCGACGGCGACACCGTGCGCGTCGTGCAGGCCCCGGCCGCCGCCGCGTCGGCGCCGAAGCCCTGAGCGCCGCGCGCGCGTCTGCGTCAACGAGGCCGGGCATGGCGATCAACGTCTCTTCGTATTCGATCCGCACGCCGATCCCGGCGATCCTGCTCTTCATCCTGCTCACGCTGGTGGGCCTGATGGGCTACCGGCAGATGAAGGTGCAGCAGTTCCCGGACATCGAGCTGCCGATGATCGTCGTCGCCGCCAGCCTGCCGGGGGCGGCACCGGCGCAGATGGAAACCGAGGTCGCACGCAAGATCGAGAACTCGGTGGCCACGCTGCAGGGCGTGAAGAACATCTACACCAAGGTGCAGGACGGCAGTGCGCTGGTCACCGTCGAGTTCCGCCTCGAGCGCACGCCGCAGGAGGCGCTGGACGACGTGCGCGACGCCGTGCAGCGCGTGCGCTCCGACCTGCCCGGCGACCTGCGCGATCCGCAGATCAGCAAGGTCAACATCGCCGGCATGCCGATCCTGACCTACACCGTGGCCTCCAGCCGCATGGACGCCGAGGGCCTGAGCTGGTTCGTCGACAACGACGTCGTGCGCGCGCTGCTGGCGGTGCGCGGTGTCGGCGCGGTCGGCCGCGTCGGCGGCGTCACGCGCGAGGTGCACGTCGAACTCGACCCGGCCAGGCTGCTGGCGCTCAACGCCACCGCGGCCGACATCTCGCGCGCGCTGCGCAACATGCAGCAGGAGGCTTCGGGCGGGCGCACCGACATCGGCGGCGCCGAGCAGTCGGTGCGCACCATCGCCACGGTGGCCTCGGCGCGTGAACTGGCCGAGATGGAAGTGACGCTCGCCGACGGCCGCCACCTGCGGCTGGCCAGCGTCGCCCGCGTCAGCGACACGGTGGCCGAAACGCGCAGCGCCGCGCTGCTCAACGGCCAGCCGGTGGTGGGCTTCGAGATCACGCGCGCGCGCGGCGCCGGCGAGGTCGAAGTGGCGCAGGGCGTGCTGGCGGCGCTGGACAAGCTGAAGGCCGCGCGCCCCGACATCACCATCACCGAGGCCTTCAATTTCGTCGACCCGGTGCAGGAGAACTTCATCGGGTCGATGTGGCTGCTGCTGGAAGGCGCGTTCCTCGCCGTCGTCGTGGTCTGGTTCTTCCTGCGCGACTGGCGCGCCACGCTGGTCGCCGCGGTGGCGCTGCCCTTGTCGATCATACCGGCCTTCGGCGCCATGTATTTCATGGGCTTCACGCTCAACGTCGTGACGCTGCTGGCGCTGTCGCTGGTGGTCGGCATCCTGGTCGACGACGCCATCGTCGAGATCGAGAACATCATGCGCCACCTGCGCATGGGCAAGACCCCGCTGCAGGCGGCGATGGAAGCAGCCGACGAGATCGGGCTGGCGGTGATCGCCACCACCTTCACGCTGATCGCGGTCTTCCTGCCCACCGCCTTCATGAGCGGCGTGCCGGGCAAGTTCTTCGTGCAGTTCGGCTGGACGGCGGCGATCGCGGGCTTCGTCAGCCTGGTGGCGGCGCGCAGGCTGACGCCGATGACGGCGGCCTACCTGCTGACGCGGCCGAAGACCGACCACGGTGAGCCGCGCTGGCTGGCGCTGTACGGCCGGCTGGCCGGCTGGTGCCTGAAGCACCGGCTGTGGACGCTGGCCGGCGCCGCCGCCTTCGGCGTCGCCTCGTGTGCGCCGCTGTTCACCGGCCAGATCGCCGGCGGCTTCGTCCCGCCCGACGACCTGTCGCAGACGCAGGTCTACATCGCGCTGCCGCCGGGCAGCAGCTACGGGCAGACGCTGGCGGTGGCCGAGCAGGCGCGGCGCGCGGTGCAGCAGAACGCGCACGTGAAGCTGGTCTACACCGCCGTCGGCGGCGGCAGCGCCGGCGGCGACCCCTTCGCGCCTCAGGGCGCGGCCGAGGCGCGCAAGGCGACGCTGACGCTCAACCTGACGCCGCGCGGCGAACGCGGCGGCGTCACCAAGCAGCAGGTGGAAAGCGACTTGCGCAGGCGGCTGGAGGCGATTCCGGGCGCGCGTTTCACGGTCGGCTTCGGCGGCTCGATGGAAAAATACGTGCTCGTGCTGGCCGGCGAAGACGGCGCCGTGCTGGCCGCCCACGCGGCGCGCGTCGAGCAGGAACTGCGCACCGTGCGCGGCATCGGCAACGTCACCAGCACGTCCAGCCTGCAGCGGCCCGAGCTCGTGGTGCGGCCCGACTTCGCGCGTGCTGCCGACCTGGGCGTCAGCTCGGCGGCGATCGCCGACACGCTGCGCATCGCCACCGCGGGCGACTTCGACCAGGGCCTGGCCAAGCTCAACTTGAGCCAGCGCCAGGTGCCGGTGGTGGTGAAGCTGCCGCCGGCGGCACGCCAGGACCTGAGCCTGATCGAGCGCCTGGCGGTGCCGGGCGCGCGTGGGCCGGTGCCGCTGAACAGCGTCGCCACGCTCGCCATCGACAGCGGACCGGCACAGATCGACCGCTTCAACCGCCAGCGCAACGTCAACTTCGAGATCGAACTCGGTGGCCTGCCGCTGGGCGAGGTGCAGGCTCTGACCGACGCGCTGCCGAGCCTGCAGACGCTGCCGCCGGGCGTCATCAAGACGACGGTCGGCGACGCCGAGGCGATGGCCGAGCTGTTCGGCAGCTTCACGCTGGCCATGGCCACCGGCGTGCTGTGCATCTACATCGTGCTCGTGCTGCTGTTCCACGCCTGGGTGCTGCCGGTGACGATCCTGGCCGCGCTGGTGCTGTCGGTGCCGGGCGCCATCCTGGCGCTGTTCGTCACCGGCAGCGACCTCACGATGCCGGCGATGATCGGCATGATCATGCTGATGGGCATCGCGACGAAGAACTCGATCCTGCTCGTCGACTACGTCGTCATCGCGCGTCGCGACCACGGCCTGGCGCGCTGGGACGCGGTCCTGGACGCCTGCCGCAAGCGCGCACGGCCGATCGTCATGACGACCATCGCCATGGGCGCCGGCATGCTGCCGATCGCCTTGGGGCTGGGCACCGACCCCAGCTTCCGCAGCCCGATGGCCATCGTCGTCATCGGCGGTCTCGTCACTTCGACCTTCCTGAGCCTGCTCGTGATCCCGGTCGTCTACACCTTTGTCGACGACGCCGTGCAGGCGCTGGCGCGGCTGTTCAGGCGCCGGCGCGTCGAGGTGCCGGCCGCGGCAACACCAGCCCAGGAGAAGGCAGCATGAACCCGACGCGAACCCTGTCGCGCCGTCGCCTGTGCCTCGGCCTGGCCGCGGCCGGCGCCGCCACGCTGGCCGCCGGACTGGCCACGCGCCCGGCGTGGGCCGCGCCCGGCGCCGCACCGGGAACGGTCGACAAGCTCGACTTCGGTTGGGTCGACGACCGCCGCCAGCGCCGCGTGCCGGTGCGGCTGTACCTGCCGGTCGACGCGGCCGCGACGCGCCGGGTGCCGCTGGTGGTGTTCTCGCACGGCATCGGCGGCTCGCGTTTCGGCTACAGCTACCTGGGCAGTCACTGGGCGGCGCACGGCTGGGCCAGCCTGCACCTGCAGCACGTCGGCAGTGACCGCTCGCTGTGGGCCGGCAATCCCTTCGGCGTGGTCGGCCGGCTGCGCGACGCCGCCACCGACGGCGAGGCCATCGAGCGTGTGCAGGACCTGCGCTTCGCGCTCGACCAGCTGCTGGCCGGCGCGCTGGCGCCGCGGCTGGATGCCCGGCGCATCGTCGCCGCCGGTCATTCCTACGGCGCCAACACCACGCTGCTGGTGGCCGGTGCACGCGTGCAGCGCGAAGGCCGCGTGCACGCGCTGCGCGACGAGCGTGTGCGCGCCGCGCTGCTGCTGTCGGCACCACCCTTCTATGGCGACGCGAATTTCGAGCCCATCCTGGCCGGCGTGGACCTGCCCAGCCTGCACGTCACCGCCACTGCCGACGACATCCGCATCCCCGGCTTCTTCTCGGGCGTCGACGACCGCATCAGGGTCTTCGACGCCATCGGCGGCCGGCCCAAGGCGCTGGCGGTGTTCGAAGGCGGCTCGCACAGCATCTTCACCGACCGTGGCGGCAGCGGCGGCTTGGTGCTCAACGGCCAGGTCAAGGCCGCCACCCAGGAGCTGACGCTGGCCTTCCTGCAGCGTGTGTTCGACGGCGACGGCCTGGGCCTGGCGCAATGGCCGGCGCGGCACGCCGGCATCCTGGCGCGTTTCGACGCGGTGGGCACGTGAACGCGGCGCCGCCGGTGACGCCGGCCGCGGTGCTGGACTTCTGGTTCGGCAGCGGCGACGCGGTCGACCCGCGCTGGTTCCAGCGCAGCGCGGTCTACGACCAGGCCATTGCCCGGCGTTTCGGTGCCGCGGTTGCCGCCGCGCTGGCCGGCCGGCTCGACGGCTGGGCGGCGCGCAGCGACGGCGCGCTGGCGCTGATCCTGATGCTCGACCAGTTCACGCGCAACATGTACCGCGGCACGCCGCAGGCCTTTGCCGGCGACGCCCGCGCGCTGGCGCTCGCGCTGCAGCTGGTGGCCGGCGGCGAGCACCTGCAGTGGCCACCGCTGCAGCGCTGGTTTGCCTATATGCCGCTGGAGCATGCCGAAGACGCGGCCATCCAGGACGAGAGCGTGCGCCTGTTCGAAGCGCTGGCCGACGCCGCCGGGCCGCATCGCGAGGCGCTGCAGGGCGCGCTCGACTACGCGCGCCGCCACCGCGACGTGATCGTGCGCTTCGGCCGCTTCCCGCACCGCAACGCCATCGTCGGGCGCGCCAGCAGCGCCGACGAGGCGGCCTTCCTGCTGCAGCCGGGGTCGAGTTTCTGAGGTGATCGCATGCCCGGCGTGGCGCGCGGTGTGCACCGCTCACGCGGCCTGCTTGACGACGGCGTAACGCTGCAAGGTCTTCTCGCGCGCCACGGCATGGTCGACCAGCGGCAGCGGGTAGTCGCGGCCGAGTTCGACGCCGGCCTCGGCCAGGTCCACCGGCCGCGCCAGCCAGGGCGCGTGGATCAGCTTGTCGGGCAGCCGGGCCAGTGCCGGCAGGTAGCGGCGGATGAACTTGCCCTGCGCGTCGAACTTCTCGCTCTGCGCCACCGGGTTGAAGATGCGGAAGTAGGGCTGCGCGTCGCAACCGCTGGACGCCGCCCACTGCCAGCCGCCGTTGTTGGCCGCGAGGTCGAAGTCGTTGAGGTGCAGCGCGAAGTAGGCCTCGCCGCGCCGCCAGTCCAGCCCCAGGTCCTTGGTCAGGAAGCTCGCCACCACCATGCGCAGCCGGTTGTGCATGTAGCCGGTCTGGTTGATCTGCTGCATGGCCGCGTCGACCAGCGGGTAGCCGGTGCGGCCGGCGCACCAGGCGGCGAACAGCGCGTCGGCGCGGGGGCCGTGCTCCCAGCGGATGCGCTCGTACTCGGGCTTGAAGGCCTGCGTCACGACACGCGGGTGGTGGTGCAGCACCTGGTGGTAGAAGTCGCGCCAGATCAGCTCCGATAGCCAGACCTCGGCGCCGCGGACGCCGGCGACGCGGCGCTCGTTGGCTTCACGCGCCAGCCGGCGGATCGACACGGTGCCGAAACGCAGGTGCGTGCTGAGGTAGCTGGGGCCCTTGACGGCGGGAAAGTCGCGTGTCTCGTGGTAGCGGTCGATGCGTTGCAGGAAGTCGGCCAGCAGTTCCTGCCCGCCCGCCGGGCCGCTGGGCAGGCGCAGCGTGTGCAGGTTCGTGCGCGCGAAGCCGAGGTCCTCGAGCGTGGGCACGCCGCCGCCGTTGCCGGCCGGCAGCGGTGCCAGCGCCGAGGCGTGGTGCGCCACCGGATAGGCCTTCAGGTACCAGGGCGCCAGCTTCTTCAGCCAGGCGTTCCTGTACGGCGTGAACACCGAGAACGCCCCGCCGCCTTGCGTCAGCACCTCGCTGCCCTCGAAGACCAGGTGGTCCTTGGACGTGTGCAGCGCCACGCCGCGGTCGGCCAGCAGCCCGCGCACGCGGGCGTCACGCGCCAGCGCAGCCGGATCGTCGTCGTGGCTGGCGTAGACCGCCTGCACGCCGAGAGCCGCGGCCAGTGCCGGCACGGCCTCGTGCGGCCAGCCGTGGCGCACCATCAACCCAGCGCCTTCGATGCCGTGCGACGCCGCCAGCGCGCGCAGTTCGGCATCCACGCCGACCAGGCTGTCGCGGATGAACTCCACCCGCCGGTCCTGCTGCCGGCCCTGCGCGAGCAGCGCTTCGAGGATGTCGCGGTCGAAGACGAAGGCGCACCACACCTGGCGCGCCGCCCGCAGCGCGTGGTAGAGCGCCGCATGGTCGTCCACGCGCAGGTCGCGGCGCAGCCAGACGAGGGCCTTGTCGATGGTCTTGTGCACGCCCGGGAGTGTGCGCCGGGAATAGAATCATGGGCATGGCCTCCGGCTCCCGCATCGATCTCACGAACCAGTTCCTGATCGCCATGCCCGGCATGGCCGACGAGACCTTTGCCGGCACCGTGGTCTACCTCTGCGAGCACACCGAAAAGGGTGCGCTGGGCCTGGTCATCAACAAGCCGATCGACATCAAGCTCAAGAACCTGTTCGAGAAGGTCGAGCTCAGCCTGGACCGCGCCGGCCTGGCCGGCCTGGCCGAGCAGCCGGTGTACTTCGGCGGCCCGGTGCAGACCGAACGCGGCTTCGTGCTGCACGACAAGCCGGGCGACGAGTCCATCCACTACAACTCGACGCTGTCGATCCCCGGCGGCCTGGCCATGACCACCAGCAAGGACGTGCTGGAGGCGCTGGCCGAAGGCGGCGGACCGCGGCGCGTGCTGGTCACGCTGGGCTACAGCGGCTGGCAGGCCGGCCAGCTGGAAGACGAACTCGGCCGCAACGGCTGGCTGACCGTCGACGCCGACCCGGCGGTGATCTTCGACACCCCGATCGAGCAGCGCTACGACCGTGCGCTGTCGCTGCTGGGTTTCGACCCGCGCATGCTGTCGCAGGAGGCGGGGCATGCCTGACCGGCAGGTGTCCGTGCCCCCGCCCGTTACCCGCCCGCAGTCTTTCCTTTCATTCGATTACGGCACCCGCCGTGTCGGCGTGGCGGGTGGCAACACGCTGTTGCGCCAGGCGCAGGCGCTGCGCACCGTGGCCGCCGAGGGCGACGCACGTTTTGCCGCCATCGGCCGCCTGATCGACGAGTGGCAGCCCGACGCGCTGGTCGTCGGCGTGCCCTTCCATCCCGACGGCGCAGCGCACGACAATACGCAGCGCGCGCGGCGCTTTGCGCGCCAGTTGCAGGGCCGCTTCAAGCTGCCGGTGCACGAGGTCGACGAGCGCTACACCACCACCGAGGCGCTGGCCGCCGGTGCCGCCGACGCCGATGCCGCGGCCGCGGCGCTGATCCTGGACCAATTCCTGCGCAGCCTGCCGAAAGACGACGATGCTTGAACTCGACGCCGAAGCCCTGTATGTCGAACTGCGTCACGGCGTGCGCTCGCTGCTGGCCGACGGCACGCGGCCCGACGCCGCGCTGGTGGGCATCTGGTCGGGCGGTGCCTGGCTGGCCGAAAGGCTGCAGCGCGACCTCGGCCTGCCCGGCGCACCCGGCGTCATCTCCAGCACGCTGCACCGCGACGACTTCAACGCCCGCGGCCTGGCCTCGGGCACCGACGCGACGCAGCTGCCCTTTGCCATCGAAGGCCGCCACATCGTGCTCGTCGACGACGTGCTCTACACCGGCCGCACCATCCGCGCCGTCGTCAACGAGCTGTTCGACTTCGGCCGCCCGGCCAGCGTGACGCTGGCGGTGCTGGTCGACCGTGGCGGGCGCGAGCTGCCGATCGCCGCGGCCTACGCCGCCGCGCGGCTGGCGCTGCCGGCCGGCCAGCGGCTGCGGCTGGCGCGCGCCGAAGACGGCCGCTTCAGCTTCGCCGTCACGGAGGCCCGCTGAAATGCTGATGCGCCGCAACCCCCAGCTCAACAGCCACGGCGAGCTGATCCACCTGCTGTCGATCGAAGGCCTGCCGCAGGCCGTGCTGACGCAGATCCTCGACACCGCGGGCACCTTCCTCAGCGTCAACGACCGCGACGTGAAGAAGGTGCCGCTGCTGCGCGGCAAGAGCGTGTTCAACCTGTTCTTCGAGAACAGCACGCGCACGCGCACCACCTTCGAGATCGCGGCCAAACGCCTGTCGGCCGACGTCATCAACCTCGACATCGCACGCAGCAGCACCGCCAAGGGCGAGAGCCTGCTCGACACCATCGCCAACCTGTCGGCGATGCACGCCGACATGTTCATCGTTCGCCACGCCGAGAGCGGCGCGCCCTACCTCATCGCCCAGCACGTGGCGCCGCACGTGCACGTCGTCAACGCCGGCGACGGCCGCCACGCCCACCCCACGCAGGGGCTGCTGGACATGTACACGATCCGCCACTACAAGCGCGACTTCTCGCAGCTCACGGTGGCCATCGTCGGCGACATCGTGCATTCGCGCGTCGCGCGTTCCGACATCCACGCCCTGACGACATTGGGCGTGCCCGAGATCCGCGCCGTCGGCCCCAAGACACTGGTGCCCGGCGACCTGGCCGGCATGGGCGTGCGCGTGTGCCACGACATGGCCGAGGGCATCCGCGGCGCCGACGTCATCATCATGCTGAGGCTGCAGAACGAACGCATGAGCGGTGCCATGCTGCCCAGCGCCGGCGAGTTCTACAAGAGTTACGGCCTGACGCCCGAGAAGCTGGCGCTGGCGCGGCCCGACGCCATCGTCATGCACCCCGGCCCCATCAACCGCGGCGTCGAGATCGACTCGGCGGTGGCCGACGGCGCGCACAGCGTGATCCTGCCGCAGGTGACCTTCGGCATCGCGGTGCGCATGGCGGTGATGTCCACCATAGCCGGCAACCAGGCCTGACACGATGAAGATCCTGATCCGCAACGGCCGCGTCGTCTGCCCCGCCACCGGCCGCGACGAGGTGGCCGACGTCGCCGTCGCCTCGGGCCGCATCGTCGCCATCGGCGCCGCGCCCGATTTCACGCCCGACCGCACGCTGGACGCCAGCGGCCTGGTCGTCGCGCCCGGCCTCGTCGACCTGGCCGCGCGGCTGCGCGAGCCGGGGCAGGAACACGAAGGCATGCTGGAAAGCGAGCTGGCCGCAGCGGCCGCCGGCGGCGTCACCAGCCTGGTCTGCCCGCCCGACACCGACCCCGTGCTCGACGAGCCGGGGCTGGTGGAGATGCTCAAGTTCCGCGCCCGCAAGCTGTCGCGCTGCCGCGTCTTCCCGCTCGGCGCGCTGACGCGCCGGCTCGAGGGCCAGGCGCTCACCGAAATGGCCGAGCTCACCGAGGCCGGCTGCGTCGGCTTCTCGCACGCCGAGGTGGCGCTCACCGACACCCTGGTGCTGCAGCGCGCGCTGCAGTACGCGTCGACCTTCGGCTACACGGTGTGGCTGCGGCCGCAGGACGGCTGGCTCGGCCAGGGCGTGGCCGCGCAGGGCGCGGTGGCGACGCGGCTGGGCCTGTCCGGCGTGCCGGTGGTGGCCGAGACGGTGGCGCTGGCGACGATCTTCGAGCTGGTGCGCACGACCGGCGCGCGTGTCCATCTCTGCCGCCTGTCCAGCGCCGCCGGCGTGGCGCTGCTGCGCACGGCCAAGGACACGGGGCTGCCGATCACCGCCGACGTGAGCATCAACTCCCTGCACCTGACCGACGTCGACATCGGCTACTTCAACGCCGACATGCGGCTGACGCCGCCGCTGCGCCAGGGCGCCGACCGCGACGCGCTGCGCGTGGCGCTGGCCGACGGCACCATCGACGCGCTGGTGTCCGACCACAACCCGGTGGCCGACGACGCCAAACAACTGCCCTTCGGCGAGGCCGAACCCGGCGCCACCGGGCTCGAACTGCTGCTGAGCCTGGCACTGCGCTGGGGTCGCGACGCCAAACTGCCGCTGGCCATGGCGCTGGCGCGCATCACGCACGACCCGGTGCGGGTGCTCGGCGACGCCCTGGGCTCGCTGGCCAGCAGCGCCGGGCGGCTGGTGGAAGGCGGTGTCGCCGACCTCTGCCTGTTCGACCCCGCAGCCGAATGGCGGGTCCAGCCCGAGTCGCTGGCCAGCCAGGGCAAACACACCCCCTTTGCCTTCGTCTCCACCGGCATGGCGCTGCCCGGCCGCGTGCGCGCCACGCTGGTGGCCGGCACGGTGGCCTACGAAGCCGGGTGAGCGGCTTGTTTCGCCGTGCCCGCGCGCTGTGGCGGCTGGCGCGCGTCGTGCTGCACGTCGTGCGCGGCCTGGCCATCGTG
Organism: uncultured Rubrivivax sp.; assembly: GCA_964371495.1. Classification (GTDB taxonomy): domain Bacteria; phylum Pseudomonadota; class Gammaproteobacteria; order Burkholderiales; family Burkholderiaceae_C; genus Rubrivivax. The sequence goes on from CAYJOA010000057.1 coordinate 12,308, forward strand.
CTGCTGCGCTTCCCGATGCTCGACGCCGCCGGCCGCCGCGCGCGCATCGCCTGGTGGGCGGCCAAGACCCTGCGTCTGCTGGGCATGCGCTTGGAGGCGCGGGGCACGTTGCGCCCCGGCGCCAAGCTGCTGGTCGCCAACCACGTCTCGTGGCTCGACATCATGGCCATCCACGCCGTGTGCCCCGAGGCGCGCTTCGTCTCCAAGGCCGACGTGCAGCACTGGCCGCTGCTGAACCGGCTGGTGGCCGCCGCCGGCACGCTGTATATCGAACGCGAACGGCCGCGCGACGCCGTTCGCGTCGTGCACCAGGTGGCGCAGGCGCTGCGCGCCGGCGACACCGTGGCCGTGTTCCCCGAAGGCACCACCGGCGATGGCCAGACGCTGCTGCCCTTCCATGCCAACCTGCTGCAGGCGGCCATCGCCACCGCGACGCCGATCCAGCCGCTGGTGCTGCGTTTTTCCGACGCGCGGCACGCCGTGAGCCCGGCGGCGGCGTGGGTCGGCGAGACGACGCTGGTGCAGAGCCTGTGGCTGCTGGCCTGTGCCGAGGGGGTCGTCGCGCGCCTGACGGTGCTGCCGGCGCAGGGCAGCGCACACGCCGACCGGCGGGCGCTGGCCGAACGCCTGCGCGGCCTCGTCGCCGGCCAGCTCGCCGAAGGCGCCGTGTAGAGTCCGGCCATGAACGGCCCCACGCTGCGCATCCGCCGGGTCGGCATCGATACCTGGCGCGAAAACGTCGCCTACCTGCACCGCGAATGCCCGGTCGTGCGCGCCGCCGGCTTCCAGGCCCTGGCCAAGGTCACGGTGCGGGCCAACGGACAGACGATCGCGGCGGTGTTGAACGTCGTCGACGACGAGCGCATCGTCCAGACCTGCGACCTCGGTCTGAGCGAAGAAGCCTTTGACCGGCTGCAGGTGGCCGAGGGCCAGCCGGCGAACATCGAACATGCCGAGCCGGCGCCGTCGATCGCCGCCCTGCACCGCAAGATCGCCGGCGAGCGGCTGTCGCGCGACGACCTGTTCGCCGTCATGCAGGACGTGGCGGCGGCGCGTTATTCGAAGATCGAACTGGCCGCGTTCGTCGTCGCCACCAACCAGTTCGAGCTCGACCGCGACGAGGTGCAGCACCTCACCGAAGCCATGATCGCCGTCGGCCAGCGCATCGACTGGCAGCACGAGGTCGGCCGCGGCCCGGTGGTCGACAAACACTGCATCGGCGGCATCCCCGGCAACCGCACGTCGATGCTGGTGGTGCCGATCGTCACCGCGCACGGCATGTGGTGCCCGAAAACCAGTTCACGCGCCATCACCTCGCCGGCCGGAACGGCCGACACGATGGCGGTGCTGGCCGAAGTCGAGCTGCCGCTGGAGCGGCTGCAGCGGATCGTGCGCAGCACACGCGGCTGCCTGGCCTGGGGCGGCACGGCGCACCTGTCGCCGGCCGACGACATCCTGATCTCGGTCGAGCGGCCGCTGGCCATCGATTCGCCCGGGCAGATGGTGGCCTCGATCCTGTCCAAGAAGATCGCCGCCGGCTCCACGCACCTGGTGCTGGACATCCCGGTGGGGCCCAGCGCCAAGGTGCGCAGCATGCCCGAGGCGCAGCGGCTGAAAAAGCTCTTCGAGTACGTCGCCTCGCGCCTGGGCCTGCACCTGGACGCCGTCGTCACCGACGGCCGCCAGCCGATCGGCCGCGGCATCGGCCCGGTGCTCGAGGCGCGCGACGTCATGATGGTGCTGCAGAACCACCCCGACGCGCCGCACGACCTGCGCCAGAAGGCACTGCGCCTGGCCGGCCGGGTGATCGAGTTCGACCCCGACGTTCGCGGCGGCGACGGCTACCGCATTGCGCGCGACATCCTCGACTCGGGGCGCGCGCTGACGCAGATGAACGCCCTCATCGACGCCCAGGGCCGGCGCGTGCCGCCCGAGCCCGGGGCGCTGGTCTTCGACGTGCCGGCGCCACGCGACGGCGTCGTCGTCGCCGTCGACAACCTGCGCCTGTCGCGCATCGCGCGGCTGACCGGTGCACCGCTGGTGCCCGGCGCCGGCGTCGACCTGCGGGTGCGGCTGGGCGATAGCGTGCAGGAAGGGCAGCCGCTATACCGGCTGCACGCGCGCTTCGACGCCGACCTCGG
>CAYJOA010000057.1:14548-25083 GCA_964371495.1 uncultured Rubrivivax sp.
GCCGCGCAGCTGACGCTGGTCAGCCCCTACCTGGCCTACATGCGGCAGGACATCGCGTTCACGCCCGGCGAGGTGGTGAGCCAGCGCCACCTGGGGCGGCTGCTGGCGACCTGGTTCGATGCCGTGATCACGGTCGACCCGCACCTGCACCGGGTGGCGACGATGGACGAAGTGGTGCCCGGCCGCCGCGGCGTGGCGCTGACGGCGGCGCCGCTGCTCGGGGCATGGATCGCGCGCCAACTGCCCGGCGCGCTGCTGCTCGGCCCCGACGAGGAGGCCGAACAATGGGTGCGCGTGGCGGCGCAGGCACACGGCCTGGACCACGCCGTGTGCCACAAGCAGCGCCATGGCGACCGCGAGGTGGATGTCGCCTTGCCCGGCGTGCCGGTGGCCGGCCGTGCCGTGGTGCTGTTCGACGATGTTGCCAGCACCGGCCGCACGCTGGTCACGGCCGCACGCGGCCTTCTCGCCTGCGGTGCGGCAACGGTGGACGTGGCGGTGACGCACGGCCTGTTCGTCGACGACGCGGTGGCGCAGATCCACGCCGCCGGCGTGCGCCACGTCTGGAGCACCGACTGCGTGCCGCATGCCACCAACGTCGTCTCGGTGGTGCCGCTGCTGGCGCAGGCCTTGCGCGATCTGGCAGTGACCTAGGGTCAGGCCAGCGCGCGGGCGATGAAGTGCCGTGGCACGGTCGGGCGCGGCACGCGGCCGCTGAACCAGCTGCGCACGTCGGCGTCCAGGCCGATGCCGTGCATGTAGTTGTAGAGCGCCTTCTTCAGCGCCGCGCCCAGGGCGTCGTGGTCGACGCCCGTGGCGTCGACGAAGCCGACGTCGTTGCGCGCAAAGCTCACCTCCGGCAGCGGCTGCAGCGTGACGCCGTATTGTTCGGGGTGGCGGCCCACCGGCGAATGCACGGTGCAGGCGAAACGGTGGAAGAAGCCCGACTGGATGCAACCGGCCTCGAACAGCTGGCGCACGTATTCCAGCGCGTCGACGGTGTCCTGCACCGTCTGCGTCGGGAAGCCGTACATCAGGTAAGCGTGGACCAGGATGCCGGCGTCGGCGAAAGCCTTGGTGACACGCGCCACCTGCTGCACCGAGACGCCCTTTTTCATCAGTTCGAGCAGGCGGTCGGACGCCACTTCGAGCCCGCCCGAGATGGCGATGCAGCCGCTGGCAGCCAGCTGCTCGCACAGCTGCGGGGTGTAGGACTTCTCGAAGCGGATGTTGCCCCACCAGCTGATCACCACCTGGCGGCGCTGCAGCTCGGCGGCCAGCGCCTTCAGCGACTTCGGCGGCGCCGCTTCGTCGACGAAGTGAAAACCCGTCTGCCCGGTCTCGTGCACGATGGCCTCGATGCGGTCGACCAGCGTCTCGGCAGTGGCTGCGTCGTAGCGCGAGATGTAGTCCAGGCTGACGTCGCAGAAGCTGCATTTCTTCCAGTAGCAGCCGTGCGCCACCGTCAGCTTGTTCCAGCGCCCGTCGCTCCACAACCGGTGCATGGGGTTGAGCATGTCCAGCAGCGACAGGTAGCTGGCCAGCGGCAGGCCGTCCCAGGTCGGCGTGCCGACATCGGCCGAAGACACGTCGGCCTCGCCGATATCGATGTAGCGCACGACGCCGTCCTGGCGCACGAAGGTGCGCACCAGCCGCGCCGCCGAACGCTGACCGCGCCAGTGCTCTAGCAGCGCCAGCAGCGGGCGTTCGCCGGCGTCCAGCGTCACGGCGTCGAAGTAGTCGAACAGGCGCGGTTCCTTCAGCTGCCGCAGTTCGGTGTTGACGAAGCCGCCGCCGAGCGCGATGCGCAGCGCCGGATGTGCGGCCTTGATCGCCTGCGCGATGCGCAGGGCGCCGTAGACCGCGCCGGGAAACGGCACCGACACCAGCACCACCGTCGGCCGGTGCTCGGCCACCGCCTGCAGCGCCAGCGCCTGCAGCGTGCGGTCGACCAGATTGGGCGGCGCCGCCAGCGCCTGCGCCAGCGGCTCGAAGCTCGGCTGGCTCATCGCCAGCGACTCGGCGTAGCGGACGAACTCGAAGCGCGCGTCGACGGCGTCGCGCAGCACGTCGGCGATGTCGTTCAGGTACAGCGTCGCCAGGTGGCGCGCGCGGTCGTGCTGGCCCAGCGCGCCGAAGGCCCAGGCCAGCGGGTCGCCGCCTTGCGGGTCGTCGGGGTCGATGTAGGCGTCCAGCGCCGCGAAGCGCGGCCCTTCGGGCAGGAAAGCGCGCGTGGCGATGCGGTGCATCAGCGTCGGGTCGCGTCCCTGCAGGAAGGCCAGCGTCGGCGCGATGCTGCTCAGATAGCGCTCGAAGGCGGTGTCGAAGGCCTCGACGCGGGGCGTGCGCCGGTCCTCCGGCAGCGCCTGGATGCACGTGCGCACCGCCTGCAGCCCGGCGGGCGAGAACAGTTCCAGAACCAGCGCCAGCGCCAGGTCGACCTGCGCCGCCGCGATGCCGCGCGAGCGCAGGAAACCGGTCAGGTAGGCCGTGCTCGGGTACGGCGTGTTGAGCTGCGTCATCGGTGCGATCACCGACAGCACGCGCTGGGGCAGGGCGGTCATCGGGCGCTTGCCCGGCGGGATCAGGCCTTGCCTTGGGATGCGACGGCCGCCGCGGCCCTGGCCGCAGCTTCGGCGTCACCCAGGTAGTAGCTCCTGATCGGCCTCAGCTCGGCGTCGAGTTCGTAGACGAGCGGGATGCCGTTGGGGATGTTCAGGCCCACGATGTCGGCGTCGCTGATGCCGTCGAGGTATTTCACCAGCGCGCGCATGCTGTTGCCGTGCGCGGCGATCAGGATCCGCTGGCCGCCGCGGATGGCCGGTGCGATGCGCTCGTGCCAGCACGGCAGCACCCGTGCCACGGTGTCCTTCAGGCATTCGGTGAGCGGGATCTGCTCGGGGTCCAACCGCGCATAGCGGATGTCGGCGCGCTGGCCGCGCGGGTCGGACGGGTCGAGCACCGGCGGCGGCGTGTCGTAGCTGCGACGCCAGATCAGCACCTGCTCGTCGCCGTACTTCTTCGCCGTGTCGGCCTTGTTCAGGCCCTGCAGCGCGCCGTAGTGGCGTTCGTTCAGGCGCCAGTCGTGCAGCACCGGCAGCCAGGTGCGGTCCATCTGGTCCAGGCAGTGCCACAGCGTCCAGACGGCGCGCTTGAGCACCGAGGTGTAGGCGACATCGAAGTCGTAGCCGGCGTCCTTCAGCAGGCGGCCGGACTGACGGGCCTGCTCGACGCCGGTGTCGGTGAGCGGCACGTCGGTCCAGCCGGTGAAGCGGTTGTCCTGGTTCCAGGTCGACTCGCCGTGGCGGATGAGAACGAGCTTGTGCATGGACCCGATTCTATAATTCGCGGTTTTGCACCATTCCGCGCAACCTGGGCGAGCCGTGAAGTTCTTTGTCGACAACTGGATCCTTATCCTCGTGGCCCTGGCCTCGGGCGCCATGCTGGTGTGGCCCATGGTGCGCCGCGGCGGTGGCGGGCTGTCGGTCGGCATCGCCGAAGCGGTGCGCCTGATCAACCGCGAGAAGGGCGTGCTCATCGACGTCAGCGAGCCGGCCGAGTTCGCTGCCGGCCACGCCTCCGGTGCGCGCAACGTGCCGCTGGGCAAGCTCGATGGCGCCAAGGAGGTGCCGAGCAACAAGGCGCTGCCGCTGGTGCTGCTGTGCGCGTCGGGCGCGCGCTCCAGTCGCGCCGCGGCCATGCTGCGCAAGGCCGGTCACGAAAAGGCGGTGTCGCTGGCCGGCGGCACAGGGGCCTGGCGCGAGGCCGGCTTTCCCATCGACAAGTCGGCTTGACGGCGCCGCCGGCATGGGCTTGCGCGCCGCTGGACAATCCGGATTCCCACGTCCCAGGATGAGTTCATGAATCCGGTGAAGATGTACACCACCCAGGTGTGCCCGTTCTGTGTGCGCGCCAAGGCCCTGCTCATGCAGCGCGGCGTCAAGGTCATCGAGGAGATCCGCGTCGACCTCGACCCGGCCGCGCGCCAGCACATGATGGAACTCACGGGCCGCCGCACGGTGCCGCAGATCTTCATCGGCCAAACGCACGTCGGCGGTTGCGACGACCTGATCGCGCTCGACCAGCGCGGCGCCTTGCTGCCCCTGCTCGGGGCCTGATCGCGCCTGCCCCAGTGCGGCCCGAGACGGCCGGCACGGGCGCTCGGTGATAATCGAAAGCTTCGGTTTGCCCGCCATCCGGCGGCGAACTCCGACTACACGGAACCCCCACCATGGCCGACGAGACCCCCATCTTCCAGATCCAGCGCATGTACCTCAAGGACCTGTCGCTGGAGCAGCCGAATTCGCCACAGATCCTGCTCGAGCAGGCGCAACCGCAGGTCGACATCAACCTGGGCATGGCCGCCGACTCGGTGGCCGACGGCATCTACGAGGTCAGCGTCACCGCCACCGTCACGACCAAGGTCAAGGACAAGGTGCTGTTCCTGGTCGAAGCCAAGCAGGCCGGCATCTTCGAGATCCGCCACGTGCCGCAGGACCAGATGCAGGGCATCATCAGCATCGTCTGCCCGCAGATGATCTACCCCTACCTGCGCGCCATCGTCTCCGACGTCTGCACACGCGCCGGCTTCCCGCCGATCCTGCTGACCGAAGTCAACTTCCAGGCCATGTTCGAGGCGCAGCAGCAGCAGGCGGCCGCGGCGCAGGGCGGCAACGGCTCGCCCATCATCACCGGCGTCAACTGAGCACCGGCGCGGCCGGCGCCTCGCGTTGAGGATCACCCTGCTCGGTGCCGGCGCCTGGGGCACGGCGCTGGGCATCGCGGCCGCGGCGCGGCACGACGTGCTGCTGTGGGCGCGCGACGCGACCCAGGCCGCCGCGATGCTGCGCGACAGGCGCAACCAGCGTTACCTGCCGGAAGTGCCGCTGCCCGCTGCACTGAATGTCACCGCCGACCGCGGGCAGGCGCTGGCCCATGCCGAGGGCGGGTTGACCGTCATCGCCACGCCGATGGCCGGGCTGCGCGAACAGCTGTCGGCACTGCACGACGAGCGACCCGCGCTGTGGCTGTGCAAGGGCTTCGAAGCCGGCAGCGGCGCGCTCGGCCACGAGATCTCGCGCCAGCTGCGGCCCGGTCGGCCCTGCGGCGTGCTGTCGGGGCCCAGCTTCGCGCTCGAAGTCGCGCGCGGCCAGCCCACCGCCCTGGTGGCGGCAAGCAGCGATGCCGAGCTCGCCGCGGCCGCCGTCGCAGCCTTCCACGGCGAGGCGCTGCGCATCTACACGTCCAGCGACGTCGTCGGCGTCGAAGTCGGCGGTGCGGTGAAGAACGTGCTGGCCATCGCCACCGGCATCGTCGACGGCATGCCCGAGGCCGGGCTCAACGCACGCGCCGCGCTCGTCACGCGCGGCCTGGCCGAGATCACGCGGCTGGGCCTGGCGCTGGGCGCGCAGGCCGAGACCTTCATGGGCCTGTCGGGGCTGGGCGACCTGGTGCTCACCGCCACCGGCGAGCTGTCGCGCAACCGCCGTGTCGGCCTGCTGCTGGCCGCCGGCCTGCCGCTGCCCGATGTGCTGCGCTCGCTCGGGCATGTCGCCGAGGGCGTGTTGAGCGCGCCCACCGTGCTGGCGCGCGCCCGCGCGCTGGGTGTGGAAATGCCGATCACCGAAGCCGTGGTCGAAGTGCTCGAAGGCCGCGTCGCACCGGCGCAGGCCATGGTGCGGTTGATGGGCCGCCAGGCGCGCGCCGAAAGCGCCTCGGGCATCTAGACGGAACCGGCGTAGCCGCTTTGCCGCCAGGCCTCGAACACGGCCACCGCGACGGCGTTGCTCAGGTTCAGGCTGCGCTGTCCGGGGCGCATCGGCAGGCGCACCTGCTGCGCGGGCGCGAAACCGCCGCGCACCTCGGCCGGCAGGCCGGCGGTTTCGCTGCCGAACACGAGCCAGTCGCCGGGTTGCCAGGCGACGTTGCTCAGCTGCCGCGTGCCGTGTGTGCTGAAGGCGTAGCAGTGCGCCGGGTCGGGCGCATCGCTGCCCAGCAGTGCGCTCCACGACGCATGGCGGCGCACGTCGACGTATTCGTGGTAGTCGAGCCCGGCGCGCTGCAACAGCCGGTCTGCCATGGCAAATCCCAGCGGCTCCACCAGATGCAGCGTGCAGCCGGTGTTGGCGGCCAGGCGGATCACGTTGCCGGTGTTGGGCGGGATCTCGGGGGCGACGAGCACGATGTGGAACATGCGCTTCAGTGTTCCGGCGTGCGCGCCACCACCCACACATCGACGGCCGCTGCGCCGCCCCGCAGCACCGCCGCGGCGGCCTCGCGTGCGGTGGCGCCGGTGGTCATCACGTCGTCGACCAGCGCGACGCGGTGGCCCCGCAGTCCGCCGCGGCGGCGCGGGTCGATCATGAACGCGCCACGCAGGTTGCGCTGGCGTTCGGCGCGGCCGAGCTCGGCCTGGTGCAGGCTGTCGGCGGGCCGCCACAGCAGCTGGGCGTCGCTGGCCACGCCCAGTGCCGGCGCCAGCCGGCGCGCCAGTTCCCAGGCCTGGTTGTAGCCGCGCTCGGCCAGCCGCGCCGGCGCCAACGGCATCGGCAGCACGAGTCCCGGCAAGGGCGTGGCGGTTGTGCGCACGGCGGCCAGCAGGCGTTCGGCGAGCGGGGCCGCGAGTTCCGGCCGCCCGTGGAACTTGAACTCGGCGATCAGCGCATCCCAGGGGAATGCGTAGTCGGCCGCGCACACCGTGTGTTCGAAGGGCGGCGGGTCGCGCAGGCAGGCGCCACAGGCCGCCGCCGGCAGGCCCAGGCGCAGCCCGCAGCGACGGCAGCGTGGCACGGCGGCGGCAAAACGCGACACGCAATCGGTACACAGCGCCGTGTCGGCCCACTGCCGGCAGACCTCGCACTGGCTGCTCGGTCTGGCCAGGGCAGCATGGGCAAAGAGCGGCATCGGCTCAATATACTGCCCGCATGGCCCCTCCCGAGCGCAGCGCCCGCCGACCGCTCGACACGGTGGCGCTGGCGCGTGTCGTGCATCGGCTGCAGCGCGCCGACAGCGCGCCCTGGCTGCACGGTGAAGTCGCCAGGCGCATGGCCGAACGGCTGCCGCTGGTCAAGCTCCAGCCCGCACGCGTCGTCGACTGGGGCGCTTTCCTCGGCGCCAGCCGTGGCGTGCTGACCGCAGCCTACCCGCAGGCGCGCCTGCTGGCGGTCGAACCCGACGACCGGCGGCGTGATGCCACCGCGGCAGCATTCGCGTCCGCCTGGTGGTCGCCGCGGCGCTGGGCCACGGCCAGGCCGGCCGTGGTCAGCGAGGCCGAACTCGGCGCCGTCCAGGGCCAGCTGCTGTGGTCGAACATGGGGCTGCACGGCGCCGTCGACCCGCAGGCCGTGATGAGGGCCTGGCACCGGGTGCTGGAGGTCGACGGCTTCCTGATGTTCTCGACCCTCGGCCCGGGCTCGCTGCAGGGCCTGCGCGCGCTCTATGCCGCCAGGGGCTGGCCGCCGCCGCACGCACCCTTCGTCGACATGCACGACCTCGGCGACATGCTGTTGGAGGCCGGCTTCGCCGAGCCCGTGATGGACCAGGAGACGATCACGCTGAGCTGGCCCACGGGCCAGGCGCTGCTGGCCGAATTGCGCCAGCTCGGTGGCAACGTCGACCCGCGCCGCCATGCCGGCCTGCGCACGCCGCGCTGGCGTGACCGGCTGCTGCTCGGCCTGCACGACGCTTCCGGCGGCGTCCAGGGCCAGGGCGGGCGTCCGCAACTCGACTTCGAAGTGGTCTACGGCCATGCCTTCCGCGCCGCGCCGCGCCCGCGCGTGGCGGCGTCGACGACCCTGCCGCTGCAGGATTTGCGTGCCATGGTTCGAGCCGGCCGCCAGCGCGGCTGAGACCCGGCAGCCTTGGTGCTGCTGCGCTATGATTCGCGCCCATTGTGGGCAGGCCCGGGGAGTCAGGGGTCGAGCGTCGATCGCCGCGCCCCGACCCCTTACGTACCCGGATGACCGCCACTTTCGCACCCAGCCCATGGCCCTTGCAGTCCGGCGCGCCCCGCAGCGCGCCCTGGCTGTTCGGGCGCGAGGTCGTGCTGGCCGGCCGGCAGGGGGCGCCGCGCGCGCTGCAGTGGCGGCTCAAGCGGCACTGCTCGATCACGCCGCGCCAGTTCGGCGCCGTGTACCTGTCGCTGAGCCTGGTCTCGCTGATGATCGGCGGCTTCTTCTATTACCAGGGTGCGCCGCTGGTGTTGGCGTTCACCGCGCTCGAGCTCGCGGTCGTCGGCGCCGCGCTGCTGGTCGTCGTGCGCCACGCCGGCGACCACGAGACCCTGACGCTGGCGGGGCGCTCGCTGCAGGTGCAACAGTGTTACGCCCGCCGCGAAGAGAGCACCGAGTTCACGGCCGACTGGCTGACCGTCGAGCCGGCCGCCGGCCAGGGCTCGCTGGTCGAGCTTTCGGGCCGCGGCCGGACCATCCGTGTCGGCCGCTTCCTGCGGCCCGAACTGCGCGCCGCCTTCGCGCGCGAGCTGCGGCTGGCGCTGCGCCAGGCGCCGGTGCAGGCCGCGCCCGAATCCGCTACGAACCGAGACCCTGTGTAGACATGATGATGAAGACGAAGACCTCCCTGTGGCACCGTGTCTCCCGGCTGACGCTGACCCTGGGCGCGCTGGTCGCGTCGGGCACGGCACTGGCCGTCAACGACCTGCCCGGCGGCCCCGCCGTGCGTCAGCTGAACCTGCACCCGCCGGTGACGCGCATCGCCGAGCAGCAAGCCTGGCTGCACTGGTTCATGCTCATCGTCTGCGTGGTCATCTTCGTCGGCGTGTTCGGGGTGATGTTCTATTCCATCCTCAAGCACCGCAAGTCGGTCGGCCACAAGGCGGCCAACTTCCACGAGAGCGTGACGGTCGAGATCGCCTGGACCGTGGTGCCGCTGCTCATCGTCATCGCGATGGGCGCGATGGCCACCCGCACCGTGGTGGCGATGAAGGACACCAGCAACGCCGACCTCACGATCAAGGCCACCGGCTACCAGTGGAAGTGGGGATACGACTACCTCAAGGGCGAGGGCGAGGGCATCGCCTTCCTGTCGAACCTGGACCTGGCGCACCGCCAGATGTCCAACAGCGGCCAGCCCGCCGGCGACGACTACCTGCTCAAGGTCGACAACCCGCTGGTCGTGCCGGTGGACAAGAAGATCCGCATCGTGACCACCGCCAACGACGTCATCCACGCCTGGATGGTGCCTTCGCTCGGCGTCAAGCAGGACGCCATCCCCGGCTTCGTGCGCGACACCTGGTTCCGTGCCGACAAGACGGGCGACTTCTACGGCCAGTGCGCCGAGCTGTGCGGCAAGGAGCACGCCTACATGCCGATCCACGTCAAGGTGGTGAGCCACGCCGACTACACGGCCTGGGTTGCCGGCAGGCAGAAGGAAATGGCGGCGCTGGCCGACGACCCCACCAAGGTGTGGGCGCTGGCCGAACTGGTGGCCCGCGGCGAGAAGGTCTACACCGCCAACTGCGCCGCCTGCCACCGGCCCGACGGCAAGGGCGCCGGGCCGATCAAGCCGCTGGACGGCAGCGCCATCGTGCTCAACGACCCGGCGGTGCAGCTGCGCATCCTGCTCAACGGTGCCGCCAACGGCGCCATGCCGGCCTGGAAGCAGCTCTCGGACACCGAGATCGCCGCCGTCATGACCTACACCAAGAATTCGTGGAGCAACCAGACCGGCAAGCTCGTGCAGCCGGCCGAGGTCATGGCCGCCCGCAAACCGTGATCACCCGCATCCAGCACGAGGATTCCCCCCGATGAGCGCCGTACTCGACCACCCCGCGCACCACGCCGACGACCACGCCCATGGCCATCCCCACGGCTGGCGGCGCTGGCTGTTCGCCACCAACCACAAGGACATCGGCACGATGTACCTGTTGTTCAGCTTCACCATGCTGATGGTGGGTGGCGTGCTGGCGCTGGGCATCCGTGCCGAGCTGTTCCAGCCGGGGCTGCAGTTCGTGAACCCGGAACTGTTCAACCAGCTGACCACGATGCACGGGCTGATCATGGTCTTCGGCGCCATCATGCCGGCCTTCGTCGGCTTCGCGAACTGGATGATCCCGCTGCAGATCGGCGCCGCGGACATGGCCTTCGCGCGCATGAACAACCTCAGCTTCTGGCTGCTGATCCCGGCCGCGCTGATGCTCGTGGGCTCGTTCTTCATGCCCGGCGGCGCGCCCGCCGCCGGCTGGACGCTGTACGCGCCGCTGACGCTGCAGATGGGCCCGAGCATGGACGCCGGCATCTTCGCGATGCACATCATGGGCGCCAGTTCGATCATGGGCTCGATCAACATCATCGTCACCATCCTGAACATGCGCGCACCGGGCATGACGCTGATGAAGATGCCGCTGTTCTGCTGGACCTGGCTGATCACCGCCTACCTGCTGATCGCGGTGATGCCGGTGCTCGCCGGCGCGATCACGATGACGCTGACCGACCGCCACTTCGGCACCAGCTTCTTCAACCCCGCCGGCGGCGGCGACCCGGTGATGTACCAGCACATCTTCTGGTTCTTCGGCCACC
>CAYJOA010000058.1:0-24532 GCA_964371495.1 uncultured Rubrivivax sp.
GGAGCCAGCCATGCAAATCACCGACATCCTCGCCCAGCTGGGCGGCCTGCAATCGATGGCGCGCGAACTGGGTGTCAGCGAGACCCAGGCGGCGAGCGGCGCCGAGGCGCTCGCCCCGGCGATCCTGGGCGGCTTCAAGAGACAGGCGCAGTCGAGCGCCGGCGGGCTCGAAGGACTCGGCGCGCTGCTCGGGCAACTGGGCGGCGGCGGGCTGCTCGACGAAGTGCTGGCAGCGCAGCCCACGGACGTCAGCCACGGCAACGACGTGCTCGGCCGGATCTTCGGCTCCAAGGAGGTCAGTCGCACCGTGGCGCAGGACGCCGCCGTGCAGTCCGGGCTCGACCCGAGCCTGCTCAGGAAGATGCTGCCGATGCTGGCGATGCTGGTCGCCGGCTACATGGCCAAGCAGCGCGGCGCCGAGGCCGCGGCACAGCCGCCACCGGCCGGCGGTGGGCTCGGCGACCTGCTGGGCGGCCTGCTGGGTGGCCGTGGCACCGGCGCCGGCCGCGAGGCGCCGAACGCGCCCGCACCGGGGCTGGCGTCGATGCTCGATCTGAACGGCGACGGCAATGCGCTGGACGACATCCTGCGCATGGCCGGCAAGGCGATGCGCTAGCGGCGCCTCGGCCGCGACGCGAACGAGCGGCGCCGGAAAATGCAAAGGGGGCTGGACCTGGGTCCAGCCCCCTTCGCTCAGGGCGGGTGGCGTGCGCGCCGGCCGGCTCAGCCCGCGGCGGCCTCGACGATCGCCTTCTTCGCGGCGCGAGCGCGGCGCGGCGCCTTCGCCACTTCCGCTTCCACGGCCTCGGCGATCTTGCTGACGCGCCGGCCGGCGGTCTTCACGGCCGCCCGCGCCTGACGCGCCATCGGGGCCGCCTTGCGCTTGGCGGCCGCGCCCTGGCGCTTGGTGCCCGCCACGGCCTTGCGCACCGCCTTGTGCACGGTACGGGCGCCGGCGGCGTCGGCCAGTGCATTGGCACCTTCTGCGATCTTGCTCGACACGGCCAGCGCGACCATGGCCCCGGGCATCGTCAACCGGGCCGCGGCCTGCAGGCCGTTGGCCACGGCCTCGTTCTCGATGCCGGCCGCGAAGGTAGCCACGCGCTTGACCTGCGCGGCGGCGGTGGCCGAGCCGGCCTCGATCACGCGCTCGGTACGCTCGGCGACGCGGTCGATGCCCTTGACGACGACCTGGCTGACGTTGCCACGCACCTCGTCCATGCGGTCGGTGGCGCGCGGTGCCAGCTTCGCGGTTTGCGGGTAGACGCGGTTCTTCAGCGTGCCGTTCACCACCCGCACCAAGCGGTGCCCGCCCAGTCGATAGGCAAGCACGCTCTGGCTCGCGGCGGTGCTGTAGTTCTTCAAGGTCTGCAGCGTCACGCTGCTCAGGCTTCTGGTGCTCATGGTGTCCTTCTCCGGGCTGTTGTCACGAATGTTCATCGACTCCATGAAGTGTGGTGCGCAGGTCCTAGAGGGCGATACCCAAAGCGCGCCTGTTTCTCTAGGGAGTGCACTCCACAACGGCGCGGCGGCAGGCCGGCGTCGCGGCGCGCCTCAACATCCCGGGCGCGGTGCCGATAGCCTCGCGATGGAAAGACTCGATCTCGGCCCGCTGACCAGCGCCCATGCATCGGCCGAGGGCGGTGAACTCCTGCTCTTGGGCCTGATCGGCACCCTCAGCCATGCCCTGGACATCACCGAAGGCCAGCCCAAGGGTCATTGCGTGCGCTGCTGCTGGATCGGCATGCACATCGGCCACGAGATCGGCCTCGGCGAGCGCGAGCTGTGGGAGCTCTACTACACCCTGCTGCTCAAGGACCTCGGCTGCAGCAGCAACGCCGCGCGCATCTGCGAGCTCTACCTGACGGACGATCTGCTGTTCAAGCACGACTACAAGACCGTCGGTGACCGTTTGCCGGCGGTCCTGCGTTTCGTCTTCAGTCACACCGGCCTGGGCAGCGGCATGTCGCAGCGCCTGGGCGCGATCATGAACATCGTGCGCAACGGCTCGCAGATCGCCCACGAGCTGACGCAGACACGTTGCCAGCGTGGCGCCGACATCGCGCGGCAGCTGCGATTCCCCGACCCGGTCGCGGCGGGCATCCACGGCCTCGACGAGCACTGGAACGGTCGCGGCAGGCCGCAGGGTCTGCACGCCGACGAGATCCCGATCCACTCGCGCATCGCACTGCTGTCGCAGGTGATCGACGTCTTCCGCACTTCCGACGGCCCCCAGGCCGCCCTGCGCGAGGCGCGTGCCCGGTCAGGTCAGTGGTTCGATCCGGCGCTGGTGAGGGCCCTGGAGCGCGTCGCGCGCAACGCTGACTTCTGGGCCACGCTGGCCTCGCCGTCGATCGACCGCGAGGTGCAGGCACTCGAGCCCAGGAGCCTGCGCCTGCCGCTGGACGACGACTACCTCGACGACATTGCCGCGGCATTCGGCCAGGTCGTCGACTCGAAGAGCCCGTTCACGAGCGGCCACAGCGCCCGTGTCGCCGAGTTTGCCGAGAAGATCTCGTCGGCGCTGGGCTTGTCGCTGCCGCGCCGCCGCTGGCTCAGGCGTGGCGCCTTGCTGCACGACATCGGGAAACTCGGCGTCAGCAACATCGTGCTCGACAAGCCGGGCAAGCTCGACGCGGCGGAGTGGCAGGCCGTGCAGCGCCACGCCGAGTACACCGAGCAGATCCTGTCCCGCATCGCCGCCTTCGGCGATCTCGCCCGCGTGGCGGCAGCGCACCACGAAAGGCTCGATGGCGCGGGCTACCCGCGCGGCCTGGCGGCAGACGACATCTCGCTCGAGACGCGCATCATCACGACGGCGGACATCTTCGACGCCATTTCGGCGCAGCGGCCGTACCGTGGCGCCGTGCCGATACCGCGTACGCTGCAGATGATGGCCGAGACGGTCGGCACGGCCATCGACCCCTTGTGTTTCGAGGCCCTGAAGGGGGTCCTGGCCAGCCCGGACGCGGTGCCTGCGAATGCCGCCGGCGCACTGCAGAGTCAGCGCTCGCTCGCAGCCTAGCGTTTTGAGTTGCTGGTGCCGGCTGTCCGAATCGAACGGACGACCTTCCGCTTACAAGGCGGGTGCTCTACCAACTGAGCTAAGCCGGCGGGGACGGGGGAATTGTAGGAGCCGCTACTTCACGCGCTTGAGCGCCGGTCGGCCGCTGCCAGCGGCGCCGGGGTCGGGCGGCTCGTCGTCGTCGGGCGCATTGGCCGAGGGCTCGCTGGCGTGACCGGGTTCCGACGACGCCAGCCGCAGGCCACGGGCCACCGGCGCCGGGCGCTCGGCGTCGCCGTCGCTGCGCGCACCGCTGCCCACGGGCATCGGAAACGCCATGCCCTGGCCGTTCTCGCGCGCGTAGATCGCCACCACGTGGTCGACCGGAACGACGATTTCGCGCGCCACGCCGCCGAAGCGCGCCTTGAATTCGACGAACTCGTTGCCCAGCTGCAGCGCCGAGGTGGCCTCGAAACCGACGTTGAGCACGATCTCGTCGTTCTTCACGTACTCCATCGGCACCTGCACCGTGCTGTCCACGTGCACCGCGATGTAGGGCGTGTAGCCGTTGTCGGTGCACCAGTCGTGCAGCGCCCGCAGCAGGTACGGTCGCGTCGACGAACCCTGGTTGTCAGAAGTGTCGACCATGGCGCCTGCGCCCCTTACTTGCGCATCACCTTTTCGGACGGCGTCAGCGCCTCGATGTAGGCCGGTCGCGAGAAGATGCGCTCGGCGTACTTCAGCAGCGGCACGGCGTTCTTGCTGAGGTCGATGCCGTAGTAGTCCAGCCGCCACAGCAGCGGCGCGATGGCCACGTCGAGCATGCTGAAGTCGTCGCCCAGCATGTACTTGTTCTTCAGGAAGATCGGCGCCAGCTGCGTCAGGCGGTCGCGGATCTGGTCGCGGGCCTTCTCCAGCTGCTTCTCGTTGGCCTTGACGCTGCGGCCTTCGAGCAGGTTGACGTTGCTGAACAGTTCCTTCTCGAAGTTGAACAGGAACAGCCGCACGCGCGCGCGCGCCACCGGGTCGCCGGGCATCAGCTGCGGATGCGGGAAGCGCTCGTCGATGTACTCGTTGATGATGTGGCTTTCGTACAGGATGAGGTCGCGCTCCACCAGGATCGGCACCTCGTTGTACGGGTTCATCAGCGCGATGTCTTCGGGCTTGGCGAAGATGTCGACGTCACGGATCTCGAAGTCCATGCCCTTCTCGAACAGCACGAAGCGGCAGCGGTGCGAGTAGGGGCAGGTGGTTCCGGAATAGAGCACCATCATGGTGACAGCCCTTGGTTCAGATGGGGCCTGGAGGTGGCCCCGGAAAAACAACAAACGCAGCGGGCACGCCTGGCCCCGCTGCGCTCACGCGCCCGACCGCACGGCCGGGCCGCACCGTTCACTACTTGACGTCCTTCCAGAACGCCGCGTTCAGACGCCAGGCGATGACGGTGAACACGGCCAGGAACAGCAGCACCCACACGCCCAGCCGCACGCGGTCGGTCTGGTTGGGCTCGCTCATCCACTTCAGGAAGGCCACCAGGTCGGCCACGGCCAGGTTGTACTCCTCCTGGTTCAAGGTACCGGGACTGATCTGCTCGAAGCCCTTGAAGACGTGCACCGTCTTGGCGGCGTCGTGCGGGTCCTTCTCGTCGGCGAAGATGGCCCGCTGCTGGCCCTGCAGTTCCCACAGCGCGTGCGGCATGCCGATGCTGGGGAAGGCGAGGTTGTTCCAGCCCGTGATCTTGGTGTCGTCGCGGTAGTAGGTGCGCAGGTAGGTGTAGATGTAGTCGGCACCGCTGCCCTGCCCCGCCGCCGAACGCGAGCGTGCGATCAGCGTCAGGTCGGGCGGCAGGGCGCCGAACCATTCCTTGGCGTCCTTGGCATCGAGCGCGACCTTCATCGTTTCGCCGACCTTGGCCCCCGTGAAGACCAGGTTGTCCTTGATCTGCTGTTCGGTGAGGCCGATGTCGCGCAGGCGGTTGTAGCGCATGAACGCGGCCTGGTGGCAGTTCAGGCAGTAGTTGACGAACAGCTTGGCGCCGTTCTGCAGCGCGGCCATGTCGGTGACGCGGTTGTCGGGGAACTTGTCCCAGGCGATGCCGCCGCCGGCGGCAGACGCCGGCGACAGCAGCGCCGCCAGGGTGAAGGACAGCGTGGCGCCCAGCGCCAGGGCCAGCTTGCGGATCAGAGTCTTCATGGTGGTCATACGCCTCGGGCCCGTGCTCAGTGCGGGTGGAAGGTCACGCGGTCAGGCACGGCCTTGAACTCGCCGATGCGGCTCCACCACGGCATGAGGAGGAAGAAGCCGAAGTAGAACATCGTGCCGACCTGCGACACCAGGGTGCCGATGGCCGACGGCGGCGTCATGCCGAGGTAGCCGAGGACGAGGAAGTTCAGCACGAAGATGCCGTACAGCCATTTGTTCCAGCCCGGCCGGTAGCGGATCGACTTGACCGGGCTGCGATCGAGCCAGGGCAGCGGAAACAGCACCATCACCGCCACGCCCATCACGACCACGCCCCAGAATTTGGCGTCGAAGACCTTCAGCGCAACGACGACCGCCACGGCACCCACGAGCACGGCGACCTTCCACTTGCCGGCCAGGCCGCCCTTGAGCACCGCCAGCACCGCGGCCAGCGCCACCACGACGGCGAAGACGTTGACCATCGGGTCGGTGACCGCGCGCAGCATCGAGTAGAAGGGAGTGAAGTACCACACCGGGGCGATGTGCGCCGGCGTCTGCAGCGGGTCGGCGGGGATGAAGTTGTTGTATTCGAGGAAGTAGCCGCCCAGCTCCGGCGCGAAGAAGATGATGGCGCTGAAGATGAACAGGAACACGCTGACGCCGACGATGTCGTGCACCGTGTGGTAAGGGTGGAAGGGGATGCCGTCGAGCGGAATGCCGGTCTTCGGGTCCTTGCGCGCCTTGATCTCGACGCCGTCGGGGTTGTTGGAGCCCACGTCGTGCAGCGCCAGCAGGTGCGCCACCACCAGCCCCAGCAGCACCAGCGGCACGGCGATGACGTGGAAGCTGAAGAAGCGGTTGAGCGTGGCGTCGCCGACGACGTAGTCACCGCGGATCAGCAGCGACAGGTCCGGGCCGATGAAGGGAATGGCGGCGAACAGGTTGATGATGACCTGCGCGCCCCAGTAGCTCATCTGGCCCCACGGCAGCAGGTAGCCCATGAAGGCTTCGGCCATCAGGCACAGGAAGATGGCGCAGCCGAAGATCCAGATCAGCTCGCGCGGCTTCTTGTAGCTGCCGTAGATCATGCCGCGCCACATGTGCAGGTAGACGACGATGAAGAAGGCACTGGCGCCGGTGGAGTGCATGTAGCGCACCAGCCAGCCCCACGGCACGTCGCGCATGATGTACTCGACCGATTCGAAGGCCTTGGCCGCATCGGGCTTGTAGTGCATCACCAGGAAGATGCCGGTGACGATCTGCATCACCAGCACCAGCAGCGCCAGCGAGCCGAAGAAGTACCAGAAGTTGAAGTTCTTCGGAGCGTAGTACTCCGACATGTGGATCCGGTAGGCGTCGAACGCGGTCGGAAACCGGTTCTGCAGCCAGGCCGTGACCTGCGTGGCCACCGGCGCTCCGGCAGGTGCTTCCTTGAATTCAGCCATCGTGTTGACCCTGATGTTCCTGTGTTGCTGCGAGCGGCGACCTGCTCTTAGGCCTTCTTGTCCTCACCGATCAACAGCACGGTGTCCGACAGATACATGTGCGGCGGGACTTCCAGGTTGTCGGGCGCGGGCTTGTTCTTGTAGACGCGGCCGGCGAGGTCGAAGGTGGAACCGTGACACGGGCACAGGAAGCCGCCGGTCCAGTCGTCGGGCAGCGAAGGCTGCGCGCCCGGCGTGAACTTGTCGCTGGGCGAGCAGCCCAGGTGCGAGCAGATGCCGACGCCGACGAAGAATTCGGGCTTGATCGAACGGTGTTCGTTCTTCGCGTAGTCGGGCGTGGGGTACTGCTTGCGGTCCGACGCCGGGTCGGCGAGCTGCGATTCGACGGTCTTCAGCGTGGCCAGCTGTTCGGGCGTGCGGCGCACGATCCACACCGGCTTGCCGCGCCATTCGACGGTGAGCTTCTCGCCCGGCTGGATGGCACTGATGTCGACCTGCACCGGTGCCCCGGCGGCGCGCGCGCGCTCGGACGGCGCGAAAGTGCTGACGAAGGGCACGGCGACCGCCACGCCGCCCACGGCGCCGGCGCCGCAGGTGATGGCGATCCACGTACGTCGGCCCTGGTCGATGCCTTTGTCGAGGGTGCCCTCGCTGGCGGCCTCGCTCGTGGCGTTACTCATGGAGATCCTCTGGATGCTTGAGTTTGGTTCGGGACAACCTGGGATTCTAGCCGAGCCACCCAACGGGGCCTGACGGTGCGCGGCGCCGGCTTGCGCGGGTCTGCGGCCACGCTGCGGGCGCGCGCCCGGCGTGCCCGGCTGGATATCATGGGGACTTCTCAATGTCGGGAGCACCCCCATGAGTTTCGCGTCGGAGTTCAGAGAATTCGCGCTCAAAGGCAACGTGATGGACCTCGCCGTGGGCGTGATCATCGGGGGTGCGTTCGGCAAGATCGTCGATTCGGTCGTCGGCGACCTGATCATGCCCATCGTCGGCAAGATCTTCGGCGGCCTGGACTTCGCCAACTACTTCATCCCGCTGTCCGGCCAGACCGCGACGACGCTGGTCGAAGCCAAGAAGGCCGGCGCAGTGTTTGCCTACGGCAGCTTCCTCACCGTGGCCATCAATTTCATCATCCTGGCCTTCATCATCTTCATCATGGTCAAGCAGGTTAACCGGCTCAAGCGCGAAGCCCCGCCGGCACCGCCCGCGCCACCGGCGCCGACGCCCGAAGACGTGCTGCTGCTGCGCGAGATCCGCGACGCGCTGAGGAAGTAGTCACCGGCCAAGCCCAGGCGGCCCCCGGGGTGCCCAGCCACGCACGGGTCGGCACCTCGAGCACCCATGAAGCCCAACCCCGTCCATCGTCTGCCGGCGGCCCTGGAGGCCGCGGTCCAGCGCCTCAAGCTCGCGGCACGCGAGGCCGCCGAGCGCACGGTCGACAGCCTGGGCCTGGCGGCGCTGGCTTCGACCAGCGCCTACCACCGTGACGGCCTGCTGGGCGCCCAGTTCGAACTCAACCGCAAGTCGGCGATGTTCGTGCTGCGCTTCAACGAGGCCTTCGACGAACGGCTGCTGCGCGAGCTGGCGACCGCCGACGACGACCAGACCGCGGCCACCCCCGCGGGCCCGACGAGCTGGGACCGCCTGAGCCTGGTCGACGACAGCGAGGTCGAAGCGCAGATCTCGGCCGACCGCATGGGCATGGAGATCGCCTTCGGCTGCGAATGGGAGCTGCGCGAACTCGACGGCTACGTCGGCGCCCTGCTCGGCGACGCCGGCGCGCACATGGAACGCAACCCGCTGCGGCCCGACCTCATGGCCCACGCCATGATCCAGGGCATCGCGGCGGTGTCCGAGCGCGCCGAGATCCGCACCGCGCTGGCTGCCGAAGTCAGCCGCTCGCTGGCCGCCCTGCTGCCGGCCGCCTATGCCGCCGTGGTCGCCGACCTGCGCAACGCGGGTGTGCAACCGCTGGGCCTGGCGGTACGCAACCGGCCCTCGCCGGCGGGCGGCGCTGGCAGCGACAGCCGGCACGACACCGCCGGCCTGGAGAGCCTGTCCGGCAACGCGGCCATCGGCGGCTATGGCCGCGCATCGCCCGCCGGCGCCGACGGCGGCCATGGCGCACGCGGCGACGCCCGCCCCAACACGCATGCCGGCGCCACGGCCGGCCACAGCGGCACGCCGATCGGCCAGGTCGACCCGGCGCTGATGTCCTTGATGCGACGCCTGGCATACGCCGACGCCGGCAGCGGCGGAGGCCGCAGTGCCCGCGGTGGCCTGGGCAGCGCCAGCGCCGACATCAGCCTGTACGGCGCCGACGCCGCGGCACCGCCCAACCTGATCCGCGCCCACCGCGACGAGCTGCGCCAGGCCTCCCGCGGCACGCTCGATCACATGGTGATCGACGTCATCGGCTTCCTGTTCGACCAGATCCTGGCCGACCCCAAGGTGCCGCCGCAACTGGCGCGCCAGATCGCGCGGCTGCAGTTGCCGGTGCTGCGCGCGGCGCTCGGCGACCCCAACTTCTTCGCCTCGCGCCGCCACCCGGTGCGTCGTTTCGTCAACCGCATCGCCTCGCTCGGCGCGGCGTTCGAGGACTTCGACAGCGAACAGGCGCGCGGCTTCCTGGCCAAGGTGCGCGAGCTGATCCAGGAAGTCGTGGAAGGCGATTTCGACCAGATCGAGACCTACGAGCAGAAGCTGGCTGCGCTGGTGGCCTACACCGCCGAGCAGGCCAGCCAGGAAGCCAAGGTGCAGGGCGACGCCGCGGCACTGCTGGCCGAGAAGGAAGACCAGCTGCGGCTGCGCCAGCTCTACACGCAACAGCTGGAAGGCGACCTCAAGGACGTCGCCGCGCCGGCCTTCCTGCGCGAGTTCATCAGCCGCGTCTGGAGCCAGGTGCTGTTGCGCGCCGCCGCGCAAGGCGGCAGCGGCGGCCCGCTGGCGCAGCGTCTGCGCCGCGCCGGGCGCGAGCTGTTCCTGAGCGTGCAGCCCAAGGCCACGCCGGGGCACCGCAAGGCCTTCCTGGCCGAGCTGCCCAAGCTGATTCAGGAGCTCAACGAGGGCATGAACCTGATCGGCTGGCCCGAGGCCGAACGGCGCGCCTTCTTCGGCCTGCTGATGCCGGCACACGCCGAGGCCCTGAAGAGCCCGGCCGGACGCCAGCTCGACGTCAACCTGATGGCGCGCCAGGTCGAAGGCGCGCTGGAGCGTGCCTTGCCGACGGATGCCGACGTCAAGGCGGCGGCGGCGGCGCTGCCGGTGCTCACCGACGAGATCGTGGTGCCGGCGTTCAGCGCCGACGAGGCGCGCCGCGTCGGCCTGGTCGAGGAATCGGCGGTGGACTGGGACGGCAAGGTCGACATCGAAGTCGGCAACGACGCCGAGGCCGAAGGCGCCGACGGCGGCCCGGCGGCGCCGGGGCTGCCGGCGCTCGGCGACGCCCCCGATCCCACCGAGGGCGCAGCGCTGGTCAACAACGTCCAGCTCGGCTTCGCCTACCGCATGCACCTGGCCGGCGAGTGGCAGAAGGTGCGCCTGTCGCACGTCAGCCCCGGGCGCACCTTCTTCATCTTCACGCACGGCGCGCGCCACAAGCAGACGGTGTCGCTGACGCAGCGCATGCTGGCGCGGCTGGCCGAGACCGGCCGCCTGCGCACCTTCGAAAGCGGCTACCTGATCGACCGCGCGACGGCACGCGCGCGGCGCCAGCTGGCCACGCTGGGCCCGTCGGCTTAGGACGCTGCGGCCAGCCGCTGCGCCAGCGCCAGCGCGGCGATCAGGCTGGCCGGGTCGGCCGTGCCGCGGCCGGCGATGTCGAAGGCGGTGCCGTGGTCGGGGCTGGTGCGCACGAAGGGCAAGCCGAGCGTGACGTTCACGCCCTGCTCCACGCCCAGGTACTTGACCGGGATCAGGCCGTGGTCGTGCGTCATCGCCACCACGAGGTCGAACTCGCCGGCGTGGCCGGGGGCGTGGCGGGCGCGCATGAACACCGTGTCGGGCGCGTACGGCCCGCGGGCATCGATGCCCTCGGCCACGGCCGCCTGCACCGCGGGCCCGATGAAACGTTGTTCTTCGTCGCCGAACAGCCCGCCCTCGCCGGCGTGCGGGTTGAGCCCGGCAACCGCGATGCGCGGCCGCGCCTGCCCCCAGGCCGCCGCGGCGCGGTGCGCGATGCGCAGCGTCTGCAGCACGGCGTCGAAGGTCACGGCGTCGATGGCGCGGCGCAGCGCGAGGTGGATGGTGACGAGCACGACACGCAGCTCGTCGTTGGCCAGCATCATGCGCACCGGCGGCGGCGCCGCACCCGGCTCGGTGGCCAGCGCCTGCAGCATCTCGGTGTGGCCGGGATAGGGCACGCCGGCGGCGGCCAGGGCCTCCTTGTGAATCGGCGCCGTGACGATGGCCGACGCCTGGCCGCCGCGCACCAGCGTTACCGCGTGTTCGATGCAGCGCGCCGCGGCGGCACCGCAGCGGGCGTCGATGCGGCCCCAGGGCAGGTCGGCCAGGCCCGCCGGCAAGCCGGGTGGCGCCAGCACCGGCAGGCAGCCGGGCGGCACGGCGGACCGGTCGGCCGGATGCTCGACCACCGCCGTCATCGAGGCACCGGCACGCCGCAGCACGGCGGGGTCGCCGACCACCACCGCATCGGCCAGTTCACCGCGCGTGTGGGCACGCACGATGATCTCGGGGCCGATGCCGGCGGCGTCGCCCATCGTCACCAGCAGTGGCTTCATGGCGCGCCCCTCATGCCGGCGCTCGCAGAGCTTGCGCCCGGCATGCAGCGCGCGACAGCGCGCAGGCGCAGTTGCGCGTCCTCATGCCGGATTCCCGATCTCGATGTAGCGGTGCTCGAGCCCGAAGTGCCGAGCCAGCTCGGCCGCCACCGCCGGCGCGCCGTAACGCTCGGTGGCGTGGTGGCCGCAGGCCAGGAAGGCGACGCCGGTCTCGCGCGCCAGGTGCGCCTGCGGCTCGGAGATCTCGCCGGTGAGGAAGGCGTCGGCGCCGGCGGCGACAGCGGCCTCGAAGTAGCCCTGGGCACCGCCCGTGCACCAGGCGACGCGGCGCAGCGGCCGGGCGTCGCCGGGCACGACGACGGCGTCGCGCCCGAGCTGGTCGCGCACGGCCTGCGCCAGCGCGTCCAAGGTGCACGCTGCGTCCGCCATGCCGGGCGCCGGCCCGATGAAGCCGAGCTCCTGGTCGCCGAAGCGCGCGTCGGCCACGAGCCCCAGCCGCCGACCGAGTTGCGCGTTGTTGCCGAGCTCGGCATGGGCGTCCAGCGGCAGGTGGTAGGCAAGCAGGTTCACGTCCTGCGCCAGCAGCCGCGCCACGCGGGCCTTCAGCCAGCCGGTCAGGCAGCCGTCCTGGCCGCGCCAGAACAGGCCGTGGTGCACGAGCAGCGTATCGGCTCCGGCGGCCAGCGCGGCGTCGATGAAGGCCAGGCTCGCGGTCACGCCCGAAGCCACGCGCCGCACCTCGCGGCGGCCCTCGACCTGCAGGCCGTTCGGCCCATAATCCTTGAACGCTTCCGGCCGCAGCAGCTGCTGCAGGAAGGCTATGACTTCACTTCTTTCGGCCATGCGCCGATTCTGCCCAAGCCCCGCTGATGTGGCGTAGAACCTGGCTCGTGTTTTCGCAGGCCGTCACGGTGGCCGTGGCGGTGCTGTTCGTGGTGCTGACGCTGAAGCCCGAGTGGCTGGCGCGTAGCAGCGGCACGGCCGGCGCCCTGCCGCCGGCGACATTGGTGCAGGCCCCGGCCGCCGCCAGCGGCGCCATGGCCAGCGGCGCGTCGATCAACGGCACGCCCGGCGGCGGCTACGCGCCGGCGGCACGGCTGGCGGCGCCTGCGGTGGTCAGCGTGACGGCCACGCGGACCGAGAAGCGCAGCCCGCACGCCGACGACCCCCGCTTCCGCTTCTTCTTCGGCGACGGCGAGCTGAGCCAGCGCCGCGTCGGCCTGGGCTCGGGGGTCATCGTCTCGCCCGAGGGTTACCTGCTCACCAACCATCACGTCGTCGACCAGGCCAACGAGATCGAGGTCCAGCTCATCGACGGCCGCCAGGCGCGCGCGCGGCTGGTCGGCAGCGACCCCGAGACCGACATCGCCGTGCTCAGGATCGACCTCGGCGCGCTGCCCGTGGTGACGCTGGGCGACGTGCGCGCGCTGCAGGTCGGTGACGCCGTGCTGGCCATCGGCAACCCCTTCAACGTCGGCCAGACGGTGACCGCGGGCATCGTCAGCGCGCTCGACCGCAACCAGGCCGGCTCGTCGCCGTTCCAGAACTTCATCCAGACCGACGCCGCCATCAACCCCGGCAACTCGGGCGGCGCGCTGGTCAATGCGGCCGGGCACCTGGTGGGCATCAACACCGCGATCTATTCACGCACCGGCGGCAGCATGGGCATCGGCTTCGCGGTGCCGGTGGACACCGCGCGCCAGGTGATGGAGGCGCTGGTGCGCGGCGGCAGCGTGCGCCGCGGCTGGATCGGCGTCGAGCCGCGCGACCTGACGGCCGAACTCGCCGACAGCCTGAAGCTGCCGGTGAAGAACGGCGTGCTGATCACCGGCGTGCAGCAGGACGGCCCGGCCGCGCGCGGCGGCGTGCGTCCGGGTGACGTGGTCGTGCGCGTCGGCGAGACGACCGTGGCCAACACCGGCGAGCTGCTGGCCGCGGTGGCGGCACTGGCGCCGCAGAGCCCGTCGACGCTGGCCGTGCTGCGCGGCGCGCAGACGCTGGAGCTGCCGGTGGTGGTGGCCGAGCGACCGCGTTTGTTGCAGCAGGACGAACGTTAGCCGGCCAGGCGCTGCGCGTGCTGGCGCAGGTGGTCTTCGATGAAGCTGGCGATGAAGTAGTAGCCGTGGTCGTAGCCGGCGTGGCGACGCAAGGTCAGCGGCTGCGCCGCCGCGGCGCAGGCGGCCTCGAAGGCTTGCGGATGCAGTTGCTCGGCCAGGAACTTGTCGGCCCCGCCCTGGTCGACGAGGATGCCCTGCGGGTAAGGCGTGCGGGCCCGCCGCATCAGCGCGCTGGCGTCGTGTTCATCCCAGGCCGCGCGGTCCGCGCCCAGATAGCGGCCAAAGGCCTTGTGGCCCCAGGGGCAGTGCGCCGGTGCCGCGATCGGCGCCAGCGCCGACACCGAAGCAAACCGCCCCGGGTGCCGCAGCGCCAGCGTCAGCGCGCCGTGGCCGCCCATCGAATGGCCGCAGATGCCCAGCCGCGATGCATCGGCACCGAAGTGGTCGACCACCAGCGCACACAGTTCGTCGACGATCCAGCTTTCCATGCGGAAGTGGCGCGCCCACGGTTCGGCGGTGGCATCGAGGTAGAAGCCGGCGCCGTGGCCGAAGTCCCATTCGGCGTCGGCGCCGGGGATGCCGGTGCCGCGCGGGCTGGTGTCCGGGGCCACCAGCACGAGGCCCAGCTCGGCGGCGACGCGCTGCGCGCCGGCCTTGATGGCGAAGGTCTCTTCGTTGCAGGTCAGGCCGGCCAGGTAGAACAGCGTCGCGCGCGGCGGCCCCGGCGGCCGGTACACGGCGAACTGCATCGGCAGGCCGATGGTCGCCGAGTCGTGCCGGTAGAAGCCCTGCACGCCGCCGAACGAGGCGTGCTCGGACAAGGTCTGCAGCATCAGAACATCACCACCGAGCGGATCGACTCGCCGCGCTTCATGAGCTCGAAACCCTGGTTGATGTCCTGCAGCGCCAGCCGGTGCGTGATGAGCTCGTCGATCTTGATCTTGCCGTCCATGTACCAGTCGACGATCCGCGGCACGTCGGTGCGGCCGCGCGCGCCGCCGAAGGCCGAGCCCTGCCAGACGCGGCCGGTGACGAGCTGGAACGGCCGCGTGCTGATCTCTTGGCCCGACTCGGCGACGCCGATGATCACGCTCTTGCCCCAGCCGCGGTGGCAGCACTCCAGCGCCTGGCGCATGGTGGTCGTGTTGCCGATGCATTCGAAGCTGTAGTCGGCGCCGCCGCCGGTGAGCTGCACGAGGTGGTCGACCAGGTTGTCGTGCTGCTTCGGGTCGACGAAGTGCGTCATGCCGAAGTGCCGCGCCATGGCCTCGCGCGCCGGATTGATGTCGACGCCGATGATCTTGTCGGCACCGACCATCCTGGCGCCCTGGATGACGTTCAGCCCGATGCCGCCGAGGCCGAACACGACGACGTTGGCGCCGGCCTCGACCTGCGCCGTGAACAGCACCGCGCCGACACCGGTAGTGACGCCACAGCCGATATAGCAGACCTTGTCGAAGGGCGCGTCGTCGCGGATCTTGGCCAGCGCGATCTCGGGCACCACGATGTGGTTGGCGAAGGTGCTGGTGCCCATGTAGTGGAAGACCGGCCGGCCGTCGATGCTGAAGCGGCTGCTGCCGTCGGGCATCAGCCCCTTGCCCTGCGTGCCGCGGATCGCCGTGCACAGGTTGGTCTTGCGCGACAGGCAGCTCTTGCACTGCCGGCACTCGGGCGTGTAGAGCGGGATCACGTGGTCGCCGGGCGCGAGCGAGGTGACGCCGGCGCCGACCTCCATCACGATGCCGGCGCCCTCATGGCCCAGGATCGACGGGAACAGACCTTCGGCATCGGCGCCCGACAAGGTGTACCAGTCGGTGTGGCAGATGCCGGTGGCCTTGACTTCGACCAGCACCTCGCCGGCCTGCGGGCCCTGCAGGTCGACGGTCTCGATGGTCAGCGGGGCGTTGGCCTGCCAGGCGACGGCGGCGCGGGTCTTCATCGGGGGTCTCCTGTGGCGGGTGGGCGGGGGCGGGGCGGCGGCGCTACAGCAGCAGCGCCAGCCGCTCGAGGATCAGCACGGCGAAGAAGCCCAGTGCCGCGAGCACCGTCCACTTGACGATGAGCACGCCGCGCCGGCGCCACTGCAGCTGGTTGGTGCCGATGTACATCGCGAAGCACAGCACGCCCGCCACCAGCAGCAGGCCGAAGACGAGTCGGAACAGCAGCATGCGCGGGCGATCACCAGGCCGGCGCGAGCTCGGCAAAACCGCGCGGTGCGTCGGCCTCGCGTTCGAAGGTCACGACCTCGTACGCGCTCGCGTCGGCGAGCAGCTTGCGCAGCAGCTTGTTGTTGAGCGCGTGGCCGCTCTTGAACGCGCTGTAGCTGGCCAGCAGCGGCTTGCCGGCGATGTGCAGGTCGCCGATGGCGTCGAGGATCTTGTGCTTGACGAACTCGTCGTCGTAGCGCAGGCCCTCGGTGTTGAGCACGCGGTAGTCGTCGACGACGATGACGTTGTCCATGTTGCCGCCCAGGCCCAGGCCGCGCGTGCGCATCATCTCCACGTCCTTGGTGAAGCCGAAGGTGCGGGCGCGCGCGATGTCGCGCTTGTACTGGCCGGAGCCGAAGTCGAATTCGACGCGCTGGCCGGTGGCGTCGACCGCCGGGTGGCCGAACTCGATCTCGAAGCTCAGCTTGTAGCCGTGGTAGGGCTCCAGCCGCGCCCACTTCAGCGCGGCACCCTCGCCTTCGCGCACCTCCACTGTCTTGGCCACGCGCAGGAAGCGCTTGGGTGCGTTCTGCAGTTCGATGCCGGCGCTTTGCAGCAGGAAGACGAAGCTCGCGGCCGAGCCGTCGAGGATCGGCACTTCCTCGGCGGTGATGTCGATGTACAGGTTGTCCAGGCCGAGGCCGGCGCAGGCCGACATCAGGTGTTCGATGGTCTGCACCTTGGGCGCACCGGGGTCGCCGCCGGCGCTGATGGTGCTGGCCATGCGCGTGTCGCTGACCGCCATGGCATCGACGCGAATGTCCACCGGCACCGGCAGGTCGGTGCGGCGAAAGACGATGCCGGTGTCGGGCGGCGCCGGCCGCAGCGTCAGCTCGACCTTCTGGCCGCTGTGCACGCCCACGCCGACGGCGCGCGTGAGCGATTTGAGGGTGCGCTGCTGGATCATCGGGGCGATTGTCCCGCGGTTCGGCCGCCGTGTCGCTGCAGCGGTCATGCGCGAGTCTCAGCCCGGCAGGCGCGCCTGCGCCAGCAGCCAGGCCGCCAGCGCCTGCACCGCCGGCTTGTGCGCCGCCGCCGCTTCGACGACCAGGAAATAGCCGCGCGCCGACGAGGTCTGGCCGTGGAACGGCGCCACCAGCTTGCGCTGGCGCAGCAGCCGGTCCACCAGCGGCCGCCGGCCGAGCACGACGCCCTGGCCGTCCACCGCGGCTGCCACCGCGTTGTCGTAGTGCGTGAAGGTCAGCATCGCGGTCGGTTCGACGCCGCCGGCGCCGGCCGCCTGCAGCCAGCTTTGCCATTCGATCGGCATGCCGTTCGCCCCCGGCGTGGCCACCTGCAGCAGCGTGTGCGCGCGCAGGTCGGCCGGCGTGCGCAGCGGCGCTGCGCCGCGCGCCAGCAGCGCCGGCGCGCACACCGGCTGCACCGATTCCTCGAACATCGGCGTGCCTTCGCTGCTGCCGATGCGCGCATAGCGCACCGCGATGTCGAAACCCTCGGCGGACAGCGCGCGCTTCTCGTGCGTGGCGTCGATGCGCACGTCGGCGCCCGGATACGTGGCCAGGAAGCCGGCCAGCCGCGGGATCAGCCACAACGAGGCCAGGCCGGGCGTCGTCGTCAGCGCCAGCACCTCGCGCCGCTGCGGCGCGCGGATCGAAGCCACCGTGTCGCGCAGCCCGGCCAGCGCCACGGCCACGGCGTCGGCCAGCCGGCGACCGTCGTCGGTGAGGTCCAGCGCGCGGTGGCGGCGCCTGAACAAGGGCACGCCGAGGTCCTCTTCCAGGGCCGCGATCTGCCGGCTGACCGCCGACTGCGTGAGGAAGCGCTCGGCCGCCGCGCGCGTGAAGGAAAGGTGGCGCGCCGCGGCGTCGAAGACCACCAGTCGATCCAGCGGCGGCAGGCGGCGGGGGTCTCTTTGCATGACTTCCAGGAATGCAAGCGCTTCCGAATCATCGCTTGAAAGGCCGGCCACGTCTACCGATCATCGGTGCACGAACTCCGAATGGTCGTGCCAGAGATTCATCCAGCGCATGCCAACGGACCTCCCTGGAGACCACCATGACGCCCACACCCGCCCCGACGATCCACCGCCTGCGCCGCAACCGCGTGCTGCGCCTGCCGCACCCGCACGGCTGGTGCCTGCGCGCCGAACGCGGCACGCTGTGGATCACGATCGACGGCCGCCCCGAGGACATCACGCTCGACCCCGGCCAGAGCCACCGCTTCGACGCCCGCACGCCGGTGCTGGTGACGGCGCTGGGCGACGACGCGGTGCTGAGCGCGGTGGCGCCGGCGGCGGTGTCACGCTGGCACGGGCGGCTGCTCATGCTTTTCACGCGGCCAGGCCTGCAGGCGGCTTGACGCGTCGGCGCGCGGCGCCCGCCGCGGCCCCGTGCGCCACCGGCGCGGCCGGACTCCGGGCGCGTCACCGACCCGTGGCAGGCCACCAAAGGCCCGTCACGGCGGGCACACGGTCAGGGCCACGCCGGCTTCGGCCAGCAGTGCGGGAAAAGGCTCGGGTGGTGGCTGGTCGGTGAACAGGGCGTCGACCTGGTCGAGGCGACCCAGTTCCACCATCGCCGGCCGGTTGAACTTGCTGTGGTCGGCGGCCAGCCAGACTTCGCGCGATTGTTCGATGATGGCGCGCGCCACCTTGACCTCGCGGTAGTCGAAGTCGCGCAGCGTGCCGTCGGCCTCGATCGCCGAGATGCCGATGATGCCGATGTCGACCTTGAACTGCTGGATGAAGTCGACCGTCACCTCGCCGACGATGCCGCGGTCACGGTGACGCACCACGCCGCCGGCGACGATGACCTCGCAGTCGGGGTTGTCGGACAGGATCGCCGCCACGTTCAGGTTGTTGGTGATGACGCGCAGGCCGCGGTGGTGCAGCAGCTCCTGCGCAACGGCCTCGGTGGTGGTGCCGATGTTCAGGATCAGCGAGCAGCCGTTGGGCACCGCCTGAGCCACCGCGCGGGCGATGCAGCGCTTGGCGCCGTCGTTGAGCTGCTGACGCTGGCGGTAGGCGATGTTCTCGGTGGTCGAGCTCGGCACCCGCACACCGCCGTGAAACCGCGTCAGGAAGCCGGCTTCGGCCAACAGGCGCACGTCGCGCCGCACGGTCTGCAGCGTGACGCCAAAGCGGTCGGCCAGGGCCTCGACCGAAACGCTGCGCAGGCGCCGCACCTCGTCCATCAGTTCGATCTGCCTTGGGCTGGGGTTCATCGCATACGAATCTAAACGATCAATCCCGAATGCAGTCTAGGGTTTATTCGGGCGTCGAATTGCGATATAACGAACAGAATCGATCATCAAACGAAAACGAACGTGAGCAAACCCACCGTCGTCACCGCCTTGCCGACGCGTCTGCGCGTTGTCCTCGAGCCATGACCACCGCGACTTCGGCCACCGTGGCACCCAGCACGCTGCCGGCAGCGTGCGACGTGCTCGTCGTCGGCGGCGGCATCAACGGCGCCGGCATCGCTCGCGATCTCGCCGGCCGCGGCCTGCGCGTCGTGCTGTGCGAGAAGGACGACCTCGGCGCTCACACTTCGTCGTCGTCGACCAAGTTGATCCACGGCGGCCTGCGTTACCTGGAGTACTACGAGTTCGGCATGGTGCGCAAGTCGCTGCTCGAGCGCGAACTGCTGCTCAGGCGCGCGCCGCACATCATGCGCCCGCTGCGCTTCGTGATGCCGCACAACCCGTCGATGCGGCCGGCCTGGATGATCCGCGCCGGACTCTTCCTGTACGACCACCTGGCGCGGCGCGAGGTGCTGCCGGGCTCGTGCGCGATCGACCTGCGCGGCCATGCCATCGGCGCGCCGCTGAAGAAGCGCTTCACCAAGGGCTTCGTCTATTCCGACGGCTGGGTCGACGACGCCCGCCTGGTGGTGCTCAACGCCATCGATGCCGCCGAGCGCGGCGCCACGGTGCTGACCAGGTCGGCCTGCATCGACGCCCGGCGCCAGGCCACCCAATGGCAGGCGACCCTGCGCAGCGCCGGTGGCGCCACGCATGACCTGAGCGCGCGCGCGCTGGTCAACGCTGCCGGCCCCTGGGCGGCGCAGTTCCTGGCCGAGCACGCGCACGTGCCGCAACGCAAGTCGCTGCGCCTGGTGAAGGGCAGTCACATCGTGGTGCCCAGGATGTTCGACCACGACCACGCCTACATCTTCCAGAACCCGGATCGACGCATCGTCTTCGCCATTCCGTACGAAGACGACTTCACGCTCATCGGCACCACCGATGTCGAACTCCAGGGCGCCATCGACGACGCGCACATCGACGACGGCGAGATCGGCTACCTCTGCGAGCAGGCCAGCCGCTACTTCGAGCGCCCGGTGGTGCCGGCCGACGTGGTGTGGTCGTTTTCGGGCGTGCGCCCGCTGCTCGACGACGGTTCGGGCGACCCGTCGGCGGTGACGCGCGACTATTTCCTGGAGCTCGACACCACGCAGGCACCGCTGCTGACCGTGTGGGGCGGCAAGCTGACGGCCTTCCGCAAGCTGTCCGAAGAGGCTGCCGACCTGCTGCAAGCTCCGCTGCGCCCGGCCAGCGGCGCCTGGACCGAACAAGCGGCGCTGCCGGGCGGCGACCTCGGCGCCTGGATCGGCGCCGCGCAACGACCCGACACCGACTTCGAGCGTTTCCTGCAGGCCGTGGCCGCCCGCTACCCGGCGCTGCCGGCCGGCCTGGTGCGCCGGCTGGCACGCGCTTACGGCGCCCGCGTCGAGATGGTGCTCGGCACCGGCGAACTCGGCGCCGAAGTGGCGCCGGGGCTGTTCGAAGCCGAACTTCACTATCTGCACCGCCACGAGTGGGCGCGCTGCGCACACGACGTGCTGTGGCGACGCAGCAAACTCGGCCTGCACTACGACGCAGCACAGCGCGGCCGGGTCCGGGACTGGTGTGCCGCCCACTGGGAAGCGCTGGGCCTGGCCGCAGGCGCGGCTGGCAGGGAGCCCGCGTGGAGCTGATGCTCCAGGGCGTCGAGCAGCGTGTCGGTGCCGCCGCGCACTTGTACGCCTGCGACCTGACCTTGGTGCCGCGGGCCGTGACGGTGCTGCTCGGTGCCACGCAGGCCGGAAAGACGACACTGATGCGCATCATGGCCGGGCTCGATGCGCCGAGCGCGGGCCATGTCGTCGCCGATGGTCGTGACGTGACCGGCATGCCGGTGCGCAAGCGCAACGTGGCCATGGTCTACCAGCAGTTCATCAACTACCCATCGTTGACGGTGGCCGACAACATCGCTTCGCCGCTCAAGCTGCAGGGCGCGCTCGGCCGTGCCGGCGTGCAGGCCCGAGTGGCCGAGCTGGCCGCCAAGCTGCACATCGAAGCCTTCCTGAACCGCCTGCCGGCCGAGTTGTCGGGCGGCCAGCAGCAGCGCGTGGCGCTGGCACGCGCACTGGCCAAGAAGGCGCCGCTGATGCTGCTCGACGAGCCGCTCGTGAACCTGGACTACAAGCTGCGCGAGGAGCTACGCGAAGAGTTGTCGGCGTTGTTCGCCGGCGGCGAGTCGACCGTCGTCTACGCCACCACCGAGCCCACCGAGGCGCTGCTGCTGGGCGGCTACACGGCGGTGCTGGACGCCGGCGAATTGCTGCAGTACGGGGCCACCGCCGAGGTCTTCCACCAGCCGCGCTCGATCCGCGTGGCGCGCGCTTTCAGCGACCCGCCGATGAACCTGATCCCAGCCCGCGCTGCGCCGGGCGGCATCGTGCTGCCGTCGGGGCTGCTGCTCGCGGCGTCGCTGCCACCCGACCGCGTCACGACGGCTTCGCCGGCGCTGACCGTGGGCATCCGGGCCGGCGCACTGCGCGTGCAACCGCGCCCCGGCGACCTCGGCCTGCCCGGCAGCGTGGAACTGGCCGAGATTTCGGGCTCGGACACTTACCTGCACGTCGACACCGCCGTCGGCGAACTGGTGGCGCAACTGCCCGGCGTGCACGTCTTCACGCTGGGCGAGAAGATCACGCTGCACGTCAGCACGACGCAGGTCTACGTGTTCGACGCCGGCGGCGACCTGATGCTGGCGCCAGCGCGCACGCACTGACATGGCCCGCATCGACCTCGACCTGGCCCACGCCTACCGGCCGCACCCGCAGCGCGACGAAGACTACGCGCTGCTGCCCTTGAAGATGAGCTTCGACGACGGCGGCGCCTATGCCCTGCTCGGGCCCTCGGGTTGCGGCAAGACGACGCTGCTGAACATCGTCTCGGGCCTGGTGACGCCGTCGCAGGGCAGCGTGCGCTTCGACGGGCGCGACGTGACCCGGCTCAGCCCGCAGCAGCGCAACATCGCCCAGG
Source organism: uncultured Rubrivivax sp. (assembly GCA_964371495.1). Lineage (GTDB taxonomy): Bacteria > Pseudomonadota > Gammaproteobacteria > Burkholderiales > Burkholderiaceae_C > Rubrivivax. Next base: position 21,907 of record CAYJOA010000058.1, read on the forward strand.
TGTTCCAGTTTCCGGTCATCTACGACACCATGACGGTGGCCGAGAACCTGGCCTTCCCGCTGCGCAACCGCGGCGTGGCGCCCGGGCGCATCAAGCAGCGCGTGGCCCAGATCGCCGAGATGCTGGACATGAGCGGCCAGCTCGACAAACGCGCCGCCGGCCTGGCGGCCGATGCCAAGCAGAAGATCTCGCTCGGTCGCGGCCTGGTGCGCGAGGACGTCTCGGCGGTCCTCTTCGACGAGCCGCTGACCGTCATCGACCCGCACCTGAAGTGGCAGCTGCGGCGCAAGCTCAAGCAGGTGCACCACGAACTGAAGCTGACGCTGATCTACGTCACGCACGACCAGGTCGAGGCGCTCACGTTCGCGCAGCAGGTGGTGGTGATGATGCGCGGCCGCGCGGTGCAGACGGGCAGCGCCAGCGAACTGTTCGAGCGCCCGCGCCACACCTTCGTCGGCCACTTCATCGGCTCGCCGGGGATGAACTTCCTGGCCGCCAGAGGCACCGGATCGCAGATCGAGGTCGCCGGCTGCACGCTGGCGGCCCCCGATGCCGGCCTCGGTGGCCCGGACCCCTTGACGCTCGGCGTGCGGCCCGAGCACGTGCGGCTGGTGGCGGCCGGCGCCGCCGGCGCCGTGCCGGGCGTCGTGACCCAGGCGCAGGACATCGGCACCTACTGGCTGGTCACGGCGCAGCTCGGTCCGGCGGCCGAAGCACAGGTGCTGCGTGCCCGGCTGAGCCCCGAACAGGCGATCCCCGGCGTCGGCGAGACGGTGTGGCTGCAGGTCGTGGGCCCGCACACCTGCTACTACCGCAACGAGGAGTTGATCGCATGAAGCCGGTCAACCAGAAGGCCTGGTTGCTGATCCTGCCCGTGATCCTGTGCGTGGCCTTCTCGGCCATCGTGCCGCTGATGACGGTGGTCAACTATTCGGTGCAGGACATCATCTCGCCCGAGCGTCGGGTCTTCGTCGGCACCGAGTGGTTCAAGGCCGTGATGCGCGACGAAGAACTGCACGGCGCGCTGCTGCGCCAGCTGGTCTTCTCGCTCAGCGTGCTGGTGGTGGAAATCCCGCTGGGCATCGCGCTGGCGCTGTCGATGCCGGCCACCGGCTGGCGGTCGTCGGCGGTGCTGGTGACGGTGGCGATCTCGCTGCTGATCCCGTGGAACGTGGTCGGCACCATCTGGCAGATCTACGGCCGCACCGACATCGGCCTGATGGGCGCCGCCCTGGCCAGCCTGGGTTTCGAGTACAGCTACACCGGCGACGCCACGCACGCCTGGCTCACGGTGCTGCTGATGGACGTCTGGCACTGGACGCCGCTGGTGGCGCTGTTGTGCTACGCCGGGCTGCGTGCCATCCCCGACGCCTACTACCAGGCGGCGCGCATCGACGGCGCTTCCAAGTTCGCGGTATTCCGTTACATCCAGCTGCCCAAGCTGCGCGGCGTGCTGATGATCGCCGTGCTGCTGCGCTTCATGGACAGCTTCATGATCTACACCGAGCCCTTCGTCCTGACCGGCGGCGGCCCGGGCAACGCGACCACCTTCCTCAGCCAGTACCTGACGCAGAAGGCGGTCGGCCAGTTCGACCTCGGCCCGGCGGCCGCCTTCTCGCTGATCTACTTCCTGATCATCCTGCTGCTGTGCTTCGTGCTCTACAACTGGATGCAGCGCGTCGGCACGCACGACGAGAACGGGGCCGGTCATGGCTAGACGCTTCGAGAAGCGGGTCGTCTTCCTCGGCCTGTACCTGGTGTTCACGATCCTGCCGGTGTACTGGATGGTCAACATGTCGTTCAAGACGAACGAGGAGATCCTGTCGACGTTCAGCCTGTGGCCGCTGGACTTCACCGTCGAGCACTACAAGACCATCTTCACCGACGCGTCCTGGTACTCGGGCTACATCAACTCGATGGTCTACGTCGCCATCAACACGGTGATCTCGCTGCTGGTGGCGCTGCCCGCGGCGTACGCCTTCTCGCGCTACAGCTTCCTCGGCGACAAGCATGTCTTCTTCTGGCTGCTGACGAACCGCATGACGCCGCCAGCGGTGTTCCTGCTGCCGTTCTTCCAGCTCTACACGACGCTCGGCCTGATGGACACCCACATCGCGGTGGCGATGGCGCACCTGGTGTTCAACGTGCCGCTGGCGGTGTGGATCCTGGAAGGTTTCATGAGCGGCATTCCGCGCGAGATCGACGAAACCGCCTACATCGACGGCTACTCGTTCCCGCGTTTCTTCATCACGATCTTCATCCCGCTCATCAAGGCCGGCGTCGGCGTGGCGGCCTTCTTCTGCTTCATGTTCAGCTGGGTCGAACTGCTGATGGCACGCACGCTCACGAGCGTGAACGCCAAGCCGATCGTGGCCACCATGACGCGCACGGTGTCGGCGTCGGGCATGGACTGGGGCGTGCTGGCCGCCGCCGGCGTGCTGACCATCGTTCCCGGAGCGATCGTGATCTGGTTCGTGCGCAACTACATCGCCAAGGGCTTCGCGATGGGGCGTGTCTGAGCGGCGCGGGGGAAACGACGATGTTCGAGTGGATGGCCTGGACGACCCCGGTGGCGGTGTTCTTCACCTGCATCGTGCTGATGCTGATCGGCATGACGGTGTGGGAG
>CAYJOA010000059.1:0-24388 GCA_964371495.1 uncultured Rubrivivax sp.
CATCAGCACCTGCGTGCCGTAGGTGGGCAGGCCCTGGCCGGTGACGGCGTTGTCGTGCAGGATCTTCTTCTTCTCGTAGGTGACCTTCATGAACTCCTTGGGGTTGGCGATGTTGCCCACGCCCAGGGTGCCGCGCACGGCGATCGCCTTCAGGTTCTTGCTGCCCATCACCGCGCCCACGCCGGAGCGGCCGGCGGCGCGGTGCAGGTCGTTGACGACGGCGGCGAACAGCACCTGGTTCTCGCCGGCGGCGCCGATGCTGGACACGCGCAGCAGCGGGTCCTGGTGCGCCGTCTTCAGCGCCGCTTCGGTTTCCCACACCGTCTTGCCCCACAGGTGCGTGGCGTCGTGCAGTGCGGCTTCACCGTCCTGGATCGCCAGGTACACCGGCTTGCTCGACGCGCCCTCGAAGATGACCATGTCCCAGCCGGCCATCTTCAGCTCGGCGCCCCAGTAGCCGCCCGAGTTGGAGCAGGCGATGGCGCCGGTCAGCGGGCCCTTGGTGACCACCGTGTAGCGCCCGCCGGTGGAGGCCATGGTGCCGGTGAGCGGGCCGGTGGCCCAGATGATCTTGTTCTCGGCCGACAGCGGGTTGACCTTGGGGTCCATTTCCTCGACCAGGTACTTGGTGGCCAGGCCGCGCGAGCCGAGGTAGGCGCGCGCCCATTCCATGTTCAGCGGCTCGGACTTGACGTTGCCGGTGGTGAGGTTGACGCGAAGGATCTTTCCTGCCCAAGACATGTTGTTTGCTCCTCAGGCTGCGGGTTGGTTGCCGAGCTTGTCGGCCCAGGCGTGCATCTTGTCCAGGCCGGTCCAGTTGGCGTCGATGTAGGTGATGGCGCCGGTGGGGCAGGCTTCGGCGCAGGCCGGCTCGCCGAAGCAGAGGTCGCATTTCTGCACCTTGCCGGTTTCCTGCACGTAGTTGATGGTGCCGAAGGGGCAGGCGATGGTGCACACCTTGCAACCGACGCAGGTGCTGTCGTTGACGATCTTGGCGCCGGTCAGGCGGTCGATGGTGATCGCCTCCACCGGGCAGGCATGCAGGCACCAGGCTTCGTCGCACTGCGTGCAGGTGTAGGGCACCTTGCGCCCGGTTGCGTGGAAGTCGAAGACCTTGATGCGCGACTTGGCCGGCGCGAAGACGCCGTAGTTCTCGTACGAACAGGCCATTTCGCACTGCAGGCAGCCGGTGCACTTTTCGGCGTTGATGTGGAGGCTCTTTTGCATGTTGCCGTGACTCCGCTTTCGTTCGGTGGCTGGGCCGCAGACGGGCGCGAATGCCCCCGATTCCGGGCCACCCGACGATTGTGGGCAGCGACAACCTATGCAAGCCTAGGCATAACCCTGAGCGGGCGCCGGCGCGCCGCGCGCACCTCGGCCGCGGGCGGCCGAGCCCGGCCCGGCCGGGTCGCAGGCCGGTGCCGCCAGCGGGCGCTGACCGATCCGCAACCGGGCTAGGAATTGGCCCGCACTTCCTCGATCGTCGTCACGCCGGCCAGCACCTTTTCGATGCCGTCCTGGCGCAAGGTCTGCATGCCGTCGGCGAGGGCGTGGCGCAGGATTTCCTCGGCGCGCGCACCGGTCTGGATGAGGTGGCGCAGCGAGCGCGAGATCATCATCAGCTCGTGGATCCCGGCGCGGCCGCGGTAGCCGGTCTTGTCGCAGTGGTCGCAGCCGACGCGCTTGTAGAGCGTGAGCCGGTCGTCGGTGCCGAAGCGCTGCCGCCAGCCGGCCAGCACGTCGGCGGCGGCGGGCGCCTTCGCCACGCCGGCCAGGGTGTACATGTAGTCGTTCAGCAGCTCGACCTCGTCGGCGCTGCTGGCGACGTGGGGCTCGCGGCAATGCGTGCACAGCCTGCGCACCAGGCGCTGCGCCAGCACGCCGAGCAGCGCGTCGGCGAAGTTGAAGGGGTCCATGCCCATGTCGATCAGGCGTGTCGCCGTCTCGGGCGCGCTGTTGGTGTGCAGCGTGGACAGCACCAGGTGGCCGGTGAGCGAGGCCTCCACGGCAACCTGTGCCGTTTCCTTGTCGCGGATCTCGCCGACCATGATGACGTCGGGATCGGCGCGCAGGAAGGCGCGCAGCGCCTTGGCGAAGGTCCAGTCGATGCGCGGGTTGACCTGCACCTGGCGCAGCCCGGGCTGGGTGATCTCGATCGGGTCCTCGGCGGTCCAGATCTTGCGATCGGGGGTGTTGATGCTGCCCAGGGCCGAATGCAGCGTCGTCGTCTTGCCCGATCCCGTGGGGCCGACGCACAGCAGCATGCCGTAAGGGCGCTGGATGGCGACCTTGAAGCGTTCCAGGTTGGCCGGGCTCAGGCCCAGCTTGTCAAGCGGGATCGGCTTGCTCGAGGTCAGCAGGCGCAGCACCACGTCTTCGCGGTTGCCCAGCGTCGGGATGGTGGCCACGCGCAGTTCGAGCCGCATGCCCTGCACGAACTTGGCGAAGTTGATCTTGCCGTCCTGCGGCTTGCGGCGTTCGCTGATGTCGAGGTCGCACATGATCTTGATGCGTGCGACGACCGCATTGCGGTAGGTGTGCGGCAGTTCCAGGTAGGGCCGCAGCTGGCCGTCCCTGCGGAAGCGGATGCGCACCTTCTCGCGGCCCGCCGGGCATTCGATGTGGATGTCGGACACGCCCTGGTTGTTGGCTTCCAGCACCATCGAGTTGATCAGCCGCACGAGCGAGTTGTCGGACTGCTCGATCGACACGTCTTCGTCGTCTTCCGAGCCGGCCTCGACGCGTTCCATCGACGCCAGCAGCTTGCTGGCGTCGCCGGGCTCGAAATCGATGCCCAGGCCGGCGTCACCGTCGCCGTGCGAGGCGTGGGCGGTGACGCCGATCTTCTCGTAGGCGCGGGCGATGGCCATGGCCAGGCCGCCGGCCAGCGACAACACCGGCACCACCTTGCACTGCGCGGCGAACTCGATCTCGTCGATGGCCGCGCGGTTGGTGGGATCGGCCATCGCCACCACCAGGCGTCCGGCGCGCACCAGCAGCGGCAGCGCCGGCACGCGCACGGCGACGGCGTGCGGCAGGCGCGCCACGGCCTCGATGTCGGCCGGGAACTGGACCACGTCGACCAGCGGGTAGCCCATCTTGCGCGCCAGCGCGGTCTGCAGGTCGGCCCGCGAGACGAAACCCTTGCGCAGCAGCAGCTCGCCCAGCGGCACGCTGCGGTCGCTGCGCTGCTGCTCGAGCGCCTCGTCCAGCTGCTCCTCGGTGATGTAGCCCAGCGCCGTGAGTGCCTCGCCGATGCGCACCATCGGCATGCGCGCCTGGCGCTCGATGGCGGCGGTCAATTCGTCGTGGGTGATGATCTGGTGCATCACCAGCAGGTCGCCGAGCTTGCGCGCGCGCAGTGCCTGCTGCTCGGACAGGGCCTCGCGCACCTGCTCGGGCGTGGCGACGTTCTGCGCCACCAGCGCCTCGCCGATGCGCAGGCCGATCTCGGCACTGCTGTATGCCGTGCGCGGAACGAACCAGCGCCGCAGCGCGCCCTTGTCGTCCAGCGGTTCGAACAGGAACAGGCCCCAGGGCTCCTCGCGGTGGCCCAGCGTCTTGCCTTCCCACGCCGCGGCGCCGTGCAGCTGGACGCTGAAGCGCTGCAGCGGCCGCGCGGCGGCCGGGTCGGGTGTGTCTTGCGGGGCAGGCTGCGCCGCCAGGGGCTGGCGCAACCGCAGGCGACGAAACTGCTCGAAGCGCAGGTTCAGCGGCGCGCGCGAGTCGACCACCTGCAGCTGCAGCAGCGCGTTCGCCGGGTCGAACAGGACCAGGCGGCCTTCGAGCACCTTGCCGTTGAGGCCCTCGACCTGGCACGCCGGCGGCAGCGGCGACGCCGTCGGCGCCGGGTAGCCGGCCACATCGGGGGTCGGCCAGGCGTAAGCGTCGTCCGCCTGCGGCAGCCGGTTCAGGGGCGGGTGGGACAGGTCTGTCATGGCTTCCTCGTTGCCGACGGGCCGTGCGCAAGGCGTACCCTGCCTGACGGCGTTCGAGGAAAGTATGGGTCGCCGCGTCGGGGCCTAGACCGCGAAAAGCGCCGCTGCAGGGCCGCAGTTCTGCGGCGGCGCAGGGCCGACGCCGTCAGGGGCGCATCTGCGCCGGCAGGAAAGTCACGATCTGCGGAAAGGCATAGATCAGCACCACCGCGGCGACCATGAGCAGGAAGAAGGGGAAGGTCACGCGCGCGATCCAGCCGATCTCGCGCCGCGTCATGCCCTGCAGCACGAACAGGTTGAATCCCACCGGGGGCGTGATCTGCGCCATCTCGACCACCAGCACGACGAAGATGCCGAACCACAGCGGGTCGATGCCGGCCTTCTGGATGGTGGGCAGGATGACGCCCATGGTCAGCACGACGATCGAGATGCCGTCGAGGAAGCAGCCCAGCAGGATGTAGAACAGCATCAGCGCAAGCAACATCTGCGCCTGCGACAGTCCGAGGCCGCCGATCCATTCGGCCAGGTGGCGCGGCAGGCCGATGTAGCCCATGCTCAGCGTCAGGAAGGCGGCACCGGCGAGGATCAGCGCGATCATGCAGTACAGCCGCGTGCCGCCCAGCAGCGACTGCGTGAAGGTCTTCCAGGTCAGCGTGCCCTGCAGCGCCGAGATCACCAGGGCCCCCAGCACGCCGATGGCCGCGGCTTCGGTGGCGGTGGCCACGCCGGCGTAGATGCTGCCCAGCACGGCGGCGATCAGCAACAGCACCGGGATCAGGTGGCGCGACTCACGCAGCTTGGCGCCCAGTCTCATCGGCGCGTCGGCCGGCGGCACCAGGTGCGGGTGGCGCAGCGCCCACAGGGCGATCCAGCCCGAGAACAGCAGCGCCAGCAGCAGCCCCGGAAAGACCCCGGCGATGAACAGCTGCGCAATCGAGACCTCGGCGCTGACGCCGTAGACGATCATGATGATCGACGGCGGGATCAGCAGCCCCAGCGTGCCGGCGCCGGCCAGCGAGCCGATCGCCAGGCCGTCGGGGTAGCCGCGCTTGTCGAGCTCGGGCAGGCTCATGCGGCCGATGGTGGCGCAGGTGGCCGCGCTCGACCCCGAGACCGCGGCGAAGATCGCGCAGCCGACCACGTTGACGTGCAGCAGCCGCCCGGGCAGCCCCTGCATCCAGGGCGCCAGCCCGCGGAACATGTCCTGGCTGAGCCGGGTGCGGAACAGGATCTCGCCCATCCAGACGAACAGCGGCAGTGCGGTGAGTGTCCAGCTCGAGGCCGAACCCCAGATCGTGACCGCCATCGCGTCGCCGGCCGGGCGCGAGCTCAACAGCTGCATGCCGATCCAGGCCACGCCCGACAGCGTGAGGCCGATCCAGACCCCGCTGCCGAGAATCAGGAACAGCGTCGCGACCAGCAGGACCATGATCCAGAGGTCACTCATTGCGCGTGGACTCCTCGCCGGTGCCATGCGTGCGCCGGCCGCGCAGTTCCAGCACCAGTTCGTCGATGAAGGCGACGGTCAGGATCACCGTGCCCGCTGCCATCGACAGCTGCGGCAACCACAGCGGCGTGGCGTCGTTGCCGGTGGAGATGTCGTTGAAGAGGTGCGACTGCCAGGCCAGCCGGCACGAATAGAAGGCGGACAGCCCTGCCAGCAGGCTGGCTGCGGCCAGCGACCAGATCTCCAGGGCGCGCCGCGGCCTGCCCTTCAGCATCGACAGCAGCAGCGTGACGCGGATGTGCTCGCCGCGCTTGAGCGTGTGCGCCAGCGCCAGGAAGCCGGCCGCCGCCATCAGGTAGCCGGCGTAGGCATCGGTGCCGGGGACGTGGAAGTGCAGCTGCCGGCTGGCTATCGACAGCAGCACCATCGCCAGCAGCCCGATCATGAACAGGGCCGCCAGCCAGGCGGCCCCGTCGTAGAGGGCGTCCAGCGCCCGGCGCAGCGCGCCGGGCGGTGCGTCGAGGCCAGCGCGCATCGAGCGCTTACTTGCGGAAGGCCTCGGTCAGCTGCTTGCCCTCGGCACCGGCCTTGTCCGTCCACTCCTTGAGCATGGTCTCGCCGATCCTGGCCAGGTCGGTCTTGAGCTGCGGCGGCGGCGGCAACACCTGCATGCCATTGGCCTTGAGCTTGTCCAGCGTCTCGGTGTTGACGCGCTGGCTGGCGTTCCAGCCGCGCACTTCGGCGTCGGCGGCGGCCTTGAGCACGGCGTCCTGCGTCGCCTTGTCCAGCGCGTTGAAGGCCGCCTTGTTGACGATGACCGCGTTCTTCGGCAGCCAGGCCTGGGTGTCGTAGTAGTACTTCAGGTGCTCGTAGAGCTTGCTGTCGACACCGGTTGCGCCCGAAGTCATCGTGCTCTCGACCACGCCCGTGGCCAGTGCCTGCGCGAACTCGGCGGCCTGCACCGTCACGGGTTGCGCGCCGACGAGCTCGGCGATGCGCGAGGTGGCCGGGCTGTAGGCGCGCCACTTCACGCCCTTGAGGTCGGCGGCCGAGCTGATCGGCTTCTTGGTATAGATGCCCTGCGGCGGCCATGGCACCGCATACAGGACCGTCATGCCCTGCTCGCCGAGCTTCTTGTCGAGCAGCGGCTTCTGAGCCTGCCACAGCTTGTTGGCCGTCGCGTAGCTGTCGGCCAGGAAGGGCAGGCCGTCGGCACCGTAGAGCTGCCATTCGTTCTGGAAATTCACGAGCAGGATCTCGCCGATCTGTGCCTGCCCGCCCTGCACCGCGCGCTTGATCTCGGGTGCCTTGAACAGCGACGCGCCCGCGTGCACGGTGATCTTCAGCTTGCCGCCGCTGGCCTTGTCGACGTCGTCGGCGAACTGCTGCAGGTTCACGCTGTGGAAGTTGGCGGTCGGGTAGGCGGCGGGCAGGTCCCACTTGGTCTGGGCCTGCGCCGAAACGGCCGTGGCCAGGGCGGCTGCGGTCAGCAGAGAAGACAGTTTCATCGTCACTCCTGTGAGGTTGGGGCTGCGCGGGACACGGGAATGAAGCGGGCCGCGGTCGGCGTCATTCCGGCGACCTCGGGGTTTGCCTCAGGTGCATTGCAGTCTAGAAACGATTCAGATAAATTGTCAATAAATCTTCGACGTTTTGGTGGAAACCCCGATGCCACGCAAGCCCGCAAGCACTGCTGCAGCCGCTGCCGCGAGGCCCGACGCGCCGCAGGCGGGCATCGTGTCGTCGTCGCACCTGGTGTCGCCGCGCAGCATGGAGCTGTCGGAGTTCGAGTTCGGCCTCATCGTGGCCTGGAATGCATTCTCGCGCTGGGCAGTGCGCTGCATGGCCGCGGCGGGCTGCCCCGACCTGACGATCACCGACGTGCTGCTGGTGCACCACCTGTGCCACCGTGCCCGCAACAAGAAGCTGGCCGACATCGGCTTCATGCTCAACTACGAAGACACCCACGTCGTGGCCTACTCGCTGAAGAAGCTCGTCGCCGCCGGCCTGGCCGTGGCCGGCAAGCAGGGCAAGGAAGTCTTCTACAGCCCGACGCCGCTGGGCGAGTCGCTCGTGCGGCAATACCGCGAGGTGCGCGAACAGTGCCTGGTGGGCAGCCTGGACACCCAGCTCAACGCGGGCATCGGTGACCTCGCGCGCCTGCTGCGCACGATGTCGGGCATGTACGACCAGGCGGCGCGGGCGGCGTCGTCCTTGTGACGACCTGCGGTCGCCAGCAGACCCCAAGGACGACAGGAAGCACCCGATGCCATCACGCTGGCAGTTCTGGATCGACCGCGGCGGCACCTTCACCGACGTCGTGGGCCGCGCCCCGGGCGGCGAACTGCATACGCTCAAGTTGCTGAGCGAGAACCCCGAGCAGTACCCCGATGCCGCCGTCGAAGGCATCCGGCGCCTGCTCGGCCTGCCCGCCGGCGCGCCGATCACGGCGGCGCAGGTGGAGTGCGTGAAGATGGGCACCACGGTGGCCACCAACGCCTTGCTCGAGCGCAAGGGCGATCGCACGCTGCTCGTCACCACGCAGGGCTTTCGCGACGCGCTGCGCATCGCCTACCAGGCGCGGCCGCGACTGTTCGACCGCCACATCGTGCTGCCCGAACTGCTGTACGAACGCGTGGTGGAGGCGCGCGAGCGTGTCGGCGCCCATGGCGAGCCGCTGCTGCCGCTGGACGAAACGGCCTTGCGCGCCGATCTGCAGGCCGCCTTCGACACCGGCATCCGCGCCTGCGCCATCGTCTTCATGCACGGCTACCGCTACCCGGCGCACGAGCAGGCGGCGGCGGTGCTGGCACGCGAGGTCGGCTACACCCAGGTCAGCGCCTCGCACGAGGTGAGCCCGCTGATGAAGCTGGTCTCGCGCGGCGACACCACGGTCGTCGACGCCTACCTGAGCCCCATCCTGCGCCGCTACGTCGAGCAAGTGGCGGCGCAGATGCCGGGGGTGCGCCTGTTCTTCATGCAAAGCAGCGGCGGCCTGACCGAGGCGCACCACTTCCAGGGCAAGGACGCCATCCTGTCCGGCCCCGCCGGCGGCATCGTCGGCATGGTGCGCACCGCGGTGGCGGCAGGGCACCACAAGGTGATCGGCTTCGACATGGGCGGCACCAGCACCGACGTCAGCCACTACGCCGGCGCTTTCGAACGCGCCTTCGAAACCCTGGTGGCGGGCGTGCGCATGCGCGCGCCGATGATGAGCATCCACACCGTGGCCGCCGGTGGCGGGTCGATCCTCGGCTTCGACGGCGCGCGGCTGCGCGTCGGCCCCGAGTCGGCCGGCGCCAACCCCGGCCCGGCGAGCTACCGCCGCGGCGGGCCGCTGGCCACCACCGACGCCAACGTGCTGCTGGGCAAGATCCAGCCGGCGTACTTCCCGCGCGTCTTCGGCCCGGCGGCCGACGAGGCGCTGGACCGCGACGGCGTGGCGCAGCTGTTCGACGCGCTGGCCGCGCGCGTGAGTGCCGACACCGGCCGCGCCGTGACGCCCGAGTCGCTGGCCACGGGCTACCTGCAGATCGCGGTGCAGAACATGGCCAATGCGATCAAGCGCATCTCGGTGGCGCGCGGCTACGACGTCACGCAGTACACGCTGCAGTGCTTCGGCGGCGCCGGTGGCCAGCACGCCTGCGGGGTGGCCGACGCGCTGGGCATGAGCCGGGTCTTCGTGCATCCGCTGGCGGGTGTGCTCAGCGCCTACGGCATGGGGCTGGCCGACCAGATCGCGATGCGCGAAGCGTCGATCGAGCGGCCGCTGGACGACGCCGGCCTGGCCGCCGCCGCGGCCCGCCTGTCGGAACTGGGCGCAGCGGCGAGCGACGAATTGGCGAGCCAGGGCGTGGCGGCGCCGGCGATCGCACTGCGTCGGCACGTGCACGTGCGCTACCAGGGCACCGACACGGCGCTGGTGGTGCCGTTCGGGACGCTGGAAGAGATCGGGCGCGAATTCGAAGCCGGCTACCGGCAGCGCTTTGCCTTCCTGATGCCCGACCGCCCGCTGGTGATCGAAGCCGTCTCGGTGGAAGCGGTGGGCGCCGGCGAACGCTTCGAGGCGGCGGCCGGCGGCTGCGAGCCGCCGCCGCACCGCGCCGTGCCCGACGCCACGGTGCGCATGTACTGCGGCGCTTGGCTCGACGCCGGCCTGTACGCGCGTGAATCGCTGCGGCCCGGCGTCTTGATCGACGGCCCGGCCATCGTCGCCGAGCGCAACGCGACGACGGTGGTGGAACCCGGCTGGCAGGCGCGGTTGACGAGCGCCGGCCCGCTCGAACTGCAACGTGTGCTGCCGCGCGCGACGCAGCACGCCATCGGCACGGAAGCCGACCCGGTGATGCTGGAGGTCTTCAACAACCTGTTCATGAACATCGCCGAGCAGATGGGTCTGCGGCTGCAGAACACCGCCTACTCGGTGAACATCAAGGAGCGGCTCGACTTCTCGTGCGCATTGTTCGACGCCCAGGGCCAGCTCATCGCCAATGCGCCGCACATGCCGGTGCACCTGGGCAGCATGAGCGAGAGCATCAAGACGGTGATCGCGCGCAACCCCGCGATGCAGGCGGGTGACGTCTACGTGCTCAACGATCCCTACCACGGCGGCACGCACCTGCCGGACGTGACGGTGGTGACGCCGGTGTATCTCGAGCTGGACGCCGGCGTCCGCCGGCCCAGCTTCTATGTCGCCAGCCGCGGCCACCACGCCGACATCGGTGGCAGCACGCCGGGGTCGATGCCGCCGTTCAGCACCACCATCGCCGAAGAAGGCGTGCTATTCGACAACTTCCTGCTCGTCCGCGACGGCACCCTGCGCGAAGACGAGCTGCTGGCACGCTTGCGCAGCGGTCCCTGGCCGGCGCGCAACCCGCAGCAGACCTTGGCCGACCTGCGGGCGCAGATCGCGGCCAACGAGAAGGGCGTGCAGGAATTGCACGCGATGGTCGCGCAGTTCGGCCGCGACACGGTCGTGGCCTACATGCGCCACGTCCAGGACAACGCCGAGGAGTCGGTGCGCCGCGTCATCACCGCCCTGAAGGATGGTGAATTCACGCTGCCGCTGGACAACGGTGCGCGCATCCATGTCCAGGTCACGGTGCAGCAGGCCGAGCGCGCAGCCACGATCGACTTCGCCGGCACCAGCGAGCAGCTGCCGAACAACTTCAACGCGCCCAAGGCGGTGACGATGGCGGCGGTGCTGTACGTCTTTCGCACGCTGGTCGACGACGACATCCCGCTCAACGCCGGCTGCCTGAAACCGCTGCGTGTGATCGTTCCCGAGGGCTGCATGCTCAACCCGCGTCCGCCCGCGGCCGTGGTGGCCGGCAACGTGGAAACGTCGAGCTGCGTCACCAACGCGCTGTACGGCGCCCTGGGCGTGATGGCGTCCAGCCCCTGCACGATGAACAACTTCACCTTCGGCAACCAGACGCACCAGTATTACGAGACGATCTCCGGCGGCAGCGGCGCCGGGGCCTGGAAAGACGACGCCGGCCGCGTCGTCGGCGGCTTCGACGGCACCAGCGTCGTGCAGACGCACATGACCAACTCGCGCCTGACCGACCCCGAGGTGCTGGAGTTCCGCTTCCCGGTGCGCCTGGACAGCTACGCCATCCGCCGCGGTTCGGGCGGCGCCGGGCGCTGGCACGGCGGCGACGGCGGCGTGCGCCGCGTGCGCTTCCTGGAGCCGATGACGGCGGCTATCCTCAGCAACGGCCGCATCGTGCCGGCCTTCGGCATGGCCGGTGGTGAGCCGGGTGCCGTCGGCATCAACCGCATCGAGCGCGCTGACGGCAGCGTCGAGATGCTGGGCCACATCGGCTCGGCGGCGATGCAGCCGGGCGACGTGTTCGTGGTCGAGACGCCGGGGGGTGGGGGCTACGGCGCACCGGCCGGTTGAGGCGGACTCGCGATCGATCGACAAGCAGCGGGGGTGGGGTTTCGGCTGGCGGCCAGGCCGGCCGCGCGCACGGGCCGCACTTTGACGGTATGGTGCGTGGGCCCTGGACACGAGAACCCGCCGCATGACCTCACCGCGCATCCTGCTCACCGGCTTCGAGCCCTTCGACGGCGAATCCGTCAACCCGTCCTGGGAAGTGGCGCGGACGTTGCAGGGCGAGACCATCGCCGGCGCCAGCGTGCACGCACTGTGTCTGCCGTGTGTCTTCGGCGACGCGATCGAACTGCTGCGATCCGGGCTCGACCGGCTGCAGCCCCGGGTCGTGGTCGCGCTGGGCCAGGCCGGCGGGCGCAGCGACTTTTCGCCCGAACGCATCGCGATCAACGTCGACGATGCGCGCATCCCCTGCAACGCCGGCCGCCAGCCGATCGACGAGCCGGTGGTCGCCGGCGGGCCGGCGGCCTACTTCAGCACCTTGCCCGTCAAGGCCATCGTCGCCGCGCTGCGCGCGGCCGGCCTGCCGGCGTCGGTGTCGCAGACCGCCGGCACCTTCGTCTGCAACCATGTCTTCTACGGTCTCATGCATGCGCTGCGGCAGCAGCCCGGCGTGCGCGCCGGTTTCATGCACCTGCCGCTGTTGCCCGAACAGGCGGCGGTGCGGTACACCGTGCCGGCGCCGCCGAGCCTGCCCCTGGCCACGCTGGTGCAGGGGCTGCGGGTGGCCCTGCAGACGACACTGACCACGGCCACCGACCTGCGCGTCAGCGGTGGCGCCGAGTCGTGACGTGCCTGCCCTGCTGACCATGTCATCGAAGGAACGCGGGTGAACCCACGCAAGATCGGCCTTCTGCTGCTGCTGGCGCTGCTGGTGGCGGCCTACTTCGCGTTCGACCTCGGCCGCTACTTCAGCCTGGCCTACGTCAAGGGCGCGCAGGACCAGCTTGCCGCGCTGTATGCCCAGCACCCGGCGGCCGTGCTGGGCAGCTACTTCGCGATCTACGTCGCGGTGACGGCGCTGTCGCTGCCCGGTGCGGTGATCATGACGCTGGCCGGCGGCGCGGTATTCGGGCTGCTCGTCGGCACCATGGTGGTGTCGTTTGCGTCGAGCATCGGCGCCACGCTGGCCATGCTGGTGGCGCGCTACGTGTTGCGCGACAGCGTGCAGGCCCGCTTCGGCGCACGCCTGGCCGACATCGACAAGGGCATCGCACGCGAGGGCCCGTTCTACCTGTTCACGCTGCGCCTGGTGCCGCTGTTCCCGTTCTTCGTCATCAACCTCTTGATGGGGCTGACGCAGATGAAGGCGGCGACCTTCTACTGGGTCAGCCAGCTCGGCATGCTCGCCGGCACCCTCGTCTACGTCAACGCCGGCACGCAGCTGGCACGCATCGACTCGCTGCAGGGCATCCTCTCGCCCGGCCTGCTGGTCTCCTTCGTGCTGCTGGGGCTGTTCCCGCTCGTCGCCAGGAAGATCGTCGACGCGGTGCAGGCGCGGCGCGTCTATGCCCGCTGGGCCCACCTCGAGCCGAAGCGCTACGACCGCAACATGGTCGTCATCGGCGCCGGCGCCGCCGGGCTGGTCACGGCCTACATCGCTGCAGCCGTGAAGGCCAAGGTGACGCTGGTGGAAAGCCACAAGATGGGTGGCGACTGCCTCAACTACGGCTGCGTGCCGAGCAAGGCGCTCATCAGAACCGCCACGCTGGCGCGACAGATTCGCCACAGCGCCGACTACGGCATCGCGCAAGCCGAGTTCAGGCTCGATTTCGCGCAGGTCATGGAACGCGTCGCCGCCGTCGTGCGTGCGATCGAGCCGCACGACTCGGTCGAGCGCTACACCGCGCTGGGTGTCGACGTGCAGATCGGCCAGGCCAAGATCGTCGACCCCTGGCACGTGCAGATCACACGCGACGACGGCAGCACGCAAGTGCTGGCCACGCGGTGCATCGTCGTCGCCACCGGCGCGCGGCCTTTCGTACCGCCGCTGCCGGGCCTGGAGGACGTGGGCTGCCTCACCAGCGACACGCTGTGGGACCTGCGCGAACTGCCCGCGCGGCTGGTGGTGCTGGGCGGTGGGCCGATCGGCTGCGAGCTGGCGCAGGCCTTCGCCCGCCTGGGCTCGAAGGTCACCGTGATCGAGATGGCACCGCGCCTGCTGCTGCGCGAGGACGAGGACGTCTCGGCCTTCGCGCGGCAGGCGCTGCAGGACGACGGCGTGGCCGTGCTCACCGGCCACCAGGCGCTGCGCTGCGAGAAGGTGGGCAACGAGAAGTACATCGTCGTCGCTGCCGGCGGGCAGGAAACGCGCCTCGCCTTCGACGTGCTGCTGTGCGCCGTGGGCCGCGTGGCACGGCTGTCCGGTTTCGGCCTCGAGGAACTCGGCATCGCGGTGCAGCGCACGCTGCCCACCGACGACCACCTGCAGACGATGTTCCCGAACATCCTGGCCGCCGGCGACGTCGCCGGGCCTTACCAGTTGACCCACGTCGCCGCGCACCAGGCCTGGACTGCGGCGGTCAACGGACTGTTCGGCGGATTCAAGAGGTTCAAGGCCGACTACTCGGTGATTCCCTGGTGCACCTTCATCGACCCCGAGGTGGCACGCGTCGGCCTCAACGAGCAGGAGGCGCGCGCGCAGGGCGTGGCCTACGAGCTCACGCGCTACGGCATCGACGAGCTCGACCGCGCCATTGCCGACAGCGCCGCGCACGGCTGGGTCAAGGTGCTCACGGTGCCGGGCAAGGACCGGATCCTGGGCGTGACCATCGTCGGCGCGCACGCCGGCGACCTGCTGGCCGAGTTCGTGCTGGCCATGAGGCACGGCCTGGGCTTGAACAAGATCCTGGGCACCATCCACACCTACCCGACGCTGGCCGAGGCCAACAAGTACGCCGCCGGCGACTGGAAGCGCGCGCACCAGCCATTGGCGCTGCTGCGCTGGGTGGAAAGATTCCATGCCTGGCGCCGTGCCTGACCGGCCGCCCACGGGCGGCTGCGCGGCCGCCGTCTTCGCCGCGCTGGCCGTGCTGTCTGCGCCGTGCGCCGTCGCGGCGCCGCCGGCGCTGCCGCCGCTGGTCGACGCGCCTGGCGCGGTCGGCGCGGGCTGGCGGGTCGCGACGCTGCCCGACCAGAAACCTCCGGTCACGCGCTACAGCGCCGAGACCGTGGCCGGGCGCCCGGCGCTGCGCATCGAAGCCGCGGCGTCGTACGGCAACCTGGTGCACACGCTGCCGGGCGTGCAGGCGCCGCGCACGCTGCGCTGGGACTGGCGCCTGCAGCAGCCCAACCGCGCAGTCGACCTGCGCCGCAAGGCCGGCGACGACGCCGCCGTGAAGGTGTGCCTGAGTTTCGACCTGCCGCTGGAGGCCGTGCCCTTCATCGAACGGCAGCTGCTGCGGCTGGCGCGCTCGCGCAGCAGCGAGGCCCTGCCTGCGGCGACGCTGTGCTGGGTGTGGGCCGGTGCCGAGGAGCGCGGTGCGCTGATCGACAACGCTTACTCGCGCCGCGCGCGCTTCATCGTGCTGCGCAACGGCAGCGACGCCGCCGGCGCCTGGCTGCAGGAAAGCCGCGACGTCGCCGCCGATTTCCTGCGGGCCTTCGGCGACGAGACCGCGGTGGTGCCGCCGCTGACGGCGGTGATCGTGGCCGCCGACGCCGACAACACCGGCGGCCATTCGGTGGCCCATGTCCAGGGGCTGGAGTTCGCGCCGTGACGCGGCTCGTTCGTCCCGCGTCATGACCCGGCGCCTGGTCCTGCTCGGCGGCGGCCACGCCCACGTGCACGTGCTGCAGGCGTTGGCGCGCGAGCCGCTGCCAGACGCCGACGTAATGCTGGTCACCCCTTTCGAGCGCCAGCTGTATTCCGGCATGGTGCCGGGCCTGGTGGCCGGCCACTACACGGCGGCGCAGTGCGCGATCGCGCTGGTGCCGCTGGCCGCCGCGGCGCGCGTGCTGTGGCTCCAGGGCGCCGCCGTCGGCCTGGACGCTGCCGCCCGCCGCGTGCGGCTGGCCGACGGCCGCAGCGTCGACTACGACCTGCTGTCGCTGGACACCGGCGCGGTGATGGACCGCGACCGCCTGCCCGGGGCACGCGAACACGGCCTCTTCGTGCGCCCGATCGAACACTTCGTTCAGCGGCTCGACGGATTGCTGGAACGGGCCGCGCGGCGCGTGCTGGACATCGTCGTCATCGGCGGCGGCGCGGCCGGCGTGGAACTGGCGCTGGCGCTGCAACATCGGCTGGCCGGCAGCGACCACGAGCGCGCCCGCGTCGCGCTGGTCACCGGTGGCCCCGAGCCGCTGGCGGGGTACGCCGCCGGCGTTGTCCAGCGCATGCAGCGCGTGCTGGCGGCGCGGCGCATCACCGTCTTGCGCGACACCTGCACGGCGCTGGAGGCCAGCGCGGTGGTGCTGGGCAGCGGTGTGCGATTGGCCTGCGACGCGCCCATCGTCGCCACCGGCGCCGAGGCTCCGGCCTGGCTCGCCGGCAGCGGCCTGGCGCCGGACGAACGCGGCTTCGTGCTCACCGGCGCCACCCTGCAGAGCCGCTCCAACCCCGAGGTGTTCGCGGTGGGCGACGTGGCCACACGCGACGACGCGCCGCACGCCAAGAGCGGCGTCTACGCCGTGCGCGCCGGGCCGCCGCTGGCGTCGAACCTGCGCCGTTGGCTCGCCGGCGGTGTGCTGCAGCCGCACCGGCCGCAGCGGCGCACCTTGAACCTCGTCTCGTGCGGCGACAAACGCGCCATCGCGGCCTGGGGCGGCTGGTCGGCGCAGGGACGCTGGGTGTGGTGGTGGAAGGACCGCATCGACCGCGGCTTCGTCGCCCGCTACAGCACGCCGGCGGCGGCCGGGCCGGCCGGCGACGACGCTAGTCGTTCGGCCTGAAGGTGATGATCAGCGTCGGCGGCACGCGGCCGTCGGCGTCGCGCGGCAGGGACGGCGTGCGGTCGATGGCGCGCAGCACCGCGGTGTCCCAGTCGTCGTGGCCGCTGCTCTTGACGAGCCGCCTGGCGATGATCGTGCCGCCGGCGGCGGCGCGCACTTCGACCTCGGCGGCACGGTCGCCCGACACCGTGCCGGTGTAGACGATGTTGGGGCGGATCCGGGCTGCCACCAGGCCGGCGTAGGCCGCCGACGGCGCGGCCGAGCGGGCCGCGCTGCCGGTGCCGCCGCTGCCGCTGGTGGCACCGCCGGCCTGACCGATGATGCGCTTGAGGTTTTCCTCGCGCTGGCGCGCCAGCCGCTCGTCGTCGGCCTTGCGCGCCGCCGCTTCCTGGCGTTCCTTCTCGGCCGCGGCGCGGCGCTTGTCTTCGTCGGCCTTCTTGCGGGCTTCGGCTTCGGCCCGGCGGCGCTCCGCGTCGGCCTCGAGGCGTTCGGCCGCTGCCGCCTTCTTGCGCGCCTCGGCCTCGGCTTCGGCCACCTTGCGCGCTTCGGCCTCGGCCTTGCGGCGCTCGGCGCGCGCGATGGCGATGTCGGGCTCGGCGGCCTGCGCTTCGACGCGCGGTGCCGGTGGCGGCGGCGCCGGGGCGGGCGCAGGCGCGGGTGTCGGGGCCGGCGCCGGAGCGGGTGCCGTCTCGGCCTGGGGCGCAGCGATCTGCGGCACGCTGGCCCACAGTTCGGCGCTCACGACGTCGGGCGCGTGGGCGCGCCAGTCGACGACCGTGGTCAAAGCCACCACCAGCCCGGCGTGCACCAGCAGCGCCAGCGCCGCGCCGGCGCCGTTGCCCCCGGGCGGCCGCGGCAGCAGCGCGTCGTGGTGCAGGGCGGCTGCCGTCATGTCGGTGTCGTCGCTGCGCGAGGGCTCAGCCGGCGCCCTGCTTGACCGACAGCCCGACACGGCGCACGCCGGCGCGCTGCAGCGTGTCCATGACGCGCACGACGCTTTCGTAGCGCACGTTGCGGTCGGCGCTGATGACCACCGGCACCTCGGCGTTGCCGGCCTGCTTGTCGCGCACCCGCGCGGCCAGTTGCGCCAGCGCCAGGCTCACCGGTTCCTGCTGGTCGACGCGCAGGCGCAGCTTCTCGTCGCTGCCGACGATGACCTCGATCACGCTCGTCGGCCGCTGCTGGCTCTTGCCGACCGTCGGCAGGTCCACCACGCCGGTGGTGATGAGCGGCGCGGTGACCATGAAGATGATCAGCAGCACCAGCATGACGTCGATGAACGGGACCATGTTGATCTCGTTCATCGAGCGCCGGCCGCGTGAGCCGCGCATGGCGACGTGCGGCATCACGCCCTCCGCCGGGCCGCCACGCGCCAGAGGCGGGTGGCCTTCGTGCCGTCCAAATCCGCGCAGGCGGACTTGGAGCCGCGGCACTCAGCCCCAAGGAGGGCGTGCGCCCCCTCGGGGGGCCGCGCAGCGGCGTAGCCGCAAGCTTGGGGGCTCATCATCAGCGCAGCCCTGAGGCCATGGCGGCGGTGGCGGCTGCCGGCTGCCCGGCGTTGCGCTGCAGGATGTTGCTGAACTCCTCGATGAAGGTCTCGAGCTGGATCGCGATGCGGTCGATGTCGCGCGCGAAGCGGTTGTAGGCCACCACCGCCGGGATGGCGGCGAACAGGCCGATGGCGGTGGCCACCAGCGCTTCGGCGATGCCGGGCGCCACGGTGGCCAGCGTCACCTGCTGCAGGTTGGACAGGCCGACGAAGGCGTGCATGATTCCCCACACCGTGCCGAACAGGCCGACGTAGGGGCTGACCGAGCCGACACTGGCCAGGAAGCTGAGGTTGCTTTCGACGACATCGAGCTCGCGCTGGAAGCTCGCGCGCATGGCGCGGCGTGCGCCGTCGAGTTGCGCACCGGCGTCCATGTGCTTCTCGCGTAGCTTGAGGAACTCGCGCATGCCGCTGCCAAAGATGCGTTCCATCGGTGCCGTTTCGGCCTTCTTCGCCAGCGCCTGGTTGAGTTCGGTGAGGCTGCGGCCGGACCAGAACTCGCGCTCGAACTCGTCGTTGCTGTTGCGCACGCGCCTGAGGCCAAAGAGCTTGCCGAAGATCACCGTCCAGCTGGCCAGCGAAGTGATCGCCAGCCCGGCCATGACGATCTGCACGACCAGGCTGGCCTGCAGGACGAGCGCGGTGATGGACAGGTCTTGCGTCATGCCAGGGGGGTCATCAGCTCGGTGGGAATGCGGCGCGGCCGGAAGGTTCCCGCGTCGACGCAGCCGATGCGGATCTCGCCTGCGGCCACCAGCGTGCCGGCACGCCAGGCCCGTTGCGCGAGGGTCATCGAGGCCTTGCCGGCAGCACGCAGCTCGACGCTGACCTCCAGCAGGTCGTCCAGCCGCGCCGGAGCGAGGTAGCGCACCCGGGTGTCGGTGACGACGAAGATGGCGCCGCTGCGTTCACGCAGCGCCTGCTGGCCGCAGCCCAGTGAGCGCAGCCACTCGGTGCGCGCACGCTCGAAGAACTTCAGGTAGTTGGCGTAGAAGACCACGCCGCCGGCGTCGGTGTCCTCCCAGTAGACCCGCAGCGTGTGGCGGAACCCGGCAGGCGGGGTGGAAAGGGCGGCAGGGGCGGGCGCGGCAGCAGTCGTCATCGGCGCCGGCATGATACCGGCAGCTTCCGCAGTGGCCGCTGTCCAGGCGGCTAGGGCACGACCTTGCGGTACACCGGCCCCCAGGTCGGGTGTCCGGCTTCGGGGCGGCTGAGCTGGAACGCCGGATCGGCGGCGCGCGCGGCACGGAAGGCGGCTTCGCACTCCGCCAGTCGGTCGCTGGTGCAGGTGATGAAACCCAGCAGCTTGTGCGCGCTGGCCTGGTCACGCCCGCTGCGCAGCCCGGCGGCCAGGGCCTTGCGCAGCGCCACTTCGGCCTGCGCATACTGGCCGTCGTCGTAGGCGCGGATGCCTTCGAACAGTGCGCGCTCGGCGGGCCGCTCCATCAGTTCGGCCAGACCCACCGGTGCCGGTGGCGGCACCGGCGGCGTCGCGACGCAGCCCGCCAGCAGGGCCAGCGTGGCCGCTGCCGTGACGGCGCGACGGGTGCCCGCGGTCCTCATGGCGCGAAGCGGTGGCGCACCGTCACCGGCTTGTCGGCGCTGACCTGCACGGTGGTGGTGTAGGGCGGGAAGTCGGCGTTGCGCACCGTGACCGTGTGCGTGCCCTCGGCCAGCGACAGCCGCGTCAGCGGCGGCGTCGTGCCGGCGGGCGCGCCGTCGACCTCGACGGTGCCCCAGGGGCTGATGGCCAGCTGCAGCGAACCGGTGAGTACCGCGGCCGCGGCCGGGCGTGTTTCGCGCGCGGCCAGGCTGGTGTCGGTGCGCGGCCGCGACACGGCGGCGCTGCGTTGCGGCGTGGCCTTGGCGGGGATGGGGCCAGCGGTGGCGGGGGCTGCCGCCGGCGCGGGGTTGGCTGCGTCGGCCGCGTCGCCGCCGGCTGCCGGGGCGGCGGCGGTGGCCGTGTTTACCGCTTCGGCCGGCGGCCGTGGGCTCGCGGTGGCCACTGGCGCTGCCGCCGCCGGCACCGGTGTCGGCACGGCGGTGCCGTCACGCCAGAGTATGGACACCGCCAGCGCCAGGCTGCCGGCCAGCAGGCCGGCGCCCAGCCACAGGGCCCGGTGTCGCCCCGGGCTGGCTGCCGGCCGGGCCGGTGCTGGAGCGTCTGCGCGTTCAGCCGCCGACTCGACGGCGCTGTGGCGGTCGACCCATCGGCGCAGCTCGGCCGCCATCTCGGCGGCGCTGGCGTAACGCTCGGCCGGGTCGCGTGCCATCGCGCGCGCGGCGATGGCCGACAACGTGGGCGACACGCCCGGCCGCACCTCGTGCGCCGGTGCCGGGTGGTTGTTGAGCACGGCGCTGGTGATCTGTTCGACGCTGTCGCCGGTGTAGGCCTTGCGGCCGGTGAGCAGCTCGTAGAACACCACTCCCAGGGCGTGGATGTCGGTGCGCGCGTCGACCTCGCCGCCTTGCAGCTGCTCGGGGGCCAGGTAGTGCGGCGAGCCGGCAACCATGCCGTCCAGCGCCGGCAGCACGGCGCCGTGCGCGACGCGGGCAATGCCGAAGTCCAGCACCTTGGGCTTGTCGCGCCGACAGAGGAAGATGTTGGCCGGCTTGATGTCGCAATGCACGACGCCGCGCGCGTGCGCGTAGGCCAGCGCGTCGGCGACGCGCCGCACCAGCTGCGCCGCCTGCCCGGGCGTGGGCCGCCAGCCGGCGGCCAGCTTCAGCCGCAGGTCGCTGCCGTGCAGCCGCTCCATCGCGATGTAGACGCCGTGCGCCGACAGTCCGGCGTCGTGCACGGTGACGATGTTGGCGTGGCTCAGCCCGGCGGCGGCACGCGCTTCATTGAGAAACAGGCTGTCCAGCGAAACACGCGCCGGCGTGTCGATGTCGAACTGCAGCGTCTTCACCGCCACCGTGCGCGACAGCAGCGGGTCCCAGGCTTCGTGGACCTGGCCCAGGCCACCCTGGCCGAGCAGGCCCTTGAGCGCATAGCGGCCGATGTGCGAGGTGGTGGGCCGCTGCTCCACGGCAGTGTCGAACGGCAGGCTTTCGCCGCCGAAGTCGGTGACGACGTCCGGAATGCCCGAGTCCAGCGCCGAAGGCAGCGCATCGACGGCCGGGGGCGCCGTGTCCAGGAACGCCGGCAGCGAGTCGCTCGGCTCGGGGGGCATCGCGGCCACGGTGGCCGCGAATTCACTCACCGGCTCACTGGCAGGCGCACGGCTGGGGAAGAAGTTGTAGCCCACGGAGCCAAAGCTTAAGCGCAGCTTCCTGCCCCAGCGTGGCGAAAAAGCGGGTTTTCGCCGTGCTTGACATGCGGTCACGCCTGTTGCGTGACCTTGTGCGCGGTGCCCAGGGCGCGCCCGAGTTGCGCCGCCGCGGCCTGCAGCTGCGGCATGCTGCTGGCGAACGACAGCCGCAGGTAGCTTTCGGCGCGTGCCGGGCCGAAGTCGCGGCCCGGCGTCAGCGCGACGTGGGCGCGCCGCATCATGTCGAAGCAGAAGTCCCAGCTCGACGCGGCAAGCGCCGAGCAATCGGCCCAGGCATAGAAGGCGCCGTCGGGCACCACCGGCACCGCCAGACCCAGGCCTTGCAGCGCCGGCACGATGTAGTCGCGCCGGCGGCGGAACTCGGCGCGGCGGCGCTCGTATTCGGCCATCGAGTCGGGCTCGAAACAGGCCAGCGCGGCGTGTTGGGCCAGCGAGCTGGCACAGATGTAGAGGTTCTGCGCCAGCCTTTCCACCGCGCCCACCAGCTGCAGCGGCAGCACCATCCAGCCCAGCCGCCAGCCGGTCATGCCGAAGTACTTGCTGAAGCTGTTGATGGAGATGACGTCGTCGCCCAGCGCCAGCGCGCTGTGGCCGTAGGCGTCGTCGTAGCTCAGGCCGAGATAGATCTCGTCGACGATGGTCACGCCGCCGCGAGCACGCACGGCCTGCACGATGGCGGCCATTTCCTCGCCTGCGATCGACGTGCCGGTGGGATTGCTGGGCGAAGCCAGCAGCACGCCGCGCGTGGCCGGGCCCCAGTGCGCGGCCACCGACGCGGCGTCGAGCTGGAAACGCGCGGCGGCCGTGGCCGGCAGCAGCCGCGGCGTGGCGCCGACAGCCGACACGAAGTGCCGGTTGCAGGGGTAGCTGGGGTCGGGCATCAGCACCTCGTCGCCGGGCTCGAACAACGCCAGGCAGGCCAGCTGCAGCGCCGCCGACGCGCCGGCCGTGACGACGATGCGCGCCGGGTCCACGGCGACGCCGAAGCGGCTGCCGTACCAGGCGGCGATGCGTTCGCGCAGCGCCGGCAGCCCGGTGGCCTGCGTGTACTGCGTGCGGCCTTCGCGCAGGCAGCGCACGGCAGCTTCCCGCACCAGCGGCGCGGCGGTGAAGTCGGGCTCGCCGATGTTCAGGAAGACCATCGCCTCGCCGCCGCGTGCCGGGTCGCACTCCGGGCTGCGCGCGACCAGTTCGGCGGCCTTGGCGCACTCCATGACGTAGAAGGGCTCGATCAGCTCGAGCCGGCGCGCGGTGCGGATCATGCGGGCCTCAGCGGCGCGCCGGTCGCGCTTCGTCGGGGCGCAGCTCGGCGGCGCACTTGTCGAGCACGCCGTTGACGTACTTGTGGCCGTCGGTGCCGCCGAAGCTCTTGGCCAGCTCCACCGCCTCGTTGATGGCCACGCGGTAGGGGATGTCGGTGCAGTGCAGCAGCTCGTAGACGCCGATCATCAGCACCGCATGCTCCACCGGCGACAGCAGCGTCGTCTTGCGGTCGACGTGCCGCGCGAGCACGGCGTCCAGCGCCGGGGCCTGTTCGATGCTGCCGTGCAGCAGGGCGTCGAAGTGGGCGCGGTCGCACTTGGAAAAACCGTCCATGTCGCGGATGTGCGCTTCCACCGCCGCCGGCTCCTCGCCCGACAGCAGCCATTGGTACAGGCCCTGCATCGCCAGTTCGCGCGAGCGGCGGCGTGCCGACTTCGGCGGTGCGCGTTTGGCGGCCGGGGCTTCGGTCACAGGAGCAGCCTACGCGCTGCGCGCGGTCCCGCCAAGCGGGTATGACGGCTCGGCGAGGCCTGCGCCGTCATGACAGATCGTCCATCAGGTTGGCCATCTCCACCGCCACGCGGGCCGCATCGCGGCCCTTGTCTTCGGCGCGCGCCCAGGCCTGCTCTTCGTTCTCCACCGTGAGGATGGCGTTGGCCACCGGCAGTTGGTGGCTGAGGGCGACGCGCATGACGCCGGCGCCGCTTTCGTTGGCCACCAGTTCGAAGTGGTAGGTCTCGCCGCGGATCACGCAGCCCAGCGCGATGAGGGCGTCGAACTCGCCCGAGGCGGCCATCACGTTCAGGGCCAGCGGGATCTCCAGCGCACCGGGCACGTTGACGTGCTTGATGTCGCCGGCGTCGACGTCCAGCCGTTCCAGCTCGGACAGGCAGGCTTCGGCCAGCTTTTCCGTCAGCGCCTCGTTGAAGCGCGCCCGCACGATGCCGATGCGCAGGCCTTCACCGATGAGCTCGCCTGCGCTGCCCCGGTCAGCGTTCTTCATGGTCTTCCCTCCTTCAGGCAGCGGTGGCCGGGGCGGCGATGAAACCGGTGATCTCCAGGCCGTAGCCCGTCATGCTGGGCATGCGGCGCGGGCTGCCGAGCAGCCGCATGCGGGCCACGCCGAGCTCGCGCAGGATCTGCGCGCCGATGCCGTAGGTGCGCAGGTCCAGTTGCGGGCGCGGCACGGCGGCGGCCTGGCCCTGGCCCAGCAGCTGCGGCAGCAGGGCGGCGGCGTCGCCGGTGGTGTTCAGCAGCACGACCACGCCGAAGGGTGCGCCGTGGATCGCCGCCAGCGCCGCCGGCAGCGGCCAGGAGTGGCCGGCGTTGCCCGCGTCGAGCAGGTCGAGCGCGGTGAAGGGCTCGTGCACGCGCACCGGCACCTCGTCGCCTGCGGCCCAGTGGCCGTGGCGCAGCGCCAGGTGCAGCCCGCCGCTCCTGTCGCTGAAGGCGATGCACTCGAACACCCCTTGCGGCGTGTGCAGCGAACGCGCGCCGATGCGTTCGATCAGCGTCTCGTTGTGGCTGCGGTAGCCGATGAGGTCGGCAATGGTGCCGATCTTCAGGCCGTGTTCGCGCGCGAAGATCTCCAGGTCGGGCAGCCGCGCCATCGTGCCGTCGTCCTTCATCACCTCGCAGATCACGGCGGCCGGCGTGAGCCCGGCCATGCCGGCGAGGTCGCAGCCGGCTTCGGTGTGGCCGGCGCGCATGAGCACGCCGCCGTCCTGCGCCTGCAAGGGGAAGATGTGGCCGGGCTGCACCAGGTCGGCGGCGCTGGCGTCGCGGGCCACCGCGGCCTGCACGGTGCGTGCGCGGTCGGCCGCCGAGATGCCGGTGGTGACGCCGCTGGCGGCTTCGATGGAGACGGTGAACGCGGTGCCGTGCTGGGCGCCGTTGCGGCTGGTCATCGGCGGCAGCTGCAGGCGTTCGCAGCGTTCACGCGTCAGCGTCAGACAGATCAGGCCGCGCGCGTGGCGGGCCATGAAGTTGATGGCCGCAGGCGTGACGTGTTCGGCGGCGAGCACGAGGTCGCCCTCGTTCTCGCGGTCTTCCTCGTCGACCAGGATCACCATGCGGCCGGCGGCCAGCTCGGCCACCAGTTCGGGGACGGGGGAAATGGGCATC
>CAYJOA010000060.1:0-22567 GCA_964371495.1 uncultured Rubrivivax sp.
AGGCGGCCGACGTCCTTGGCGCGGTCGATTATCTTCAGGGGCCCGCCGGCATCCAGGAAGCCGGCGTCGCCGGTGTGGTACCAGCCGTCGGCGGTCAGCACCTCGGCGGTGGCGGCCGGGTTCTTGTAGTACTCCTTCAGCAGTCCGGCGCTCTTGACCATCACTTCGCCGTTGTCGGCAACGCGGATCTCCACGCCCTCGATCGGCACGCCCACGGTGTCGGCCTTGACCTCGTTGTCGGGCTGCAGGCAGACGAACACTGCCGTCTCGGTGCTGCCGTAGAGCTGCTTGAGGTTGATGCCGATCGAGCGGTAGAAGGTGAACAGATCGGGCCCGATGGCCTCGCCCGCGGTGTAGGCCACGCGCACGCGGGAAAAGCCCAGCGTGTTGCGCAAGGGGCCGTAGACGACGCGGTCGCCCAGCCAGTACAGCAGCCGGTCGCCGGCGCTCACCGGCCGGCCGTCCATCAGCGCCGGTCCGACGCGCCGCGCCACGTCCATGAAGCGGTGGAACAGCCACTTCTTGACGCTGCCGGCGTCTTCCATGCGGATCATCACGCTGGTCAGCAGGCCCTCGAAGATGCGCGGCGGCGCGAAGTAGTAGGTGGGCCCGATCTCCTTGAGGTCGATGGTCACCGTCTCGGCCGACTCGGGGCAGTTGACGACGTAACCGCAGGCCAGCCACTGCGCGTAGCTGAAGATGTTCTGGCCGATCCAGGCCGGCGGCAGGTAGGCCAGCACTTCCTCGGCGGCGCCGAGCTTGTCGAAGCGGGCGCCGGCGCCGGCGCGGTCGAGCAGCGTGTAGTGCGTGTGCACGACGCCCTTGGGGTTGCCGGTGGTGCCCGAGGTGAAGAACATCGCGGCCACGTCCTGCGGCTGCGCGCGGGCCACCTCGGCGTCGAAGAAGCCGGCGTGCGCGGCGTCGAAGGCCCGGCCCGATTCGATCAATGCATCCAGCGCCGCCAGCCCGGGTTCGCTGTAGTTGCGCAGACCGCGCGGGTCGTCGTACCAGATGCGCGTCAGCAGCGGGCAGCTGTCGCGCACCTCCACCATCTTGTCGACCTGCTCCTGGTCCTCGACGATGGCAAAGCGCACCTCGGCGTTGTTGATCGGGAAGACGTATTCGGTGGTCGCGGCGTCCTGGTACAGCGGCACCGGCACCGCGCCCAGCGACTGCACCGCCAGCATGCTGGCATACAGGCGCGGCCGGTTCTCGCCCACCACCACGACATGGTCGTCGCGCACCATGCCGGCTTCGTGCAGGCCGCAGGCGATGCGCCGCACCAGCTGCGCCAGCTCGGCCCAGCTGGTGGTCTGCCAGATGCCGTAGACCTTCTCGCGCAAGGCCGGCGCCTGCGGGCGCTGGCTGGCGTGGTCCAGCATGAGGCGGGGGAACGTCGTCTGCACCTGCTCGTCTCCTGGGCATCGCGGCCGACGTGGGCCGCACTTTTCTCTTGCCGCGCATTCTGTGCAAGACTTTGACGCCAGGTTGTCGTTGCGACGACAATTTCGGGTTTCTACCGAGAGGCCTTTCCCCCGGATCCTCCAGCCATGGCGCATGCGGTTTTCCCTTCGGCGTCCCACGCCAGCGCCGTGCGGCCTTCGCGGTCGCGCGCGCCGCGGCCCGAGGAGCTGCGCCAGATCCCGTGGCTGGCCCGGCTCGACGACGTCGAGCGGGAGCGCGTCGTCGCCGACCTGCGTGTCGTCGCCGTCGCACCGGGCGAGCTGGTGTGCCGAGTCGGGCGGCCGGTGACCTACTGGTTCGGCGTCATCGACGGCCTGCTGAAGATGAGCAACGACAGCGCGCTGGGTGTGCCCATCACCTTCACCGGCGTGCCCTCGGGCGGCTGGTTCGGCGAAGGCACGGTGCTGAAGAACGAGGTCTACCGCTACAACATCCAGGCCTTGCGCAAGAGCACCGTGGCCGGCATCACCACCGCCACCTTCCACTGGTTGCTGGACCGCAGCATCGGCTTCAACCGCTTCGTCATGAACCAGCTCAACGAGCGACTGGGCCAGTTCATCGGCGCGCGCGAGATCGACCGCCTCACGCACCCCGACGAACGTGTCGCGCGCAGCCTGGCCGCGCTCTTCCACCCCGTGCTCTACCCCGGCGTGGGCGAGCTGCTGCGCATCACGCAGCAGGAGCTGGGCTACCTGGTGGGGCTGTCGCGGCAGCGTGTCAACGAGGCCTTGCACGCCTTGCAGGAGGCCGGCGTGATCCGCGTCGAATACGGCGGCGTGCGCGTGCTCGACCTCGAGCACCTGCGCCGCTACCAGCAGCTCGCCTGACACGCCGGCGACCCGTCTTGCTGCCTCTGCCTCTCCCACTCGTGGCAGAGGGCGGGGGCGAGGGCTCTTCGCACCCCGCCCACCCTGCCGCCCAGGCGGCAGAGGGAGTGAATGCCACGGGCTGGTATGGTCGCGCCATGCGTGACGTGGAGCCGGACTTCTGGCGCAACCTGCGCGAGGAACTCGCTGCCGGCCGCCACTGGGTCGACCGCAGTGTGGTGCTCGCCTACGCCGCCCTCACCGGC
The DNA here is from genome assembly GCA_964371495.1 of uncultured Rubrivivax sp. Lineage (GTDB taxonomy): Bacteria > Pseudomonadota > Gammaproteobacteria > Burkholderiales > Burkholderiaceae_C > Rubrivivax. Next base: position 2,537 of record CAYJOA010000060.1, read on the forward strand.
CTGGTGGTGGTCGGGTTCACTTTTCTTTCCGAGGCCGCCAGCCACGGCTTCGCGCAGCTGCGCGCCGGCCACGCCTGGGCGCCCTGGCTGATGCTGGCCTGGACACCGGCGCTCACGGTGGCGCTGCTGTGGTGGACGCGCCGCTTCGCGCCCGGCGCCATGGGCTCGGGCATCCCGCAGGTGGTGCGTGCGCTCGACGACGAACTGCCCGATGCGCAACGCTCGGCGCTGGTCTCGCTGCGCGTGTCGCTGCACAAGATCGGGCTCGTCGCCGGCGGGCTGCTGGCCGGCCTGTCGATCGGGCGCGAAGGCCCCACGGTGCAGGTCGGTGCCGGCGTCATGGTGCACGCGCGGCGCTGGCTGTCGCCGCGGTCGGGCATCGACAGCCACGACCTCATGGTCGCCGGCGCAGCGGCCGGCATCGCCGCCGCCTTCAACACGCCCCTGGGCGGCATCATCTTCGCGCTCGAGCAGCTGTCGCGCCGGCGCAGCATGTCGCACAGTGCGCTGGTCATCGTCAGCATCGTGCTCGCCGGTCTGGTGGCCGTGGCGGTGTTCGGCAACAACACCTACTTCGGCGAGCTGCGCGTGCAGCAGCTGGGTTGGTCGCTGCTCGGCCCCGGCCTGCTGGTGGCGCTGGTGGCGGGGCTGGCGGGCGGCCTGTTCTCGCGCCTGGTGGTGGCCTCGGCGCGCAGCCTGCCCGACTGGTACGGCCGCTGGCGCGCCAGCCATCCGCTGCGCTTCGCCGCCGGCTGTGCCTTCGCGGTGGCGGTGATCGGACTCGTCACCGGCGGCACCACGGCCGGCGCCGGCTACGCACCGACGGTGGCGCTGCTTGCCGGGCAGGCCGAGCTGCCCGGGGTCTACACGCTGCTCAAGTTCTGCGCCACCTGGCTGTCGGCCTGGACCGGCGTGCCGGCCGGCGTCTTCGCGCCTTCGCTGGCCATCGGCGCGGGCATCGGCAACGACGTGGCGCTGCTCACCCGCGTCGGGCCCGAAGCCGCGATCCCGCTCATCGCGCTGGGCATGGTCGGCTTCCTGGCCGCCACCACGCAGGGACCGATCACGGCCTTCATCATCGTCATGGAAATGGTGTCCGGACACGCCATGGTGCTGAGCCTGATGGCCTGCGCCTTGCTGGCCAGCGGCGTGGCGCGGCTGATCACGCGGCCGATGTACCTGGAGCTGGCGGCGCTGCTGCTGCCGGTGTCGGCGCCGCACGCCGGGGTGGCGGCAAGCGAGGGGAGAAGCTCATGAAGCCCTGGGTGGCGAAAGTCCTGCAGCGTGCGTTGCGCTGGGTTGGCCAACGGCTGGGCGCGGCCGAGCGGCCGCCCGCAGGCGAGGCGGCGGCGCTGCCGGCGCCGGCAGCGATCGGTCCGCTGCCGGCCAAGGCCTGCGTGACGGTGGTGATTCCGGCGCTGAACGAGGCCAAGCGCATCGCCAGCGTCGTTGCCTATGCACGGGCCGACCCGGCCACCGCCGAGGTGGTGGTGGTCGACGACAGCTCGATCGACGACACCGCCGCGCTGGCCCGCGAGGCCGGCGCGCGCGTCGTCACCAGCACCATGCTCGGCAAGGGCCCGTCGATGCACGACGGCATGCTGGCGGCGCAGTGCGAGATCGTGGCCTACCTCGACGGCGACCTCGCCGGCCTGCGCCCCGGCATCGTCAGCGACCTCTGCTGCCCGCTGCTGCGCGGCGAGGCCGACTTCGTGAAGGCCCGCTTCGGCCGCGGCGGCGGTCGCGTCACCGAGCTCACCGCCAAGCCGATGCTGAAGGTCTTCTTCCCGGAGCTGGCGAGCTTCGGCCAGCCGCTGGGCGGCATCATCGCGGCCCGCCGTTCGCTGCTGCAGCAGCTGACCTTCGAAGACGGCTACGGCGTCGATATCGGGCTGCTCGTCGACGCCCACCGCGCCGGCGCGCGGCTGGTCGAGATCGACATCGGCTCGCTCGAGCACGACAGCCAGCCGCTGCACGACCTGACGGTGATGGCCAACGAGGTGTCGCGCGTGATCTACACGCGGGCGCGCGCCGCCGGGCGCCTGCATGCCGAGCAGATTGCGGCGATGTTCGAGACCCAGCGCCAGGCGGCGGCGGCGCTGGAGTACATCCTGACGCGCCGGCGCGGCCGCCAGCGCCTGCTGCTGCTGGACATGGACGGCACGCTCACGACGACGCGATTCGCGCTCGAACTGGCACGCGCCACCGGGCAGGAGGCGGCGCTGATGGAGATGCTGGACAACGCCGAGGACGATGCCGCCACGCGCAGCGAACGCATCGCGGCGCTGTTTCGTTTCGTGCACCGGCAGCAGTTCGAGCGCGTGGCGCGTGCAGCGCCGCTGCGCCCGGACGCGATCGAGTTCATCAACCGCATGCGGCGCGCCGGCTTCATGGTCGGCGTGCTCAGCGACAGCTACTTCGTCGCCGCCGACATCGTGCGCCGGCGCGTCTTCGCCGACTTCGCGCTGGCGCACACGATGCAGTTCGACTCCGACGTCTGCAGCGGGCACGTGCGTCTGAACCCGGCCTTCCAGCCGCTGGCCGCGGGCGACGGCGAGCCGGTGTGCAAGAGCCACGTGCTGCGCCGCTTCAGGGCCGACGACGGCGGGCCGCCGCTGCAGGAATGCTGGGCCGTCGGCGACAACCTCAACGACCTCGGCCTGCTGCGCCTGGCCGACCGCGCCTTCGCCATCGAGCCCAAGGCGGCGGCACTGCGCAGCGAACCGGGGGTGACCGTGATCGAGTCCTTTGCCGAGCTGCTGCCGCTGGTGCCCGAGCCGGCGGCGCCGCGTGAGGCGGCCTGAGGTGGCCGGCCGCGTGCGGCGCGGCTGAAGACAGGGCATGTCGACGCTCGACTGGTTCGTCATCGTCGTCTACCTCGCGGGCACGCTGGGCCTGAGCGCCTGGCTGGCGCGCGCGCAGCGCACGCCGGCCGACTACTACGTGGGCGGCCGCACGCTGCCGTGGTGGGCGCTGGCGCTGTCGATCCTGGCCACGCAGTCGTCGGCCAATTCCTTCCTCGGCATCCCGGCCTTCGTGGCGCTGGTGCCCGGCGGCGGGCTGACCTGGCTGCAGTACGAGCTGATGCTGCCGCTGGCCATGGTCCTGATCATGCTGGTGCTGGTGCCGGTGCTGCGCGGGCTCGAGCTCATCAGCGTCTACGAATACCTGGAGCGCCGTTTCGACCGCGCCACGCGCCAGGTGCTGAGCGCGGTGTTCCTGCTCTCGCGGGGCCTGGCCACGGGCGTGGCGGTTTACGCCGCGGCGGTGGTGGTGCAGGTCTGCACCGGGCTGCCGCTGGCCTGGTGCATCGTCGGCGTCGGCGGCATGACGGTGGTCTACGACACGATGGGCGGCATGCGCGCCGTGGTCTGGACCGACGTCATCCAGATGGCCGTGCTGCTGGCCGGCATCGTGGTGTGCATCGGCTACGCCTGGCAACTGGCCGGTGGCGGCGCAGCGATCCTGGCGGCCCACGACCCGGCGCGGCTGGCGGCGGTGGAGTGGGCCCACGGCGTCGGCGACGGCGCGCGCGCACCGTTGTGGGGTTTCGTCGTCGGCGGGCTGGTGCTCTACGTCGCCTACTACGGTGTCGACCAGAGCCAGGTGCAGCGCCAGCTGGCGGCTCGCGACGTGAAGGGCGCGCAGCAGGCGCTGCTGCTGAACGGGCTGGCGCGCTTTCCGCTGACCCTGCTCTACTGCGGCCTCGGCCTGGCGGTGGGCGCGGTCTACCTGGCCAGCGAGCCGCTGCGCGCCGCGGTGCCTGCAGGGCGGCTGGACTACCTGGTGCCGCGTTTCATCGAACTGCACCTGCCCGCCGGCGTGCGCGGCTTGCTGGTGGCGGCGATCCTGGCCGCCGCGATGTCGAGCCTGGACTCGGCGCTCAACAGCCTGTCGGCGTCGACGCTGCGCGACTTCGTCGAGCCCTGCCTGGGACCCGATGCACCCGAGTCGCGCCGGCTGCTGGCGTCGCGGCTGGTGACGCTGGGCTGGGGCGTGGCGATCGTCGGCTTCGGGCTCGTCGTCGGCGACCTCGCCAGCAGCGTGGTGGAAGGCATCAACCGCATCGGTGCGCTGTTCTACGGGCCGCTGCTGGCGGCCTTCGGCTGCGGCATCGTCGACCGCCGCGCGCGCGGCCCGGGCGTGCTGGCCGGCGTCGCCGCGGGTCTGGCAATGAATGCCTTGCTGGCCTGGGGGCTGGGGTCGGCCTTGTTCTGGATGTGGTGGAACGTCACCGGCCTGGTTGCCGCGGTGGTCGTGACGCTGCTCGTCAGCCGGGCGCTGCCGGCGCCGGCGCCGGAGCAACTGCAAGGGACCACGCTCAGCGCCGCGGCGCTGCGCCGGGCCTGGGCTGCCGACCGCGGGCTGTACACGGGCATGCTGGTCTACGGTGCGGCGATGGCGGCAGTGGCGGTGGCGCTGGGGGTGCGCTGAAGCAGCGCGTGCAGACAGGATCGATCGGGGAAGCAAGACATGTCATTGCGGCAGTTCATCTCGGCGCGGCGCCTGCTGCGCGCGCTCGGCTCCATCAAGACCGGCATCGAATACAGCTGGACCGAAGCGGCGCGTCTGCTCGGCCTGCACGAAGACCTCTACACGCACCCGCTGCACCGCGAACTGGAGCGGCCGGTCACGGTGGTGCTGGTCGGCGCCGGACACCGCGGCTCGATCTATGCCGACTTCGCGGTCAAGAACCCGAAGGAGATGAAGATCGTCGGTGTCGCCGACGCCAACCCGCAGCGCGTGCAGCGCATCGCCCACGCGCACCACGTGCCGGCGCGGCACTGCTACAGCAACTGGGAGCCGGTGTTCGACGTGCCGAGGCTGGCCGACGCGGTGATCATCGCCACCCCTGACCAGCTGCACACCGCGCCCTGCCTGCGCGCCTTGGCGCTGGGCTACGACGTGCTGCTGGAAAAGCCGATCGCGCCCACCGAAGCCGAATGCCGGCAGATCCTGGCCGCGGCGCAGGCCAGCGGGCGCATCGTCGGCGTCTGCCACGTGCTGCGCTACACGCCCTACTTCCGCGAACTCAAGGAACTGCTCGACGCCGGCATGATCGGCCAGATCATCAGCGTGCAGCACATGGAACCGATCGAGCACACGCACATGAGCCACTCCTACGTGCGCGGCGCCTGGCGCAACAGCAAGACGGCCACGCCGATCATCCTGGCCAAGAGCTGCCACGACACCGACATCATCCGCTGGCTGGTCGGCGACCACGCGCAAGAGGTCCACTGTTTCGGCAACCTGAAGTGGTTCAAGCAGGCCAACGCGCCCGAGGGCAGCACCGAGCGCTGCACCGACGGCTGCCTGGTCGAAGGCGAGTGCCCCTACTCGGCGCTGCAGATCTACTACCGCGACCGCAAGCGCCTGTACGTGTTCGACCTGCCCGACGACCGCGCGAACTGGGACGCGCTCATCATGCAGGGCCTGAAGACCACCGACTACGGCCGCTGCGTCTACCGCATGGACAACGACCAGCCCGACCACCTCACGGTCAACATCCTGTTCGACAACGGCGTCACCGCGGGTTTCTCGATGGAGGCCTTCGTCTCCTACGAGGGCCGGCGCACGCGCATCATGGGCTCGATGGGCGATATCGTCGGCAACATGGAGAGCTTCACGCTCACCACCTTCAAGGGCGGCCAGCGCCGCAGCTGGAGCCTGAAGACCGACGCCCACGGCGGCGGCGACCACCGCATGGTCGCCGACTGGGTGCAGGCCGTCGGCCAGCAGAACCCGGCGCTGCTGAGCTCGCCGATCGAGGACTCGGTGGAAAGCCACCTGATGGCCTTCGCGGCCGAGAAGAGCCGGCTCAGCCGGACCATCGAGCCCGTCGTCGTCTGAGGCCTGCTGCCTGACCGGCGGTGGTGCAGCTGACCACGGTCGATCCGCGCCGGGGCTGGAGGAGACGGGCAACCTCCTCACAAACCACTTTCATATCGCGCGCCAAGTGCTTCATTTAGAAGAAGTTTTCAGCCGTGCTGCTCCAACTTTCGCTTGTAAGTCATTGATTTGATTGAACTTTCGAGACCTCGCGCCATTGACCGCCCGTCGACGCTCGGTTAGAGTGGAGATTCGTGTCGATTAGTGGGGTTTTGTGTCTTCAATGGTCTTTCGGGGCGGTCCGGTACTGACGCTGGACGGGAAAGGGCGCATCACCGTGCCCGCCCGCTGGCGTGACGTGCTGATGGCCACCGTGCAAGGCCAGTTGATGGTGGCCAAGAACCCCGACGGCTGCCTGTCGCTGTACCCGCTGCCGGTCTGGGAGCAGTTCGAGTCCAGCGTACTGGCGTTGAGCACCGAGGACGACGCCTGGCGCCGCTTCTTCGTCGGCAGTGCCACCGAAGTGGAAATCGACAGCGCCTCGCGCGTGTTGATCCCGCCCGAACTGCGCAGTTGGGCGGGCTTGGAGCGCGAGGTGAAGTTCATGGGGGTGGGCCCGAATTTCGAATTGTGGGACATGGCCCGCTATGAAGCACGCGAGACCGAAATCATCGCGCGCGGCCGGCCCGAAGCCTTGCGTACCCTGGTCATCCGGTGAGCGCAGCGAGCCCATGGCGTCACACCACCGTCTTGCTCACCGAAGCCGTGCAGGCGCTGGTGACGCAGGAGGACGGCACCTATGTCGACGGCACCTTCGGCCGCGGCGGTCATGCGCGAGCGATCCTGCAGCGGCTGTCGCCCGCGGGCCGGCTCGTGGCCTTCGACAAGGACCCCGAGGCGGTGGCTGCGGCGGCCGAAATCGCCGATGCGCGGCTGACCATGCGCCACGCCAGCTTCGCCGACATGGCGGGCGTTCTGGGCGCGCTGGGCATCGGCCAGGTGCAGGGCATCCTGCTCGACCTCGGCGTGAGCTCGCCGCAGATCGACGACCCGCAGCGCGGTTTCAGCTTCCGCTTCGACGCACCGCTGGACATGCGCATGGACACCACGCGCGGCGAGACCGCGGCCGAGTTCCTGCAGCGCGCCGATCAACGCGAGATCGCGGAGGTGATACGTGACTATGGCGAAGAACGGTTTGCTGTTCCGATTGCAAAGGCGCTTGTGGCTCGCCGGGAGAGCGGGTCTCCCGTTCGAAGCACCGCGGAGCTTTCCGCGCTCGTGGCTCGTGCAGTCAAGACCCGCGAGCCGGGCCAGGACCCTGCAACGCGCACGTTTCAAGCTCTTCGGATTCACGTCAACGCCGAGCTTGAGGCGCTGCAACAAGGGCTGAAGGCCGCACTGGCGCTGCTCGCACCGCAGGGACGACTGGTCGTGATCAGTTTCCACTCGCTCGAGGACCGCATCGTCAAGACCTTCATCGCGCGCGAAAGTCGCGACGAGGTCGACCGCCGCGCACCCTTCGTGCCGGCACGGCCGATGCGGTTGGTGTCGCTGGGGCGCGTCAAGCCCGACTACCGCGAGGTCGCCGCCAACCCGCGCGCACGTTCGGCGGTGTTGCGCGTGGCCGAGCGCACCGAGGTGCCGGCGTGACCAAGCTGAACGTGCTGCTGCTCGTGGCGCTGCTGGCCAGCAGCCTGCTGGCGGTGAACAACGCCTACCAGTCGCGCCGCGTCTTTTCCGAGCTCGACCGCGCGCGCCAGGTGCAGGCGCAGCTGGACGCCGAATTCAAGCGCCTGGACGCCGAGCGCCAGGCCCAGGGCACGCACCTGCTGGTGGAAAAGGCGGCGCGCGAGAAGCTGAAGATGCGCACCGCCAGCCCGGCCGTCACGGCTTATGTCTTCGACCCCGCGGCATCGGCGGTGCCGCGATGAAGAAGAGCCGCCCGGCCAACAACAGCGTGCGCAGCGTCAACTACGCCACCAGCCCGCTGCTGGCGAGCAAGACGCCGCCGTGGCGTTCGCGTTTCGTCGTCGTGCTCGTCGGGGCGGCCTTCGTGCTGCTGCTGGGGCGCGCCGTGCACGTGCAGATCGTCGGCAGCGACTTCTACCAGGCAGAAGGCGAAAAGCGCTTCGTGCACAAGCAGCCGCTGCCGGCCAGCCGCGGCCGCATCCTCGACCGCAACGGCCTCGTGCTGGCCACCAGCGTGGCCATGCCCACCGTGCAGGCCGACGCCAAGATCTTTGCCGCCGACCGCGCCGAGCGCAAGGCGCTGGCCGGCCTGCTGGCGATGCCGGTGGCCGAACTCGAACAGCGGCTGGCCGGCGCCACCGGCACCGTGACGCTGCGTCGCCATGTCCCGGAAGCGGCCTGGCAGCAAGTGAAGGCGCTCAAGCTGCGGGGCGTGCAGGAAGTGCGTGAGTACCAGCGCCGCTATCCGGAGGGCGAGGCCGCCGCGCACGTGGTCGGCTTCACCGACATCGACGACCGCGGGCAGGAAGGCATCGAGCTCGGCTTCCAGGCGCAGTTGCTGGGCACCAGCGGCCAGCGCACCGTGGTGCGCGACCGCCTGGGCCGCGTCGTCGAGGACATCGGCGACCAGGCCGACCCGGTGCACGGCCGCGATGTCACGCTGTCGATCGACTCCAAGGTGCAGTTCTTCGCCTGGCAGCGCCTGCGCGACGCGGTGCGTGAACACGGCGCGCGCGCCGGCAGCGTGGTCGTGCTGGACACGCACACCGGCGAGGTGCTGGCGCTGGCCAACTACCCCGGCTTCGACCCCGCCCAGCGCCGCCACCTCAGCGGCGCCCAGCTGCGCAACCGTGCCCTCACCGACATCTTCGAGCCCGGCTCGACGATGAAGCCTTTCACCGTCGCGCTGGCGCTGGAGAGCGGCCGCGTCACGCCCGCCACGCCCATCCAGACGGCACCCGGCCGCATCACCATCACCGGCTCGACGATCAGCGACGCGCACCCGCACGGCGTGCTGACGGTGGCCGAGGTGATCCAGAAGTCCAGCAACGTCGGCACCGTGAAGATGGCGATGCAGATGCCGGCGCGCGAGATGTGGGAGATGTACACCCAGATCGGCCTCGGCCAGAAGCCGCGCATCGACTTCCCCGGTGCCGTCACCGGCCGGCTGCGGCCCTACAAGACCTGGCGGCCGATCGAGCAGGCCACCATGAGCTACGGCTACGGCCTGTCGGCGAGCCTGTTCCAGCTGGCGCGCGCCTACACCGTGTTCGCGCGCGACGGCGAGCTGATTCCCGTCACCATCCAGCGCCAGGACCAGCCCGCCGTCGGCCAGCGCGTGATCTCGGCGAAGACGGCGCAGCAGGTGCGCGAGATGCTGCGGCTGGCCGCCGGCCCGGGCGGCACCGCGCCGCAGGCGCAGGCCATCGGCTATTCGGTCGGCGGCAAGACCGGCACCGCGCGCAAGCAGGAAGGCAAGAGCTACACCAACAAGTACCGCGCCTGGTTCGTCGGCCTGGCGCCAGTGGCCCAGCCGCGCATCGTGGTGGCGGTGATGATCGACGAGCCGAGCAAGGGCGTGTACTACGGCGGCGCCGTCGCGGCGCCGGTGTTCAGCCAGGTCGTGCAGCAGACGCTGCGCATGATGAACGTGGCGCCCGACATCGACGTGCAGGCGCAGATCAACGCCAAGCCGGTGGCGGCCGAGCTGGAGAGTTTCTAGCGTGCTCGCCCGCCTCGATACACCTGCCGCCGCCGCGATCTGGCTGCGCCAGCACGTCACCGGCACGCTGCGCAGCGACAGCCGTGCCGTGCAGTCCGGCGACGGTTTCATCGCCTGGCCGGGGGCAGCCAGCGACGGCCGGTCCTTCGTGCCGGCGGCGCTGGCCGCCGGCGCCGCGGCCTGCCTGGTCGAAGACGACGGTGTCGCCGCCTTCGGCTTCAGCGACGCCCGCGTCGCGGCGCTGCCGGGTCTGAAGGCCGCGGCCGGCGCGGTGGCCGACGCCTGGTTCGGTGCACCGAGCCGGCAGCTCAGTGTCGTCGCCTGCACCGGCACCAACGGCAAGACGAGCTCCGCCTGGTGGACGGCGCAGGCGCTGACGTCGCTGGGCCGGCGCTGCGGTGTCGTCGGCACGCTGGGCATCGGCGAACCGCCGCTGGCGGTGCCCGGCGCGGCGGGCGGGCCGGGCGATGTCGTCGCCACCGGACTGACCACACCCGACCCGGTGACGCTGCAAGCGGCGCTGCGCGGTTTCGTCGACCGGGGCTGCACGGCCTGCGCGCTGGAGGCGTCGTCGATCGGCCTCGAAGAACACCGGCTCGCAGCGACTCATATCGACGTCGCACTGTTCACCAACTTCACGCGCGACCATCTCGACTACCACGACGGCATGGACGCCTACTGGGCGGCCAAGCGGCGGCTGTTCGCGTGGCCCAGGCTGCGTGCGGCGGTGGTCAACACCGACGACCTGCACGGCGCCGTGCTCGCCGACGAACTGCGCGGCGGCGGGCTCGAGCTGTGGACCGTGTCGCTGCTGGCGCCGGCGCGGCTGCAGGCCCGCGGCCTCGGCTACGCCGACGGCGGACTGGCCTTCGAGGTCGCCGAAGGCGACGCGGTGGCCGCGGTGCGCAGCCAGCTCGTCGGCGACTACAACGCCAGCAACCTGCTGGTCGTCATCGGCGGCCTGCGTGCGCTGGGCGTGCCGCTGACCGACGCGGCGGCGGCGGTGGGCCGCGTGACACCGGTGCCGGGCCGCATGCAGCGCGTCGCCGGCGGTGACGTCGACGTCGTCGTCGATTACGCCCACAGCCCCGACGCACTGGAGAAGGTGCTGCAGGCGCTGCGCCCGCTGGCCGCTGCGCGCGGCGCGCGGCTGTGGTGCGTGTTCGGTTGTGGCGGCGACCGCGACGCCACCAAGCGGCCGCTGATGGGTGCCATCGCCGCGCGTGACGCCGACCAGGTCGTCGTCACCAGCGACAACCCGCGCCACGAGCCGCCGGCGGCGATCCTGGCGCAGATCCTGGCCGGCATGGCCGGCCGCGACGAAGTGGCCGTCATCGAGGACCGCCGCGCCGCGATCGCCCATGCCGTGGCCAGCGCGGCGCCCGGCGACGTCGTGCTGATCGCCGGCAAGGGCCACGAGGACTACCAGGACGTGGCCGGCGTCAAACATCCCTTCTCCGACGTCGAACAGGCGCGCGCCGCGTTGCGCTTGCGCGGCGGAGCATCGTCATGATGACGCTGGCGCAGGCGCAGGCCCTGCTGCCCGGCAGCGTGCTCGTCGGTGACGGCGGCATCCGCATCGAACGTGTGCACAGCGACACCCGAACGCTGCGCCCCGGCGACCTGTTCGTGGCCTTGCGCGGCGAACGTTTCGACGGCCACGACTTCCTGGTGCAGGCGCACGCCGCCGGTGCCGTGGCGGCGCTGGCCGAGACCGGCCTGGGCGCCGCGATGCCCGGCCTGCGCGTCGCCGACAGCCTGCAGGCCCTGCAGCAGCTCGCCGCCGCCTGGCGCGCACGCTTCGAGCTGCCCTTGATCGCCGTCACCGGCAGCAACGGCAAGACGACGGTGACGCAGATGATCGCGGCCATCCTGCGCGCCTGGCATGGCAGCGGCATGCTGGCCACTGCCGGCAACCTGAACAACCACATCGGCGTGCCGCTGACGCTGCTGCGGCTGCGCCAGGACGACCAGACCTGGCACCACGCCGCGGTGCTGGAGCTGGGCATGAACCACCCGGGCGAGATCGCTCTGCTGGCACGCTGGGCCGCGCCGACGGTGGCGCTGATCAACAACGCGCAGCGCGAGCACCAGGAATTCATGGCCAGCGTCGAAGCCGTGGCGCGCGAGAACGGCAGTGTCATCACAGCGCTCGGTGCTGCCGGCACCGTGGTGATCCCGGCCGACGATGCCCACGCGCCGCTGTGGCGCGGACTCGCCGGGTCGCGCCGCGTCTTCACCTTCGCCACCCGCGGCGCCGCCGATGTCACGGCCAGTGCGTCGTGGCAGGCCGCCGACGCCTGCTGGGCGATCACGCTGCACACGCCCGCCGGCCGCGCCGAGACCACGCTGTACCAGGCCGGCCGCCACAACCTGCACAACGCGCTGGCCGCCACCGCGGCTGCGCTGGCAGCCGGCGCACCGCTGGAAGCGGTGGCCCAGGGCCTGGCGAGTTTCCTGCCCGTGGCCGGGCGGTCGCAGACGCTGGCGCTGTGGCTGCGCGGGCAGGCGCTGACGCTCATCGACGACAGCTACAACGCCAACCCCGATTCGGTGCTCGCCGCCATCGACGTGCTGGCGACGCTGCCGGCGCCGCGCTGGCTGGTGCTGGGCGACATGGGCGAGGTCGGCACCCAGGGACCCGCCTTCCACGCCGAGGTCGGGGCCTACGCGCAGCAGCGCGGCATCGAACACGTGTGGGCTGCCGGCGCGCTGTGCGCGCACGTCGCGGCCGAGCGGCACTTCGACACCGTGGCGGCGCTGCTGCAAGCGCTCGGCGACGCGCCGCCGGCGGCGTCGGCACTCGTCAAGGGCTCGCGTTTCATGCACATGGAGCAGGTCGTGCAGGCGCTGAAGGCGGCGCACGAACGGGAGGCGGGTGATGCTGCTTAGTCTGACGCAGTGGTTGCTGGCGCAGTACCCGGAAGACCTGGGCTTCCTGCGCGTCTTCCAGTACCTCACCTTCCGCGCCGTGCTGGCGGCGATGACGGCGCTGCTCATCGGCCTGGCGTTCGGGCCCTGGGTGATCCGCCGCCTGACCGAGTTGAGGATCGGCCAGCCGATCCGCGAATACGGCGTGCAGGCGCACCTGGAAAAACACGGCACGCCGACCATGGGCGGCGTGCTGATCCTCATCGGCATCGCGGTCAGCACGCTGCTGTGGTTCGACTGGAGCAACCGCTTCGTCTGGGTCGTGATGCTGGTGACCTTCGGCTTCGGCGCCATCGGCTGGATCGACGACTGGCGCAAGGTCGTCAACAAGGACCCGGAAGGCATGCGCTCGCGCGAGAAGTTCTTCTGGCAGTCCTTGATCGGCGTCGTCGCGGCGCTGTACCTGACCTTCAGCGTTGCCGAGACCTCCAACCTGCGCGTGCTGGAGCTCTTCCTGCGCTGGGTGACGAGCGGCTTCTCCACCGACCTGCCGCCGCGCGCCGACCTCATGGTGCCCTTCTTCAAGACCATCAGCTATCCCCTGGGTGTCTACGGTTTCATCATCCTGACCTGGTTCGTGATCGTCGGCGCCAGCAACGCAGTCAACTTCACCGACGGGCTGGACGGCCTGGCCATCATGCCGGTGGTGATGGTGGGCTCGGCGCTCGGCGTCTTCGCCTACGTCACCGGCAACGCGGTGTTCTCGCGCTACCTGCTGTTCCCGCACATCCCGGGGGCCGGCGAGCTGCTGGTGTTCTGCTCGGCGATGGCCGGCGCCGGGCTGGCCTTCCTGTGGTTCAACGCCAATCCGGCGCAGGTGTTCATGGGCGACGTCGGTGCGCTGTCGCTGGGCGGTGCCCTGGGCACGATCGCGGTCATCACGCGGCAGGAGATCGTGCTCGGCATCATGGGCGGCGTCTTCGTCGCCGAGGCCTTGAGCGTGATGGTCCAGGTGGCCTGGTTCAAGTACACCAAGCGCCGCTATGGGGTGGGCCGGCGCATCTTCCTGATGGCGCCGCTGCACCACCACTTCGAGAAGAAGGGCTGGACCGAGACGCAGGTCGTGGTGCGCTTCTGGATCATCACCATGCTGCTGTGCCTGGTCGGGCTGGCGAGCCTGAAGCTGCGGTGAGGCACGCGTGTCGTTCCTGAAGGACCTTCCCGTGCTCGTCCTCGGCCTCGGCGCGAGCGGCCTGGCGATGGCGCGCTGGTGCGCGCGCCACGGCGCCGACGTGACGGTCTGGGACTCGCGCGAGAACCCGCCGCAGGCCGCTGCACTGCAGGCCGAAGTACCCAGCGCGCGCCGCATTGCTCTGCTCCCCGCTCCCGCAAGCGCTGGTGGTGGCGAAGACAGCCTCACGCTCGGCGGCGCCCGACTGGTATTGAAGAGCCCCGGCCTGTCGCCGCACGACCCGGTCATCGCGCCGCTGTTGCAGGCGACCCGCGCCGCCGGCATCCCGGTGTGGGGCGAGCTCGACCTCTTCGTGCGCGCGCTGGCCGACCTGAAAGCCGAATGCGGCTACACGCCCCAGGTGCTGGCCATCACCGGCACCAACGGCAAGACCACCACCACTGCGATGACGGCGCTGCTGGTGCAGCGCTGCGGACGCAGCGTGGCCACCGCCGGCAACATCGGGCCCACGCTGCTGGACACGCTGGCCGCGGTGCTGGCCGATTTGCCGGCGGTGTGGGTGCTGGAACTGTCGAGCTTCCAGCTCGACGGCGGGGGCGACGGCGTGCGCGGCTTCGAGCCCGACGCCGCCACGGTGCTGAACGTGACGCAGGACCACCTCGACTGGCACGGCTCGATGGCCGCCTACACCGCGGCCAAGGCGCGCATCTTCGGCACGCGGGCGGTGATGGTGGTCAACGCCGACGATGCGCGGGTCACGGCCATGGTGCCGGCGCCAGTGGCCGCAGCGGTGAAGGGCAAAGGCAAGGGCAGGCCAGTCGAGCGCAGCGTGCTGCGCTTCGGCCTGGAGCCGCCACGGCGGCCCGGCGACTTCGGCCTGGTGGTCGAAAACGGCATGGCCTGGCTGTTGCGCGCGCTGCCCGCCGACGAGACCGTGAAACGCCCCCGCGCGGGCGGGGCGGCGCTGGAAGAGGACATCCACCTGCAGCGCCTGATGCCCGCCGATGCGCTGCGCGTGCGCGGCCGCCACAACGCGGCCAACGCGCTGGCTGCGCTGGCGCTGGCCACCGCCATCGGCTGCCCGCTGGCGCCGATGCTGCACGGCCTGCGCGAATACGGCGGCGAGCCGCACCGGGTGCAGTGGGTGGCCACGGTGGGCGAGGTCGAGGCCTACGACGACAGCAAGGGCACCAACGTCGGCGCCACGGTGGCGGCGCTCGACGGCCTGGGCGCCGACAAGGCGCCGGCCAAGCTCGTCGTCATCCTGGGCGGCGACGGCAAGGGGCAGGACTTCGCGCCGCTGGCCGCGCCGCTGGCGCGGCATGCCCGTGCCGTGGCCACCATCGGCCGCGACGCCGCCGCCGTCGAGGCGGTGATCGGCGATGTGCCCCATGCGCGCCATGCCACGCTGGAAGCAGCCGTGGCCTGGAGCTTCGAACAGGCGCGGCCCGGCGACGCCGTGCTGCTGAGCCCGGCCTGCGCCAGCCTGGACATGTTCCGCAACTACGGCCATCGCGCCGAGGTCTTCGTGCACGCGGTGCAGTCGCTGGTGCACGAGCGGGGGCAGGCATGAACTGGTCGTTTGCAGCCGTGAAGCCATGGTGGCCGTGGCGCCGCGGTGCGCGCGAAGGAGGCGGCGCGCTGCCGGTGCGCGACCGCGTCGACATCGGCGGCAGCCGCCCGGTGCGACTGTCGGCCTTCGACCAGCCGCTGGTGGCGGTGGTCGGCGTGCTCGTCATGCTGGGCGTGGTGATGGTCTATTCGGCGTCGGTGGCGCTGCCCGACAACCCCAAGTTCGCCGCCTACACGCAGACCTTCTTCCTGCAGCGCCACCTGCTGGCGCTGGCCATCGCCTTCGTGGCGGCGCTGGTGGCGGTGCAGGTGCCGATGTCGGTGTGGGAGAAGCAGGCGCCGTGGATCTTCGTCATTGCGCTGATCCTGCTCGTGCTCGTGCTGGTGCCCTTCATCGGCAAGGTGGTCAATTTCTCGCGCCGCTGGATCCCGCTCGGCTTCATGAACTTCCAGCCCTCGGAACTGGCCAAGCTGGCGATCGCGCTGTATGCCGCCAACTACATGGTGCGGCGCATGGACGCGCGCGAGAACTTCTTCCGCGCCGTCACGCCGATGGTGGTGGCGGTGGCCTTCGTCGGCGTGCTGCTGCTGCGCCAGCCCGACATGGGCGCCTTCATCGTCATCGCCACCATCGCGATGGGCATCCTGTTCCTGGGCGGCGTCAACGCGCGCATGTTCTTCCTCATCGCCTTGGTGCTGATTGCCACCTTCGCGCTCATCATCGCCTTCGACGACCTGCGCCGCGAACGCATCCTGGCCTACCTGGACCCGTGGAACCCGAAGTACGCGCAGGGCAAGGGCTACCAGCTCACGCATTCGCTGATCGCGCTGGGCCGCGGCGAGATCTTCGGCCAGGGCCTGGGCGCCAGCGTCGAGAAGCTGCACTACCTGCCCGAGGCGCACACCGACTTCCTGCTCGCCGTGATCGGCGAGGAACTCGGCTTCGTCGGCGTGGCCAGCGTCATCGTGCTCTTCTTCTGGCTGACGCGGCGCCTGTTCGCCATCGGCCGCCAGGCCATCGCGCTGGACCGCGTCTTCGCCGGCCTGCTGTGCCAGGGCATCGGCATCTGGGTCGGCTTCCAGGCCTTCATCAACATGGGCGTCAACCTGGGCGTGCTGCCGACCAAGGGCTTGACGCTGCCGCTGATGAGCTACGGCGGCTCGGCGATCCTGATGAACCTGGTGGCGCTGGCGCTGGTGCTGCGCGTGGACATCGAGAACAGAGCCCTCATGCGCGGAGGCCGCGCATGACGAAGTTGCTGGCCAAGGCCTTGCACGGATCCGGCTCTGCCGGGCCGTTGCAAGAGCCCCCTCGGGGGGCAGCGACCGGAGGGAGCGTGGGGGCTCGAGTTCGCCATCTGGTCATCATGGCCGCCGGCACCGGCGGGCACATCATCCCGGGGCTGGCGGTGGCACGCGAGATGCACAGCCGCGGCTGGAGCGTGAGCTGGCTCGGCACCACGCACGGCATGGAGAACACGCTCGTGCCGCCGGCCGGCATCCCGCTGGACACCATCACCTTCTCGGGCCTGCGCGGCAAGGGCGTCGTGCATGCGCTCACCGGCAGCGTGCGCCTGCTCAAGGCCTTCTGGGACTGCCTGCAGCACCTGCGCCGGCGCGGTGCCGACGCGGTGCTCGGCATGGGCGGCTACGTGTGTTTTCCGGGCGGGCTGATGGCCTCGCTGCTGAACAAGCCGCTGCTGCTGGTGAATGCCGACGCGGCCCTGCTGATGAGCAACAAGGCGCTGCTGCCGGTGGCCGACCGCGTGGCCTTCGGCTTTGCCGGCGCTGCGGCGGAAAAGACGAAACACGGCGTCGTCACCGGCAACCCGGTGCGCGCCGAGATCGAGTCGCTGCCCGAGCCGGCCGCACGCTATGCCGGCCGCGCCGGCCCGCTGCGCCTGCTGGTCGTCGGCGGCAGCCTGGGTGCGCAGGTGCTGAACCAGACGCTGCCGCAGGCGCTGGCGCTGCTGGCGCCGGCCGAACGCCCGCAGATCACCCACCAGGCGGGCGCGGGAGAGGCCGACGCGGTGCGCGCGGCCTACGCCGGCGCCGGTGTCGTCGCCGAAGTGCTGCCCTTCATCGACGACATGCCGCAGCGCCTGGCGGCGTGCGATGTGATGGTCTGCCGCGCCGGGGCCATCACCGTGAGCGAACTGTGCGCCGCCGGCGTGCCGGCGGTCCTGGTGCCGCTGGTCGTCAGCACCACGGCGCACCAGCGCGACAACGCCGCCTGGATGGCGCAGCAGGGCGCCGCCGTTCATCTGCCGCAGGCCGAGCTGACGCCGGCCCGGCTGGCCGCAACGCTGCGTGCGCTGGACCGCGCGGCCCTGTTGGCGATGGCCACCCAGGCGCGCCGACTCGCCCGCCCGCACGCGGCGGCGCGCGTCGCCGACGAAATCGAGACGTTGGTGATCCGATGACGACCCCCGGGCTCAGGGCTGGCGCCCATCGCCACCCCCCGAGGGGGCCGTCGGCTCCCTTGGGGCGGCCCGGCGGGAGCCGAGCATGAAACACGCCGTCCAGCACATCCACTTCGTCGGCATCGGCGGCGCCGGCATGAGCGCCATCGCCGAAGTCCTGCACCGCCAGGGTTACCGCGTCTCGGGCTCGGACCAGAGCGCCAGCGCCACGACGCGCCGGCTGGCCGAGATCGGGGTCGAGGTCCACATCGGCCACGACGCCGCGCACATTGCCGGCGCGCAGGCCGTCGTCACCTCCACCGCCGTGGCCGCAGACAACCCCGAGGTGCAGGCGGCCAGGGCACGGCGCATCCCGGTCGTCGCACGCGCCGTGCTGCTGGCCGAGTTGATGCGCTTCAAGCGGGGCATCGCCATCGCCGGCACGCATGGCAAGACCACCACCACCTCGCTGGTGGCCAGCGTTCTGGCCGAAGCGGGACTGGACCCGACTTTCCTGATCGGCGGCAGCATGTTGGCCCCAAGGCCGCCGCAAGCAGCGACCGCCCCCCAAGGGGAGCGGGCCTTCTTCGGGCGGCCCGGCGAAGGCCTGCCGAGCGAAGGCGCCCATGCCCGCCTGGGCACCGGCGAGCACCTCGTCGTCGAGGCCGACGAGAGCGACGCCTCCTTCCTGCACCTGAACCCGGTGCTCAGCGTCGTCACCAACATCGACGCCGACCACATGGCGACCTACGGCCACGACCTGTCGCGGCTGCACGGCGCCTTCGTCGACTTCATCCACCGTCTGCCCTTCTGGGGCCGCGTCGCGCTGTGCAGCGACGACGCCGGCGTGCAGGCCATCCTGCCGCGCATCGAGCGCCCGCGCACCACCTACGGCCTGAACGCGGGCGCCGACCTGCGCGCGGTGCAGGTGCAGGCACTGGATGGCGGGCGCATGCAGTTCGTCGTGCAGCGCAGCGGTGCGGCCGAGCTGCCGGTGACGCTGAACCTGGCCGGCGTCCACAACGTGCGCAACGCACTGGCCGCCATCGCGGTGGCGGCCGAACTGCAACTGCCCGATGCGCCGGTGCAACGCGCGCTGGCGCAGTTCGCGGGCGTCGGCCGCCGCTTCGAACGCCACGGCGAGCTGCCAGCGCGCGACGGTGGCAGCTTCACGCTCGTCGACGACTACGGCCACCACCCGGTCGAGATGGCCGCGGTGCTGGCTGCCGCGCGCGGCGCTTTCCCGGGCCGGCCCCTGGTGCTGGCCTTCCAGCCGCACCGCTATTCGCGCACGGCCGACTGCTTTGCAGACTTCGTGGCCGTGATCCAGGGCTTCGACGCCGTGCTGATGACCGAGGTCTACGCCGCGGGCGAAGCGCCGATCGCCGGCGCCGACGGCCGCGCGCTGGCGCAGGCGCTGCGCCAGGCGGGCCGCGGCGACGTCGAGTTCGTCGCCGACCTGGCCGCGCGGCCGGCGGCGATCCTGGGCCAGGCCCGCGGCGGCGACGTGGTGATCGTGATGGGCGCCGGCTCGATCGGCGGCGTGCCCCGGCAGCTGCTCGACCTGGCAGGAGTGCGGCGATGAATCAGGATGTCAAGGGCTTGGGCAAGGTGGCGGTACTGATGGGCGGCAGCAGCGCCGAACGCCAGGTGTCGCTGATGTCCGGCAACGGTGTGCTGGCGGCGCTGTGTTCGCTGGGTGTCGACGCTCATGCCTTCGACCCCGCCGAGCGCGAGCTGGCCGACCTCGGGCGCGAAGGCTATGCGCGAGCCTTCATCGCGCTGCACGGCCGCCACGGCGAAGACGGCACCGTGCAGGGGGCGCTGGAGCTGCTGGGCATTCCCTACACCGGATCGGGCGTGATGGCGTCGGCGATCGCGATGGACAAGGTGATGACCAAACGCGTCTGGCTGGCCGACGGCCTGCCGACGCCGGCCTGGGTGTGGTTGTCGCCCGAGCGGCAGTCGCGCGCCGACGTGGTCGCCGTGCCCGACACGCTGGGCCTGCCGCTGATCGTCAAGCCGCCGCGCGAGGGTTCGTCGATCGGCATCACCAAGGTGCTGGGTTATTCGCAGATGCAGGATGCGGTGGCCTTGTCGGCGCAGTACGACGCCGACGTGCTGTGCGAGGCCTTCATCGAGGGCATCGAGCTGACCTGCCCGGTGCTGGGACAGGGCTCGTCGGCGCAGGCGCTGCCGGTGATCCGCATCGACGCCCCCGGCGGCAACTACGACTTCGAGCACAAGTACTACTCCAACGACACCGGCTACCGCTGCCCGAGCGGACTGTCGGCCGCCGACGAGGCCGAGGTGCAGCGCCTGACGCTGGCCGCCTACCGCACGCTGGGCTGCCGCGGCTGGGGTCGTGCCGACCTCATGCAGCGCGCCAGCGACGGCCGGCTGTTCCTGCTGGAGATGAACACCAGCCCCGGCATGACCAGCCATTCGCTGGTGCCGATGTCGGCGCGTGCCGC
>CAYJOA010000060.1:22667-24247 GCA_964371495.1 uncultured Rubrivivax sp.
GCCGGGCTGCTGTGGCTGGTGCGTTCGCCGATGTTCCCGATCCGCAGTATCCAGCTCGACGGTGACCTGGCGCGCAACAGCGTGCCGACGATCCGCGCCAACGCGGCGCCGCGGCTGGCCGGCAACTTCTTCAGCGTCGACCTGCAGCAGGGCCGCGCCGCCTTCGAGTCGGTGCCGTGGGTGCGGCGCGCCGTCGTGCGCCGCGTCTGGCCCGACCGCATGGCGGTGCGGCTGGAGGAGCACCGTGCGGCCGCTCTGTGGGAAGGGCACGACGGCGACACCGGTGCCGAGCGGCTGGTCAACGGCTACGGCGAGGTCTTCGAAGCCAACGTCGGCGACGTCGAAGACGAGGACCTGCCCAGCCTGGGTGGCCCCGAAGGCAGCGCGGCCGAGGTGCTGGCGCTGTACCAGCGTGTGCAGCCGGTTTTCGCGCAGCTGGGGCTGAACGTCGAGCGGCTGCACCTTTCGGGCCGCGGCTCGTGGCGCGTTGAACTGGACAGCGGCGCCAGCGTCGAGCTCGGCCGCGGCAGCGAAGACGAGCTCGTCGCGCGCACCGAGCGCTTCGCGCGCACGATCACGCAGGTCACTGCGCGCTGGCAGCAGCCGCTGGAATACGCCGACCTGCGCCACGCCGACGGCTACGCCGTGCGCCTGCGCGGCGTCAGCACCACCCTGCCACCCGCATCCGGCCCCGCGCCGCGAGCGGCAAAGACAAACTGAGGACTGAACATGAAGCCCCCAAGCTCACCTCGTTCGCAGCCCCCCGAGGGGGCGCCCAGTACCTTCGGAACGGCCGGGCGGTACTGACATGGCCAAGGAATACAAGGACATGGTGTTCGGCCTGGACATCGGCACCGCCAAGGTCATGGTGGTGGCGGCCGAGGTCATGGACAACGGCCTGCTGCGCGTCGCCGGGCTCGGCGTGGCGCCCACGCACGGCCTGAAGCGCGGTGTCGTCGTCAACATCGACGCCACCGTGCAGAGCATCCAGCAGGCGCTGAAGGAGGCCGAGATGATGGCCGCCTGCAAGATCGACCGCGTCTACACCGGCATCACCGGCAGCCACATCCGCGGCCAGAACAGCACCGGCATGGTCATCGTGCGCGACAACCGCGAGGTCACGCCGGTGGACGTGGCGCGCGTGGTGGAAACGGCCAAGGCGATCAACATCCCCAACGACCAGCGGCTGCTGCTGGTCGAGCCGCAGGAGTTCGTCATCGACGGCCACGAGGTGAAGGAGCCGATCGGCATGAGCGGCAGCCGGCTCGAGGTCAAGGTGCACATCGTCACCGGCGCGCAGAGCGCGGCCGAGAACATCCTCAAGTGCGTGCGCCGTTGCGGGCTGGAAGTCGAGCGCCTGGTGCTCAACCCCAGCGCCAGTGCCAGCGCCGTATTGACCGAGGACGAGAAGACCCTGGGCGTGGCGGTGGTCGACATCGGCGCCGGCACCACCGACGTGCAGATCTACACCGACGGCAGCGTGCGCCACACCGCGGTGATCCCGATCGCCGGCGACCTCGTCACCAGCGACATCGCGATGGCGCTGCGCACGCCGACCAAGGACGCCGAGGAGATCAAGG
>CAYJOA010000061.1:0-19562 GCA_964371495.1 uncultured Rubrivivax sp.
GAGCCTTTCCGGGCGGCCCGGGGGGGGGGGGCGGGGCGGGGGCGGGGGGGGGGCCCCCCCCGCCCGGGGGGGGGGGGGGGGCGGCGCGCCGGCGGGCGCGGGCGCAAGGCGGCCGGTCGTTCAGTTGGACGCCGGCTGCACGATGATGTCGTTGCGCACGTCCCTGACTTCGGGCACGCCACGCGCCAGCGCAGCGGCCTTGTCCTTTTCGGCCTGCGTGGTGGTGAAGCCGGCGAGCTGGACGGTGCCGTTGAGCGACTCGACCTTGATGCGTACGGCGCTCACGCTCGGGTCTTCGGCCAGGCGCGCCTTCACCCGGGTCGCGATCGTCTTGTCGTCGACGTACTGGCCGACGCTGCTCTGGCCGCTGGTCACGGCACAACCGGTGCTGCCGATGGCGGCGACGGCGACCACGGCGGCAAGAAGGAGGGTCTTCATGGTCTTCTCCATGGGATTGCAGGGCGCGGCCGGACATGCCGGCCACGGGCTCGGTGCGGGCCGCGCTCAGGGGCGGCGCTGCGCCGCACCGCGGCCAGCGGCAGCGCCGGCCTTGCGGCCGGCCAGGGCCGGGCCGGCAGGCGGGTCTTCGTCGGCCTGCGCATCCGCGGCGTCGTGGCCGGCGTCGGCCGGCATCAACTCCTGGCGCCGCGCGTCGATCTGCGCGGCCAGGTCTTCCCAGTCGATGCCTGCACGCACGAGCTGCGGGAACATCTCGCCTTCCTCCTCCTTCACGTGGTGCAGCACGTATTCGCACAGCACGGTGAAGCGGGCGGCGTGCTTGTCGTCGTCGGGCGACGAGCCGCGCAACGCGTCGATCAGCGCGTGCATCGACCCGTGCTCGACCTCGGCTTCGTCGAGCAGGCTCTCGTCGGCGATGGCGCCGCGAGCGGCCGGGTAGAGCAGCTCTTCCTCGAGCGCGGCGTGCACGGTCAGTTCGGCCAGCACCTGCTGCACGATGGCCGCGCGGGCGTCCTGGTCGTCGCTGCCGTCGAGCTTCTGGAAGTCGCGATAAGCCTTCTTGACGCGTTTGTGGTCGTCCTCGAGCTGGCCGAGGATCTTCGTGCGGGCACTCGAAGCGGCGCGGCTGGACCGTGGGCTGGGCATGGTGTCTTCTCCGGAAGTTGGCGGGGTGCAGGGGTGGGCAAACGCCGTTCCAGGCCGGCGAAGCGGCGCCAGCAACGGCGCGTCCGGCGCCTGCCAGTGCGAACGAGTTGCGGCAATTCGCGCTGTTGCAGCGGCAATCGGTAAATCGTGCAGGTCTCGTGGGCGGTCGATGCCGACGTGCGACGGCTGCCCGTGGCGCCGTGCCGGCAGCGCGTCGGCCCGTGTCGAACCTCGCCTGGGGGCCCTGGCATGGCTGTTGCATTCCTGGCGTGCTCGAGCGCGTCACGGCCGCGCGCAGGTCACTCGGGGCCACCAACACGACAGGAGGGGCAGGTGCCATTCATCGACATGCGGGCCGACCACCGGCAGAGCCAGACCCTTTCACCCCGCCTGCAGCACGCGGTGCGCCTGCTGCAGATGTCGTCGCTGGACTTCGCGGCGATGGTGCGGGACACCCTGGACAAGAACCCCTTCCTCGAACCCGAGGACGGCGCTGACGAGCACGACGAGTCGCTGCCCGGCGAAACCGTGCCGCAGGCCGGCGCAGCCGATGGCGAAGCCGGCGCACAGCCGACCGACCCCGGCCACGACGACGACCTCGGCAGCGACCGCGACCTGTGGCACGCCGACGGCGGCTCGGCAGTGCGCCAGGCCGACGACGGCGAGATGTCGGCGATGGACACGATGCCGGTGGAGACCGCGCTCAACGTGCACCTGCACGGCCAGCTCAACGTGCTGCCGCTGCCGCCGCGCGACCTGGCGCTGGCGCGCACGATCGTCGAGTCGCTCGACGACGACGGCTACCTGCGCACGCCGCTGCAGGAATTGCTGCAGGTCGCCGCACTCGACCCGGCGGCCACGCTGCCGGAGATGCAGATTGCGCTCAAGCGCGTGCAGTCGCTCGAGCCGGCGGGGGTGGCGGCGCGCAGTGTGGGCGAGTGCCTGCGCCTGCAGCTGCCGGCGATCGCCTGCCCCGAGATGCGCGCGCTGGCGCGGACCATCGTCGACGAGCACCTGCAGACGCTGGCCGCGCGTGACGTGGCCGGCCTGGCGCGCGAGCTCGGCACCACGCCGGCGCGCACGGAAGAGGTCTGCGACCGCATCCGGCGCCTCGATCCGCGCCCGGGCTGGCGCCTGGGTTCGTCGCAGGTGGCCTACGTGGTGCCCGACGTCGTGGTGAAGAAGGTGCGCGGCCAGTGGACGGTGCAGCTCAACCCGGCCATCGTGCCCAAGGTGCGGCTGAACCAGGTCTACGCCCAGCTCTTCCAGCGCCACCGCACGGCGGCCAACGCCGAGATGGGGGCGCACCTGCAGGAGGCGCGCTGGACCTTGCGCAACGTCGAGCAGCGCTTCTCGACCATCCTCGACGTCGCCGAGGCCATCGTCAGACGCCAGCGCAACTTCCTCGACTACGGCGCCATGGCCATGAAGCCGCTGGGCCTGCGCGAGATCGCCGACGAAGTGGGCATCCACGAAAGCACGGTCTCGCGCGTCACCAACAACAAGTACATGGCGACGCCGATCGGCGTCTTCGAGCTGAAGTACTTCTTCTCGCGCGCCATGGTCAGCGCCAACGGCAGCGCCTGCTCGCGCACCGCGATCCGCGGCCTGGTCAAGGACATCATCGACGCCGAGAGCCCCGACAGCCCCTTGTCGGACGCCGAGATCACGCGTCAGCTGGCTCAGCAGGGCCTGCAGGTGGCGCGGCGCACGGTCACCAAGTACCGCCAGATGCTGCGCATCGAGGCCGTCGACCGGCGCCGCCGCCACGCCTGAGCGGCGTCAGGCGGCGACCCGGCTGCGCAGGGCCGCCTGCACGGCGGCCACGGGCGGCAGCCGCGGGCCGTCCGCGGCGGCCCGTCGCGCCGGGGCGGCTGGCGTCGGCTCGGCCGCCATGTCGTCGGGCAGCAGCCGGTCGTATTCGCTGCGCACCAGCGCGTAACACTCGCAGCTGCGCGCTTCCAGTGCCGAACGGCTGAGCACCGAGATGCGTCCGCGCGTGCGTTCGATGACACCGGCGCGCTGCAGCTTCTGCGCGCTCACGGTCACGCTTTCGCGGCGCACGCCCAGCCACAGCGCAAGCGACTCCTGGGTCATCGCCAGATGCTGCTCGGGCGCCCGGTCCACGCTGTCGAGCAGGCACCGACACAGGCGCTGGTCCACCGTATGGTGGCGGTTGCAGGCCGCCGTCTGCGCCACGTGCGTCATCAGGGCCTGGGTGTAGCGCAGCAGGACCTGCATCACGCTGCCGCCGCGGTCGAATTCTTCCTTGATGGCGGACCGGCACAGGCGCACGGCCAGGCCCGAGCTCTTGACGACGGCCTCGCTCAGCGTCGAACCGCCGCCCATTACCACAGGCACGCCGACCATGCCCTCGCTGCCGACCACCGCCAGCTCGGAACAGTCGCCTGCCCGCGTGGTCGACAACAACGAGACCGAGGCCGTGGTCGGAAAGTAGACGTGGCTCGGCACGCGGCCGGCGTCGATCAGCACCTGCCCGTGCGACAGCTGCACCACCTGCAGCTGCGCGCGCAGTCGCTGCCACTCGGTTTCGTTCACGGCCGCCAGCAGGCGATTGGTGTGCGGACCGCCGTAGGGCGCGATGGCCATGCGCAGGTCGGGGCCGGTCGGTCGCGACCGGTCCTTGGAGCCGTGGGTGCTGTTCATGGGGAGCCTTCCTGCGGTGCCGAGATGGCATGCCCGAGGCTCGGCAATCGCTGTGCCCATGCACCGGCGCGGCGCCGTCCGCACCGCGGTGCGCCGCAGCGCGCAAAGCGGCCGCGCACGCCGATTGCCCATGGCTGGCAGCGAACCGCGGCGCCCTTCTGCAGCTTCGGGGGGGTGCTGCCGACGAGCCGCCGCGGCAGCGGCAAGAACCATGCAACCACGACGAGGAACGAACCATGACCACGCTCGAATCGAACGCCGGCCCGGCCTGGGCTGCCCACCCGCAGGCCGTGACCGGCGGTGCACGCAGCGCCGACCGTGACGCCACGCTGCTGCCCCTGCTGTCGTTCGGGCTGGTGGTGGCGGTGTCGCTGCTGTCGCTCTATGTCCAGGTGCTGAACGAGCAGATGCAGCGTGCAGAACTGTTCCACCAGGCCTTTCTGGCCCCGGCGCTGACGCAGACCGCCGCCGCACCCGCCCGCGCTTCGGCAGCGTCGCGCCCGCCGTCCTTGCAGACCGCATCGCGCTGAGCCGTTGCCGGAGGGTGCGTCGCACGCCACCCGCTGGCGCGTCGGCCGCGGCAACCAGGCAAGCCGTTTGCCAGGGGTCGCCATGGACATCTCATTCACCCCGCACGCCGCTGCCTGGCGGGTGCTGGTGGTCGACGACAACGAGGACGCGGCGGCCATGCTGGCGCTGCTGATGCAGATGTCGGGCCACACGACTCGCATTGCCCACGACGGCCCGCAGGCGCTCACCGCAGCAGAAGACTTCAGGCCCGACGCGGTGCTGCTGGATATCGGTCTGCCCGGCATCGACGGCCATGAGGTGGCGCGCCGGCTGCGCCGGCGACCCTGGGGCCGCGAGCTGCTGCTGCTGGCGGTGACCGGCTGGGGCCAGTTGCCCGACCGGCAGGCCAGCACCGATGCCGGCTTCGACGCCCACCTCGTCAAGCCGGTGGACCCCGACGTGTTGCTGCAGACGCTGGGCCAGCGCCTGGGTCGGCACACTTCGTCCGGCAGCGCAGCGCCGGCACCCGGCAGTGACGGCTGAGGCCGAGCCCGGGCTGGCGCTGGCGGCGTGCCGCCTGTTCGAGCCGGTGCGGGAGCAGGCGATGTTCATGCTGGACGCCGGCGGCCGCATCGCGAGCTGGAACGAAGGTGTCGAGCTCATCCTGGGCTGGCGTCGCGAGGACTGGATCGGCCAGCCGCTGCAGGTCATCTACACGCCCGAGGACGTGCATTCGGGCGTGCCGCAAGCCGAACTGCGCCAGGCCGCCGACAGCGGTCGCGCCGACGCCAGCCGCTGCCTGCGGCGCCGCAACGGCGAGCGCTTCTTCGCGCACGCGTCGACGACGCGGATGCTCGACGCCGCAGGCCGGCCGCTGGGGTTTCTCAAGCTGCTGCGCGAAGACGAGGGCGCGCAAGCCGGGCCCGGCGGCTGGCCGGACGGTTCGGGCTCGGGGGCCGTGCACGACGCCAGCGTCGACCTGCGCCGCGTGCAGAGCGTGCTCGACGAACGCGACGCCAAACTGCGCGCGCTGGTGGAGCGGGTGCGCGACTACGCCATCTTCACCCTCAACACCGATGGCCGCATCAGCTCCTGGCACCCCGGCGCTGCGCTGATGAAGGGCTACGCGGCCGAAGAAGCCATCGGCATGCCCTACGCGGAGCTCTTCTCGGCCGAGGAGCGCGCTGCCGGCCGGCCGGCGCACGAGCTGCAGATCGCTGCCGCGAGCGGCGAATACAAGGGCGAAGGCCGGCGTCTGCGCAAGGACGGCAGCAGCTTCGAGGCCGCCGTCGTGCTGACGGCACTGCGCGGCCCGCGCGGCGACCTGCTGGGTTATCTCAAGCTCACCCAGGACATCACCGAACGCAAGCGCATGGAACGCGAGCGCGACGCCATGCTGCGCGAGGCCCGGCAGGCGTATCGACAGGCCGAGCGGGCGAGCCGCGCCAAGGACGACTTCCTGGCCACCGTCTCGCACGAGCTGCGCACGCCGCTGTCGGCGATCCTGGGCTGGGCGCATGTGCTGGAGCGCGGCGTGGTCGACGCCGAGACGCTCAGGCACGGGCTGGCCGCGATCTCGCGCAATGCGCGCAGCCAGGGGCAGCTGATCGAGGACCTGCTGGACATGAACCGCATCGAGTCCGGCCAGCTGCGGCTGGACCTGCAGCGCATCGAGCTCGGCGGCGTGATTGCCGCGGCCATCGACTCGGCACTGCCCGCGGCCACCGCCCGCGGCGTCGGCCTGCGCACCGTCTTCGGCCCCGGCGCCGCGGCGGTGCTGGGCGACGCCACGCGGCTGCAGCAGGTGGTGGCCAACCTGCTGAACAACGCCATCAAGTTCACGCCCGGCGGCGGCCAGGTGAGCGTGTCGCTGGCGCAGCACGACGGCGAGGTGCGGATCGTCGTCGCCGACACCGGGCAGGGCATCGAGCCGGACTTCCTGTCGCGCCTGTTCGACCGCTTCCAGCAGCAGGACGCCACGACCACGCGCCGCCACGGCGGGCTGGGCATCGGGCTGTCGATCGTGCGCCACCTGGTGCAGCTGCACGGCGGCAAGGTCCAGGCGCACAGCGCGGGCAGCGGGCAGGGGGCCACGTTCACCGTCGTGCTGCCGGCCCTGGGCGGCCCCGTGCTGGCGCTGGCGCCCGCTGCCGCGCAGCGCCCCGCAGCGAATCCGGGCCCACCGGCAGACGCTGCCACGCGACTCGACGGCGTGACGGTGCTGGCGGTCGACGACGAGCCCGACGTGCTGGCCGTCACCGTGCAGGTGTTGCAGCAGGTCGGCGCCCGGGTGCTGCCCGCAGCGACTGCCGACGAGGCGCTGGCGCTGCTGCGCCGGCACCGCCCGGCGGTGCTGCTCAGCGATATCGCGATGCCCGACGCCGACGGCTACGAGCTGATCCGCCGCGTGCGCGGACTGCCGGCGGCCGAAGGTGGGCAGACGCCGGCAGCCGCCGTCACCGCCTACGCGCGGCCCGACGACCGGCAGCGTGCGCTGCTCGCTGGCTTCCAGCTGCACCTGGCCAAGCCGCTGCAGCCGACGACCCTGGTGGCGGCCGTGGCGGCGCTGGCACAGGGTCGGGCGCCGGCGGGTGCAGCTTGAAGCGCCGCCGGCGGCCCGGCGTCAGCCGCCGAAGACGAAGTACCCGATCACCAGCACGACGGTCGGCACGCCCAGCAGCCAGGCCAGAAAGTACTTGCCCATGATGTTCTCCTCGGGTGGGGTTGGGTAAGAGCGATCACTGCGCTCGGGTCTCCTGAGCAGTGCTGGGCAAAGGCAGGATGCGTGCCCGAGCCGGCGCAGCTGGCGCCGGTGCGGCATCGTTCGCCAGCTCGGTGTCGACCAAGGCCGTGTCGTCGGCGCCGGCCGCCGCATCGACACGCCAGCACGGGACGGTGGTGGCGCCGCCGCAGCCGCCGGCGTCGAGCTGCGTGGCCGGCACGGCCGCCGGGCTGTCCTTGCCGCCGGTGCTGCAGCCGGCGCCGTTGGCGCGCAGGGCCACGGCGTAGCGGTCGTTGCGCGGCAGATGCGTGGGCGGCAGGCTGCCGTGCCGCGGCCGGCCGTCGAACGGCCAGCGCTGGCCCGCCTGGGGCAGGCGCGGCAGCGGCGCCGGACGCTCGCGCAGCAGCGGTGCCAGGTGCGGCGCACGTTCGTGCAACAAGGGCTGCACCGCGCGCAGGTGCGGCTGCTGCGCCGCCCAGCGCTGCACGACGCCGTGGCACAGCACGTGGGCGCAGGCCAGCAGGCTCATCGACTGGTGGTGCGCCATGTGCGTCAGCACCGGCGTGAACGGCTGCGTCGCGCCGGCGGGCCGGCGCTGCGCGGTGTAGTCCAGCGCCTCGATGAAGCCCAGTTCGCGCCGCGCCCCCAGCGCCTGCAGCGCCGCCAGGTTGCGCAGCGCGGCCCGCGGCGCCACCAGCAGCGCCAGGGCGCTGGCGTAGGGCGCGATCACGTGTTCGTCGCCGCGCGTGCGGCGCAGCGCCAGGCGCGCCACGCCCTGCGGGCCGTACTGGTAGGCCCGCGTGTGGTCCTGCACCGCGATGGCCGACTCCGACACGCCCCAGGGCGTGCCGCGCCCGGCGGCGTCGGCGCGCTGCGCCGCCACCGCGGTGCGCGTGGCCTGGTGCAGCAGGCTGCCGGCCGGCTCCGCGAGCACCAGGCTGGGCATCAGGTACTCGAACATCGATCCCGACCACGAACTGAGCCCCACCGCCTGCCCGCCGCCGACGCTGCCGGCGGCGAACAGCGGCCGGCCCAGTGCCGACCAATGGCGCGGCGGCACGTCGCCCTTGGCGATGGCCACCAGGCTGGCCAGCCGCGCCTCGGAGGCGAGCAGGTCGTAATGCGACGTGTCGAGCTGGCCGCGGTCGGCGTCGTGGCCGATGTGCAGCAGCCGCCGCCGGCGGTCGTACAGGACGCTGAAGTCGGCCGCCAGAGCCAAGGCTTGCGCCTGCCTGGCCAGCCCCAGCAGGCGCTCGCCCAGCGTGGCCTGCGGAGCCGACGGCGCGGCGCCGAAGCCGCGCGCGGTGCCTGCGGCGGGCGCGTCGGGACTGGCGGCTTCGTGCGCCAGGCTGCGGCAGGCTGCCGACAGCACCAGCAGGTGCGCGCTGAGGTTGCCGCTGTCCACCGTGGACACGTAGGCCGGCGTCAGCGTGGCCAGGGTGCGGGTGTCGATCCAGTTGTAGAAGTGGCCCTGCCAGCGTGGCAGGCGGTCCAGCGTGGCCAGCGTGCGCGTCAGTCGATCGACCATCTCGTCGGTGCCGATGAAGCCCAGCTCGCGCGCCACGGCAACGGCCAGCAGGTGCAGGCCGATGTTGGTGGGCGAAGTGCGGTGCGCGACCACCGGCGCCGCCGCGGTGAGCTGCACGTTGTCGGGCGGCAGGTGGTGGTCGGCCTCGCCGACATGGCGTGCGTAATAGCCCCAGGTCCGCAGCGCCAGCTCGCGCAGGTAGGCGCGGTCGGCACCGGACAGCCGCGCCTGGGCCGCGGCGACGGGTCGGCTGGCCAGCCAGATCCACACTGGCGTGGCCGCCCACAGGGCGTACAGCAGCACCGCGGCAGCGAACGGCGGCGGCGTGCCGGGGCCGTCGAATCCCAGCACGCGCAGCGCCAGCAGCGACACCAGCAACGCGGCCGCCACCAGCGGCACGCGGCGGTGGCGCCACCACAGCGAGGGCAGGTCGGTGCGCGCCGCGGCCTGCGCGGCGGCGGCGGTGGTCCACTGCAGCAGCTGGCGGCGGCTGACGAACTGCCGCACCAGCGCTCGGGCCACCGCGTCGGCGGCCAGCAGCGCCTGCGCCGGCAGCTGCAGCAGCTGCCACAGGGCGCCGGCCAGCGCGCGCAGCAGCTCGATCCCGGTGCGGCCGAAGAACAGGGTCAGCGAGATGTCGTCGCGCGGCGGCGCCAGCGCCGCCAGCGCGCCGAGCAGCGGCCCGGCGCCGTAGGCCGCCAGCACCAGCCCCAGTGTCATGCCCAGCGGCAGCGCACCGCTGGCCAGCACCCACAGCAGCAGCAGCAGCGACGCCGGCGCGACCAGCGAGCGGCGCAGGTTGTCGACCATCTTCCAGCGGTTGATGCCGGCCATCGGCCAGCGGCGCGGCTGGACGATGAAGGGCAGCAGCTGCCAGTCGCCACGCATCCAGCGCTGCAGGCGCGAGGCGGCCACGTCGGGGTGGGCCGGTGCGTCCTCGATCAAGGTCACGTCGCTGACCGCGGCGCAGCGTGTCAACGCGCCTTCCAGCAGGTCGTGGCTGAGCACCTGGCCCTGCGGCAGGCGGTTGCCGAGCAGCGCATGCACGGCCTGCACGTCGAGCAGGCCCTTGCCGGTGTAGGTGCCTTCGCCGAAGACGTCCTGGTAGACCTCGGAGCTGGCGGCGTTGTACGGATCGACGCCCCACTGGCCGCTGAACAGCCAATGAAACGGCGTCGTCGTGCCGGCCGCTGGCAAGGGCACGACGACGCGCGGCTGCAGGATGGCGTAGCCGCCCAGCAGGCGGCGGCGGTCGGCGTCCAGCCGCGGCCGGTTCAGCGGGTGGGCATGGATCGCCACCAGCTCGCGCAGGCGGCCCGGCGGCAGGTCGGTGTCGGCGTCGAGCGTGAGCACGCAGCGCACGTCGGGCGCCGGCGCCGACAACTCGGCCAGGTCGACAAAGGGGCTCGCCCCGGGCTTGGCCAGCCAGGCCAGCAGTTGTTCGAGCTTGCCGCGCTTGCGTTCCCAGCCCATGAAACACTGCTCGCTGTCCGACCAGCGGCGCTCGCGGTACAGCAGCAGGAAGCGCTGCGGTTTCCCCGCTGCCGCGCCATGGAGGCGGTTGAGCCGCAGCAGCGCCTGGCGGGCAGCCAGCAGCAGCGCCTTGTCGGTGGGCATCTGCGCCTGGGGGCCGTCGGCGAAGTCGGACAAGAGGGCGAACTGGGCGTGGCGCTCGGGGTTGGCCAGGTGGTGCTGCTCCAACTGCGCTGCTGCCGCCGTGACGCCGGCCACGCTGGTGAACATCACCGGCATCACCACGAGCACGCGTTCGCCGGCTGGAATGCCGTCTTCCAGCGCCAGCCGCGGCAGCCGGTGCGGCGGTATCGACTCGCTGAGCAGCCGGTGCAGCACCGCCAGCACGGCCTCGCTGGCCGGCAGGGCCAGCAGCAGGGCGCACACGGCCAGGGCCCAGGGCGGCAGATCGGCAGCAGCTCCGCGCTGCAGCAGCAGCGCCACCAGCGAGCCGGTGGCCAGGCCCAGCGTCGCCAGGTAGGCCGGCGTGGCGGCACGGCGTGCGCCGTGCAGCAGCCGCGTCCAGCGGTCGTTCAGCCCCAGCTCGCGCAGCAGCGCCGGCCGACCGGGTCCGCGCAGCCAGTGCTGCGGCGCGCTGGCAGGGTCCCCGTTGGGGCTGCTGGCGACGCGCCGCGCCAGTGCGGCGCTGACCTGCGACTCGGCCACGCCGGCGCGCCGCGCCAGCGCCTCGATGTCGTGCAGTGTCAGGTCCTGCGTGGCGTCGTCCTCGGCCATGAACACCGGCAGCCGCCGCAGTTCCGCCACCGCAGCGCTGCTGCGCAGCAGCACGCCGCGCCAGTCCACGCGGTCCAGCGCGCGCAGCGAGGTGACGGCATTGCGCACGCTCTGGTGGTCTTCGGCGGCTTCCTGCTGCTGGCACTGCAGCGCATGGGCGGCGTCGGGCAGGTGGCTGGCGAGCCAGGCGCGGACCTCGGGTGCCACGTCGGCCGCGAACCCGTCGCTGCGGCGCTGCAGTTGCAGCGCGAAGGCCTCCAGCACGCCGCGTCGGGCCAGCGCCGGCCCCAGCTGCGCCAGACGTTCAACGTCGCCGGTCTGGCTGGCCCGCTCCACCCAGCGGTGGGCGGCGTCGCGCGCGGCCTGCAGCGTGGCGACGCGCTCGGCCAGGCGGCGCAGGTTCTCGATCAGCACCACGCGCAAGGTGGTCGGGATGGCCCACAGCTCGGCCAGCGTCAGCTCGCGCTGCGTCTGGTAGGCGCTCAGGAAGAGCTCGAGCAGGTCCTCGTCCAGGCCGCTGTCGGCGTGTGCCACCCAGGCCCAGGCCAGACCATAGATGCGCGGCAGGCCGGCCAGGGGCGGTGTGCGAAGTCGCGGCAGCTTCTCGAAGTAGCGCCGCGGCAGGCTGCCGCGCACGGTGTCGAGCTGGCGCTCGAGGAGCGGGCCGTGGTCGATCAGCCAGCCCGCGGCCGGCGCCAAGGGGTGACCATGCAGCGCGTGGACCTCGAGCAGGCGTCGTGCATCGCGCAGGACCTGCAGGTTTTGCCGTAAACGCGGGTAGAAGTTGCTGCGCAGTTGGCCCGGCGCCGCCACCTCCTGGGCCTGCGCCAGGCTGCGGCCGAGCTCGCTGAAGCGTGCCGCGCCGAAGATCTGTGCGCGCACCGGCGCCTCCAGCGGGCCGCGCGCGGTATCCAGCAACCGGCAGGCCAGTTCACTCGGCGACAGCGGGCCGAAGCGGCCGCAAGCGCCTGGCATGCGCGCCTTCAATCGAAGCCGGCCAGCAGCACCAGCAGGGCGGTGGCACCGAACACGGTGGTGCACAAGCGCGGCCCGAACAGGTCGTGCAGCCGTTCGGCGATACAACGCAGGGCAAACGAGCGCTCCAGGTCGCGGGCGCAGGCGCGGGCGTGTGCACCCAGCGCCAAGCCGTCGCGATGCGCCGTGGACGGGGCTTCGGCGGCGCTCGGACCGGTGGACGTGGTGGTCGGATAGGCAGTCATGGCGGGACCTTAGGGAAAACGAGAGCGCGCGGGCATCGGCCTGCGGCCCGAGGTGTTGTCGGACAACGCCGACGGACGTGGCACGCCGCGTGCCGGGTCCCCCGGGTGCCTTTCCTGCGCCGACTTCGCCGAGTCCGCCGCCGTCATGTCTGCTCACACCTGGCCCTGCTTCGACACCCCGCCCGCGACGCCGTGCCCGCGCCGGTCACTGCCGCGGCACCGCCGTCGCCGGCAGGTCGGCTGGCTGGCTGGCCTGGCGACGGCGATCTGGGCCTGCACGAGCGCGGCCGCAGCGGCGGCCGGACTGACGCCAAGCCTGGCCGAGCTGTCGCTGGAGGAACTGCGAGAGGTCGTCGTCAGCACGGTGTCGCGCAGCGAGGAGCGGCTCGACGGCGTGGCCGCGTCGGTGTACGTGATCAGTGCCGACGACCTGCGCCGCGCCGGTGCGCGCACGCTGCCCGAAGCACTGCGGCTGACGCCCACGCTCACGGTGGCGCGCGCCGACGCCAACCAGTACGCCATCGCTGCGCGCGGCTTCAACAACGTGCTGGCCAACAAGATGCTGGTGCTGGTCGACGGCCGCACGCTGTACACGCCGCTGTTTTCGGGCGTGTTCTGGGAAGCGCAGGACGTGGCCCTGGACGACGTCGAGCGCATCGAGGTGATCACCGGCCCGAGCACCGCCATGTGGGGCAGCAATGCCGTCACGGGGCTGATCCACGTCATCACGCGCAATGCCGGCGACACGCAGGGCGCGGCCGCCGCGCTGGCGGCTGGTACGGCCGAACGCGCTGCCACCTTGCGCCTGGGCGGCGCCTGGGGCGCCGCGGGCGGGCGCGAACGGCCGCTGCATTACCGGCTGTACGTGAAGGCCTACGACCGCGACAGCACGCGCCGCGCCGACGGTTCGCCAGTGCAGGACGCCGCCGACGGCGTGCAATTCGGCTGGCGCGCCGACTGGTCGGACCGGCGCGACAGCCTCACCGTGCAGGGTGACGCCTACGAAGGACGCATCGACCCGGCGCCGATCGAGCGCCGCTTCTCCGGCGCCAACATCAATGCGCGCTGGCAGCGCGACGCTGAGCGGGGCAGCCAGACCAGCGTGCAGCTGGTGCTGGAGCACTCCGAACGCGAGCACCGGCAGAGCTTTGCCGACACCCTGAGCACGGTGGACCTGGTGGCCCAGCACGCGCTGGCGCCGGCCGGCGGCCACCGCGTCGTGCTGGGCGGCGGCCTGCGCCACGTCCGCGACCGCGCCAGCCAGACCGCGGCACTGGCCTTCCAGCCCGAGCAGCGCAGCCTGGCCTGGCAACGGGTGTTTGCGCAAGACCGCGTACAGCTGGGCCGGGCGCTCGAGCTCACGCTGGCCGCCAGCGTCGAGCGCAACCCCTACACCGGTACCGAGACGCTGCCCAGCCTGCGCCTGGCCTGGAACGACGGCGGCGGCGTGCTGTGGGCGTCGCTGTCGCGCGCCGTGCGTGCGCCTTCGCGGGTCGACCGCGATCTCTTCCTGCCCGGCCGCGCACCCTACCTGGTGGCCGGCGGGCCGCACTTCGACAGCGAGATCTCGCGCGTGGCCGAACTCGGCTGGCGCGCCCAGGCCGGACCGGCGCTGTCTTACGCGGTCACGCTGTACCACGCCCGACACCGGCAGCTGCGCAGCCTGGCCCCCGGCGCGGCGGGCCTGGAATGGCGCAACGGCATCGAAGGACACAGCCGCGGCCTGGAGGCCTGGGCCCGCTGGCAGCCGACCGCGCGCTGGCGCCTCGATGCCGGTCTGGCGCTGCTGCGCCAGGCGCTGCGCGTGCGCGCCGGCGAGGTCGACCTCGGCGGCCTGGCGGCACTGGGCAATTCACCGCGCCATCACGCCTCGCTGCGTTCGTCGCTGGAACTGGGCGCGGCCTGGCGCTGGCATGCAGAACTGCGCCGCGTCGGTCCCTTGCCGCAGCCGGCCGTGCCGGGATACACGGCGGTCGACACCCGGCTGGCCTGGTGGCCGTCGCCGCAGCTGGAATTCAGCCTGGGGGTGCAGAACCTGCTCGACCCGCGCCATCCCGAATGGGGCGTGGCGACGAACCGCGTCGAGTTCGAGCGCATGGCGGTGCTGCAGCTGAGGGTGAACCACTGAACGCCGCCGCCCAGCGCCGGGGCACGACCCCGCCTTCGCGACCCCCGGCGTGGCGCCGGCCGTGGCTGCGGCTGCTGGCCGTGCCGGTGCTGCTGCTGGCACCGCTGCTGGCTGCGCCGCCGGCGGCCCGTGCCGCCCCCCAGGCCACCGAGGCCGGCGTCAAGGCGGCCTACCTGGTCAAGTTCCTGTCCTACGTGGAATGGCCTGCCGGCAGCCTGGCCGGTCGGCTGACGCCGCAGGTCATCGGCGTGCTCGGCGCCGACGCGGTGCTTGCCGAATTGCAGCTGGTGCTGGCCAGCCGGCCCGCCGGCGCCCGCCCGCTGCGGGCGCGCCGGCTGCTGCCGGGCGCGCCGCTCGACGGCGTCGACGTGCTGCACGTCGGCCGTGGCAGCTCGCCGCCGCCCCTGCCCGTCGGGCGGCCGCTGCTGGTGGTCAGCGACGTGCCGCAGGGCCTGCCCGCAGGCAGCGCGCTGAACTTCGTCACCGTCGGCCGGCGCGTGCGCTTCGAAGCCGCGCCGCTGGTGGCCGAACATGCCGGGCTCAAGCTCAGCGCGCGGCTGCTCGCGGTGGCCGAACGCGTGGTGGCGCAATGAACCAACCCCGGCCAGCGCTGCAGTCATGACGACCGCCACCGCCTCGATACGCCGCCGCACGATGCGCGTGGTGATGACCACCACGCTGGTCGCGCTGCTGCTCAGCGCCAGCGCCCTGCTGCTGTACGAACTGCAGTCGCACCGCAAGACCTGGGTACAGGACCTGCGCACGCAGGCCGAGCTGGTGGCCCACGCCAGCGCGCCGGCGCTGAGCTTCGACGACGCTCGCGTGGCGCAGGAGAACCTGGCGCTGCTGAGCCTGCGGCCGCAGATCGAGGCCGCGGCCATCTACGACGCCGACGGCCGCCTGGTGGCGGCCTACGCCCGGCCGCCGCAGCAGCCCGCGGCGCCGGCGCAACTGCAGCTGCTGCCGCAGGACGCCGCGTTCGACGGCGAGCGGCTGCAGCTGCAGCAGCCCATCGAGCAGGCCGCCGAGCGGCTGGGCACGATGGTGCTGAACGCGCACTACGACGTGCTGCCGCGCCTGCTGGACTACCTGGCCATCCTGGCCACGGTGTCGCTGGCCAGCCTGGCGCTGGCCGCGCTGGTGGCGCGGCGGCTGCAGAGCACCATCACCGACCCCGTGGTCGCCGTCTCGGAGGTGGCGCGCGAAGTCATGCAGACGCGCAACTACACCTTGCGCGCGCCGCGGACCACCGACGACGAGGTCGGTGCGCTGGTCGAAGCCTTCAACGAGATGCTGCACGAGCTGGGCGGACAGGCCGCCTCGCTGCAGGCCAGCGACCGGCGCAAGGACGAGTTCCTGGCCACGCTGGCGCATGAATTGCGCAATCCGCTGGCGCCGGTGAGCACGGCACTGGCGATCCTGGCGCGCGACGAGACCGACGCCGCCACGAAGGCGCGGCTGGTGGCCATGATGCAGCGCCAGATGCAGCAGTTCGTGCGCCTGATCGACGACCTGATGGAGGTCTCGCGCCTCTCCACCGGGCGCCTGTCACTGCGCACCGAACGGCTGGACCTGGTCGAGGTGGTGCGCGCCGCGGTGGAGATC
This sequence comes from uncultured Rubrivivax sp., assembly GCA_964371495.1. Classification (GTDB taxonomy): domain Bacteria; phylum Pseudomonadota; class Gammaproteobacteria; order Burkholderiales; family Burkholderiaceae_C; genus Rubrivivax. The sequence goes on from CAYJOA010000061.1 coordinate 15,732, forward strand.
GTGGCCCCGTCGCTGCTGGCGCGTCGCCACACGCTGGAGGTGCAATGGCCGCCGCCGCTGTGGCTGCAGGGTGACCGGACGCGGCTGGGGCAGGTCTTCGTCAACCTGCTGGGCAATGCCGCCAAGTACACCGACCCCGGCGGGCGCATAACGATCACCTTCGTGTTGCTGGCCGAATCCGTGCGGGTGCAGGTGGCCGACAACGGCCTCGGCATCGCGCCCGAGATGCTCGACGAGGTGTTCGAGATGTTCGTCCAGGTCGAGCGCTCACCCGTCCATGGCCGCGCCGGGCTGGGTGTCGGGCTGCCGTTGGCGCGGCAACTGGTCGAACTGCACCAGGGCACGCTCACCTTGCACAGCGACGGTTTGGGGCAGGGATCGACCTTCACCGTGGAGCTGCCGCGCCGGCCCGCGCCGCCGGCCGCCGCGCTGGCCAGCAGCGAGGGCGGCGTCGCTGGCCGCCCCGAGGCCGCCGGCCCGGGCCCGCGCGATGGTGGTGGCCGCCACCGCGACGGCGCCCGCGCCGCCGCCGGCCGCCCGCTGCACATCCTGCTGGCCGACGACAACCGCGACTTTGCCGACAGCCTGGCCACCGCGCTGAAGGCCGCTGGCCACCGCGTGCAGGTGACCTACGACGGCGCCGCGGCCTTGCGCGCGGCCACGGCCGAGATGCCCGATGTCGGCCTTTTCGACCTGGGCATGCCACGCCTGGACGGCTGGGACCTGGCCGCTGCCGTGCGTGACTTGCCGGGTGGTGGCCGTTGCCGCTTGATGGCCATCACGGGGTGGGCGCAGCAAAGCGACCAGCTGCGCGCGCTGGCGGCCGGCTACGACGACCATCTCGTCAAGCCGGTGGACACCGAGGCCCTGCTGCGCTGCCTGGCACGCCACCGCGGCCACGGCGGTTGATGTGCTGGCGCCGACCGGCCGGCGCGCCGTGCCGGAATTTCTTGCGGCGCCGCTAGAGCAGGGGCTCGACCAGGCGGCCGAGACCTTCGAGCACACGCTGGCCGACACCGCGCTGCCGCCAGCGTGCGGGGTCGATGCGTGAGGCCGCGGCGACGTCGTTCGCGAACAGGGCCTCGAGCTCCTGGCCGAAGTCGTCGCCGAGCACGATGACGTCGATCTCGTTGTTGCCGACGATGCTGCGCCAGTCCAGGTTGCTGGAGCCGACGCTGGAGAAAACGCCGTCGATGACCGCCGTCTTGGCATGCATCACCGTGCGCTTCATCTCGTGGATCTGCACGCCGGCCTGCAGCAGTTGCCCGTAGTACGAGCGTGCCGCATGCAGCACCAGCTTCACGTCGCTGCGCCCGGGCAACACCAGCACCACTTCCACGCCGCGCGCCGCGGCGTCGCACAACGCCTGCACCATGTCCGGCCCGGGTGCGAAGTAGGCCATGGTCAGACGCACGCTGCGAACGGACGCACCCACCGCGGCCATCAGGGCGGTGTAGGTGGGGTTGACACCCTGTGTCGGGTCGCCGGCAATGACCTTCACGATGCGCTGCCCCGGAAGCGCCCGTTGCGGCGGCGGTGCCGGTGGCAGGGCGCCGGAGCAGCCCTGGCCGGCCCAGGAGACCCGGAACACCGCCGCCAGGGCGGCGACCACCGGGCCGCGCAGTTCGATCTGGGTGTCGCGCCAACCCTCTTCGCCGCTCGGCGGCACGGCACCGCCGCTGCCGCTGCCGCCGCCGCTGCCTCTGCCGACGCTTCGGCCGCCCAGCCGTGGCATCGCGCTGCCGAACGAGCCCTCGGCGTAGACGTTGCTGATGTTGATGCCGCCGGTGAAGGCGAAGTCGCTGTCGACGGCCAGCATCTTGCGGTGGTTGCGCTGCAGCAGCCCCCAGTAGCCCGGACGCTGCAGCGGGTTGACGGGGTTGAAGGCGCACACCGCCACGCCACCGGCCTGCAGGCGCTGGAAGAAGGCGGCGTCGCTGCCGAGCGAGCCGACGCTGTCGTAGAGCAGTGCCACGTGCACGCCTTCGGCCGCCTTGCGCAGCAGCAAGTCGGCGAACTCGGCGGCGACACCGTCGTCTTCGACGATGTAGCTTTCCAGCAGCACACGGTGGCGCGCGGCGGCGATGGCGGCCTTCATGGCGGCGAAGGTCTGCGGCCCGTCGACGAGCAGCCGCGCCGTGTTGCCGCGGTAGAGGTCGACTTCGCCGGCGGCGGCCAGCACGCCCAGGTGGTGCTGCACCAGCGCGGCGCGGCCTTCGTCACGCAGCCGGGCCAGTTCCCGCGCCTTCACGGCGGCGGGCAGGGGGCCGCGGTGATCCTGCAGCGTGACGCGCTGGTTGGTCGGCCCTGCAGGCAGAGGCTGCGTGTGCACGGGGCGCGAGGGCAGCGTGCCGCAGGCCACGGCCCCGACCAGGACCAGTGCCAGCGCGCCGGCAGTCCCGCGACGCGCGTGCAGCCACGCCAGCGCCTGGCCGACGGTGAAAGACATGGCCGGGGCTCAGTCGGCGTCGCGGTCGCCGCGACGCACGTCGGCCGGCAACAGCAACGCATCCGGCGACGGGTGCGCCGATTCATAGCCGACCCAGCTGTAGTCGTCGTCCACCTCGGCGCCAGCGTCGGCAACCGCGAGTGCGGCCGTCGGGCGCGGCGTGTCGGGTTGCAGGAGTGCGGAACGTGTATGCATCGGGTCCTCGGGGCCCGGTTCAGCAGCGTCCAGGCATGCCGTCGAGGGCAAGGCGCGTGCCCGGGCCCTTGCAGGCCGAGCCAGGACACCAGGCACACGTCTTGCCGTTGTCGCGCTTCACCACCCCGCCAGCTTGTCCATGTCGACGCTCGATATCGTGCTGGCCACCATGCAGGCCGAGTTCTCCGACCTGCTCGATGCCGAGCAGCTCACGCGGGTCGTGCTGCGCCTGGGCGTGGCGCTGCTCTTGGGCGCGGCCATCGGCTGGGACCGCGAGCGGCGCGATGCCGAAGCCGGACTGCGCACGCACATGCTGGTGGCGCTGGGGGCGGCGATCTTCGTGCTGGTGCCGGCCGAAGCCGGCATGTCGGACGAGGCCCTGAGCCGCGTCGTGCAAGGCATCGTCTCGGGCATCGGCTTCCTGGGCGCCGGGGCCGTGCTCAAGGTCAGCGAGGAGGGCCGCATCCACGGCCTGACCACCGCGGGCAGCATCTGGGCCACCGCGGCCGTGGGCGTTGCCGCCGGACTGGGCCGCGAAAGCACCGCCGTGCTGGCCACCGTGTTCGTGCTGCTGGTGCTGGCGGCGCTGCGTCGGCTGGCGCGCGGCATTCAAGCCCGCCAGCCGGCCGGGCGCTGAGCGCGCTTCGTCGGTGGCTGTAGCGCCACCGCGTCAGCCGTGTCCGCGACCGCCGGGGCCTGGCACCAGCCTGCGCCGGCGTGCGGCGTCCAACCCCGCCGAGGCGCGCATGTCGGTGTCGACGAGCCCGGCGTCGATGTCGCGCTTGGCTTGTTTGATGACTTCCGGCGGGGCTGCGTCCACGCTGCCGGTCGACTCGTCGCGCTCGTGGGGCAGGGACAGGCCGCGGCCGCGCGCCGGCGGCGTCGAGCCCGGCGCGATGGGCGCCTTGCCGACCTGGGCCGGGCCGGCGTCGGGTAACGGTGCGCGCCGGGGAGGGTGCGATATTCGGGGTCTGCGGGGCATGGCGCTTCCTTTCCTGCGGTTCGACCTGGGCGCATGAAGGCACGGGACGTGCCGGGCCCGAAAGTCGAACGGCCAGGCCGCTGACGCGCCTGGCCGTCCGACAACGGGTTGCAGGGTGGCGATCAGAGGCGGTCGACGGCCTTCTTGACCTTTTCCTTGGCGTCGCCGACGAGCGCCTGGCCGCGGCCGGCCAGCTGGTCGGCCT
>CAYJOA010000061.1:19662-24110 GCA_964371495.1 uncultured Rubrivivax sp.
TGCCATCTCCTTCAGGATCGATCGAGACCCCGCTCGCCGCGAGCCGGGTCGAGCCCGTGGATCGGCAATCGGTGTACCCGTGGGATGCGAAGGCGAAGACGAAGAGGTGACCGGACAGCGTCACGAACTTGCGGCAAGCCTGAGTGGCCGAGGCCGCGACGCCGGTGTCTGCAAACCCCACAAACGACAAAGCCGGTCAGAGACCGGCTTGGGCGAAGCGCAGGCGGCGGTTCAGGCCACTGCGGGGCTCCTCCTGCGACGGCGGCTTCCCACGACGCCCGCCAGTGCGACGCCGACCAGAGCCAGCGATGCCGGCTCGGGGACGCCGGTCGGCGGCGTCGGCGTGTCGGGGGTGTACTTGCGGCCGGTGAAGGAGAGGAGCTTGAAGTAGTCGGGTGTGCCAACGCTGTCGCCCAGATTGGCGTTCGACTCCTGAGTGGTAGTCAGTCCGTTGCTGGCACCGTTGAAATAGGAGCTGACCAACCACCAACTCGACACCTTGTCGTCGCTGGCGGAACTGTAGCCTGCGCCTGCGGGATCGTTGAAGTTGAAAGTCCGACTCGAGTAGGTCTGTCCCGTATTGTTCGAACCATCCATGTCCTTGGCGGCGACCAGCGACCATCCAGCAGCGATCAATCCACTCGGCCCCGCCGTGCTCGTCAGAGTGGGTGCTGCATCGCCGTCCCAGCGAAATACCATGACGTCGGTATCGTTGTATGACCACCCGGTGCTCAGTGAAGTGAGATTGATCTTCGCACTGCCGAAGTCGAGCAGGAGGACTTCGTTGGTTGTTCCGTAGTTGGTGCCGTTGTACCCACCCTTGTTGTCGAAGGCGTGATTCGGGGAGGAAGTGGTTTCCCAGTTGCCGCCACCTGTGGCACTCCTGAATCCCAACCCAGAACCACCTTGGTTCGTAACTGATCCAGCCAGGTAGTTCGCGCCGCTACTGCCGTAGCCCGCGATGTTCAGCGTGATCCCGCTGGCCGGGCATGAAGGCGTATTGCAGTCGCCAACGCCGTCGCCAAAGTCCCAGGTGGTTGACGCGCTCCACGTCCCTTGCGCAAACGCTGCACCTGACAAAGTCACAGCCACGACTGCAGCCGCACCGCAGAGCATGGTCGATATGGCCTTCTTCATGGTTTTTCCTTGGGTTCGTGCAGCGATCATCCAGAAAACTGCCGGTTCGAACATCTTAAGCAAATCTCGCACCCGTTCTGACAATATCAATGAAATCAAGGGCTTGGATGGACGAATGGTGATCTGTGCACTTGAATTGTAAGGAACGGCGACAGCCCGCGTAACCCCTCACTTCAGGGTGTTCAAGAGGTCCTGCGCGGCCTTGGCGCTGGCGAAGTTCTTGCCGCCCCGAAGCGCGGCTTCCAGTTCCTCGCGCGCTTCGGCCGAGCGTCCCTTGCTGGCGAGCACCGCGCCCAGGAAGTACCGCGTGTCCGCGTTGGCGGGGTCGCGCAGCCGGGCGTCACGCAGCAGCTGCAGAGCCCGGTCGGCCTGCCCGGCCTTGAACGCGGCCCAGCCGGCGGTGCCGATGATGTGCGGTGCGCCGGGTTCGCTGGCCAGCGCACGTTCGGCCACCTGCAAGGCGCCGGGGTCGTTGGCCAGCAACATGACGTTGGCCAGGTTGTTCAGCGCTTCGGCGTCGGCCGGCGCCGCCTTCAGCAGCGCCTCGTAGGACGACCGGGCAGCGGCGAGGTTGCCGGCGCGGGCGTATCCGTCGGCCACCGCGCGGCGCACCTGCAGGTCGCCGGGCCGCGTCTTCAGCCACTGCTCGGCCAGCTTCAAGGCACCTGCGGCGTCGCCCGGCCCGACGGCGCGGTACAGGCGCAGCAGGCTGTCGCTGTCCTGGTCGAGCTGGTGGGCGCGCCGATAGGCTTCGATGGCGGCAGGGCGCTGGTTGCGCAACCAGGCGACGTCGCCCAGCAGCGCGTGGCCCGTGCCGCGCTTGGGCTGCAGCGCCACGATGCGCCGTGCACGTTGCTCGGCCTTGGCCACTTCGCCTTGGCGGATCTCCACTTCGGCCAGCAGGGCCAGCGCAGGAAAGAAGTCCGGGCGTTCGCCGAGGGCCTTCTCGAGCGAGTAGGCAGCGCCCGGCAAGTCCCCGGCCTGCGACTGCAGCCTGGCGATCTGCGACAAGGCCGGGGCATCGTAGCCCGCCGTGCTGGCGGCGCGGGTGAGCACGGCGCGCGCGCCCGGGGCGTCCAGGTTGGCCAGTTGGACGCGCGCCAAGGTCATCTGCACCGGCACCGCTTCCGGCGCCTTGCCCGTCACCCGCTTGACGGCCTCGAGTGCCAGGTCGGGGCGGCGCTGGGCGAGGTGGAAGTCCACCAACGCCAGACCCGCTTGCAGCCGGTCGGGGCCGCTGTGGTCGTCGGCCTTCTCGAGCCAGCGTTGCGCCTCGCCCCGCTGGCCGCGGCGGGCATGCACGCGGGCCATCTCCATCAGGGCGTCGACGTCCTTGTCGTCCTTGGCCAGGACCGCGTTGAGCCGCGCGATGGCGCTGTCGTAGGCACCCTTGTCGGTGTCCAGGCGCGCCAGGTTGACCTGCGGGGCCAGGAACGTGGGGTCGATCTTGAGCGCCGCCTCGTACGCAGCGCGGGCACCGGCGGCGTCGCCGACGCCGGCGCGCGCCGAGCCCAGCAGGTTCTGCATGCCGGCGTGTGTCGGTCGCCGCTTGGCCAGACCCTCGGCCACGCGCACGGCCTTGGCCGGCTGGCCCCCCTGCAGGTAGATGCTGGCCAGTGCCGACCCGGCTTGCACGTTGCCGGGGTCCTGGCGGATGACGTTCTCGAATTCGGTCACCGCCTGGTTGTACTTGCCGGCGCCGACGAGCCCGATGCCGAGCATGCCGCGCAGCGCAGGCACGTCCTGGCGGGCCAGCGCGTCCTGCATCAGCCGCGTGGCGCGCGCATGACGGCCCTGCGTCATGTGCGCCGACGCCAGCAGCAGCAGGGCCTGCGAGTCGCTCGGATGGCTCTGCAGGTAGCTCTCCAGCGCCTCGGCGGCGCGGTCGATGTTGCCGTCGCGCATGTACATCTGGGCCAGCAGCTTGGTCACCCCGCTGTTCGGCTGGCTACGCTGCACCGCTTCCAGGTAGGGCTTGGCCTTCTCGTGCTGGTTCAGCCCGTAGTGGGCCAGGCCGCCGAGGATCAACATCTGCGGGCGGTAGCGGATGAACTCCATCGGCACCGGGTCCAGCAGGGCGGTGACGTCGTTCAATGCGGCGCGGGCGGCGGCCGTGTTGCCGTCGCGTTCGGCGAGCAGCGCGCCCAGGTAGGCGCCACGCGGGTCGGCGGCGGACGACTTGCGCAGTTCCGCGACGTCGCGGGCGGCGTCGGGCCAGCGGCCGAGGTCCATCAACAGGCCGGCGCGCGAAACCAGCGCCTCGGTATGCGTCGGTTGTGCCTTCAGTGCCTTGTCGTAGTAGGCCAGCGCGGCCGGCAGGCTGGTCTGCATGTGGGCGATCGTGCCGCGCAGGTACAGCGCTTCGGCGGCGCCCGGCGCCATCTCGATCGCTTTGTCGGCGGCTGCAGTGGCCTCGCGCACCTGACGCGCGCGCAGCCTGACCGGCACTTCGGCGAGCCAGGTGCCCGGGCGGCCCGGCTCGATGGCGCGTGCGTCCTCGATGAACTTCAGCGCCGTGCGGGCGTCGCCCAGGTCGCCCGCTGCCGAAGCCTTGATCAACAGCAACTCGGCCTTGACGAGCGCCGGCAGTCCGGCGTCGGCGAAGCGCGGCTGCTCGAGCAGTTCCTTGGCCTTGCCCTGCGCCAGCGTCGCCCGCGCCAGCGGCACGACGACCTCGACCCGGTTGACGCCCAGCCGCAGCGCCTCGTCGAACGCGACCTCCGCGGCCACCACGTCGCTGTTGGCCAGCAGCGCCTTGCCCAGCAGCACGTGCACCGGCAGCATGTTCTTGTCGACCTTCAGCGCGTTCTTGAGCTGGATGATCGCGCCCGGCATGTCCCGCTTTTCAAAGCGCACGAGGGCGTCTTCGTAGTAGCGCGAGGCCTGCACATTGGCTTGCGCCCAGCCTTGCAGGGGCAGCGCAGACAGCAGCAGTGCCAGCACGGCGGCGCGCGGCCAGCGTGCGGATCGGAAAGGGCGCATGTTCACGAGGTGGATGCTAGGCCAGGACACGAGAGGACCCATCGGCGCCGGGCCGACGTTCGCCGTTGCAGCGTGCGAAATTGTGGCCGACCCCCGCGAATGCGGGGTCGCCCCCTGGCGCGGGCGCAGCGAGCCCGGGACGACCGCGGTCCTTGGCGATGCCTGAGCCAGATCAACGCGGTGGTCGTTTTCCTGTGGCGACGTCCCGCCCCTGGGGGATGATGCCGGCATGGACGGCCCCCGCCACCCGACGTCCGGCGCCGCCTTCCGCGAGCCGGACCTGCATGCGCTGGTGGCCGCCACGCTGCGCGACCTGCATCCCGGCGTGC
>CAYJOA010000062.1:0-23679 GCA_964371495.1 uncultured Rubrivivax sp.
CATGGTGATGTACGCGCCGGGCGGCATCGCCAGCCTGATCATGATGAACCTGCGCGTGGCGGCCTTCGGCAAGCTGCGGCCGCTGCTGGCGTCGTACCTGGCGCTGGCGGGCACCGCGGCCACCGTCCTGGTCGGCGCCGGCGCCATGATCGAGATGATCTACCACCTGCAGCTCAACGAGGCGCTGGGCCCGGAGCTGCGCTACATGGGGGCCACGCTCGACGCCAAGGGCCTCGACAGCTGGTTCGGCGCCGGCTTCGTGCTGCTGGTCGGCGTGACGATGTTCGAGATCACCCGGCGTCAGTTCGTGCGCCAGTGGGGTCAGACGCAGGAAGAGATCGAGCGCGAGATCAAGCGCCGCGAGACCGCGCTATGAGTGCGGCCATGAACGCCGAATACGCCATCGAACTGCGCGACGTGCGCAAGAGCTTCGGCAAGACCGAGATCATCCGCGGCGCCAGCCTGGCCGTGCGGCCGGGCGAGCGCGTGGCCATCATCGGCCCCAACGGCGCGGGCAAGAGCACGCTGTTCAACCTCATCAGCGGCCGCTTCGGCAGCACCTCCGGCGACATCCTGCTGCACGGGCAGAAGATCGACGGCCTCAAGCCCTACGAGATCACGCGCCGCGGGCTGGCGCGCAGCTTCCAGGTCAGCAACCTGTTCACGCGGCTGTCGGTGTTCGAGAACCTGCGCTGCGCGGTGCTCTGGAGCCTGGGCTACAAGTACGCGTTCTGGAAGTTCCTGGCCGACCTGGACGACGCCAACGACCGCGCCGAAGAAGTGATGGAGATGCTCAAGCTCGAGAAGCGGCGCGACGTGCTGGCCATGAACCTGACCTACGCCGAGCAGCGCGCGCTGGAGATCGGCATCACCATCGCCGGCGGCGCCGGCGTGATCCTGCTCGACGAGCCCACCGCGGGCATGAGCCGCAGCGAGACCTCGCGTTTCGTCAACCTCATCCGCGAGGTCACCGAGGGCAAGACGCTGCTGACGGTGGAACACGACATGGGCGTGGTCTTCGGCCTCGCCGACAAGATCGCCGTGCTCGTCTACGGCGAGGTCATCGCCTTCGACGTGCCCGAGGCGGTGCGCGTCAACGAACGCGTGCAGGAAGCCTACCTGGGCACGGTACAGGCCGACGGGCACGCCGCCGCAGGCCATTGACATGCTGACGCTGCACAACGTCCACGCCTACTACGGCAAGAGCCATGTACTGCACGGCGTGAACTTCGACGTGCGGCCGGGCGAGATCGTGGCGCTGCTGGGCCGCAACGGCTCGGGGCGCTCGACCACCGTGAAGACCATCATGGGGCTCGTCGAGGGCACCGGCTCGGTGCGCTGGAAGGACGCCGAGATCCTGGGCCGCGAGGCCTTCCAGATCGCCCACACCGGCATCGGCTACGTGCCCGAGAACCGCGACATCTTTCCGACGCTGACGGTGCACCAGAACCTGTTGCTCGGCCAGAAGCGCGGTGCCAAGGCGGCGCGCTGGTCCTTCGACGACATGTACACGCTGTTCCCGCGCCTGCAGGAGCGCCGGCACATCGAAGCCGGCGTGCTGTCGGGCGGCGAGCAGCAGATGCTCACGCTGTGCCGCACGCTGATGGGCGACCCGGAACTGATCATGATCGACGAGCCCACCGAGGGCCTGGCGCCCAAGATCGTCGAGCTGGTGGCGGAGTACCTGCGCGAACTGAAGCGGCGCGGCATCTCGGTGCTGCTGGTGGAGCAGAAGCTGACCATCGCGCTCGAAGTCGCCGACCGCTGCCTGGTCATGGGTCACGGCCAGATCGTCTTCGAAGGCCGCCCCGAGGACCTGCGCGCCAACGCCTACATCCGCAAGGAATGGTTGGAGGTCTGACGGCGGACCGGGTCGCGGACTGTCACGCCAGGGACATGAGCGCATCCGACCCGAGTCCTAGAATCGCACGACCGTTCTATTCGTACCCCGAGGAGTCGCCATGGGCGCCAGTTACCAAGTGCGCGGCAAGGTTGCCGTCATCACGCTCGACAACCCGCCGGTCAACGGCCTGGGCTACGACACGCGGCGCGAATTCAGCGCCGGCATCGAGCGTGCGCTGGCCGACGCGGCGGTGGCGGCGATCGTCGTCACCGGCGCCGGCAAGGCCTTCTCGGGCGGCGCCGACATCAAGGAATTCGGCAGCCCCAAGGCCATCGCCGAACCCAACCTGCTGTCGCTGATCCGCCAGCTCGAATTGGCCGGCAAGCCGGTGGTCGCCGCCGTGCACAGCGTGTGCATGGGCGGCGGGCTGGAGCTGGCGCTGGGCTGCCACTACCGCGTCGCTGCGCCGGGCACCAACGTGGCACTGCCCGAGGTCAAGATCGGCCTCATCCCCGGTGCCGGCGGCACGCAGCGGCTGCCGCGTGTGCTGGGCGTGGAGACGGCGCTGAACATGATCGTCAGCGGCGAGGCGGTGAAGAGCGAGCTGCTGGCGTCCATCCCCGGCCAGAAGCTGTTCGACCGCATCGTCGCCGACGAGCTGATCGACGCCGCCTGCAGCTTTGCCGCCGAGGTGGCGGCCGTGCACGCCGCGGGCCAGCCGCTGCCGCTGGTGCGTGACTTGAAAGCCACGCACCCGAATGCCGACGCGTACTTCCAGTTCGCGCGCAACATGGTCAAGGGCATGGCGAAGAACTTCCCGGCGCCGGCCAAGTGCGTCGACGCCGTCGAAGCCGCGGTGAAGCGCAGGTTCGACGACGGCATGGCCTACGAACGTGAGCTCTTCACCGCGCTGATGTTCACGCCGGAATGCAAGGCGCTGCGCCACGCCTTCTTCGGCGAACGCGCCGCCAGCAAGATCCCCGACGTGCCCGAGGACACGCCGCAGCGCAGCATCAGGAAGCTCGCCGTCATCGGCGCCGGCACCATGGGCGGCGGCATCAGCATGAACTTCCTCAACGCCGGCATCCCGGTGGTCATGCTGGAAATGAAGCAGGAGGCGCTGGACCGCGGCGTGGCCACGATCCGCAAGAACTACGACAACCAGGTCAAGAAGGGCAAGCTCAAGCAGGACAAGCTCGACGCACGGATGGCGCTGCTGAGCACGACGCTAGCCTACGCCGACATCGCCGACGCCGACATGGTGATCGAAGCCGTGTTCGAGGACATGGGCGTCAAGGAACAGGTCTTCAAGAAGCTCGACGAGGTCATGAAGCCCGGCGCCATCCTGGCCAGCAACACCAGCACGCTGGACCTCGACCAGATCGCTGCTTTCACGACGCGGCCGCAGGACGTCGTCGGCACGCACTTCTTCAGCCCCGCCAACGTGATGAGGCTGCTCGAAGTGGTGCGCGGCGCGAAGACGGCCAAGGACGTGCTGGCCACGGTGATGGCGCTGGCCAAGAAGATCCGCAAGACGGCTGTCGTCTCCGGCGTCTGCGACGGCTTCATCGGCAACCGCATGATCGAGCAGTACTCGCGCCAGGCCGGTTTCCTGCTGGAGGAAGGCTGCACGCCGGCGCAAGTGGACAAGGCGATCGAGAAGTTCGGCTTCGCGATGGGGCCTTTCCGCATGGGCGACCTGGCGGGCAACGACATCGGCTGGGCGATCCGCAAGCGCCGCTACGTCGAACACCCCGACATGCGCTACAGCAAGACCGCCGACCTGCTGTGCGAGATGGGCCGCTATGGCCAGAAGACGGGTGCCGGCTGGTACGACTACCAGCCCGGCAAGCGCGACGCCATCCCGTCGCCGGTGGTGGTGCAGATGATCGAGACGCACCGCGCCGAACTCGGCATCCAGCCGCGCCGGATCAGCGACGACGAGATCGTGCACCGCCTCGTCTATTCGCTCGTCAACGAAGGTGCGAAGATCCTGCAGGACGGCATCGCCAGCAAGGCCAGCGACATCGACATGGTCTACCTCACCGGCTACGGCTTCCCGCTGCACCGCGGTGGGCCGATGTGCTATGCCGACCAGCAGGGCCTGTTCAACGTCGTGCAGACGATGAAACGCTTTGCCGCCAACCCGCATGACGACGCCTCGTTCTGGCAACCCGCGCCGCTGCTGGCCCGGCTGGCCGCCGAAGGCAAGTCGTTCACCTGAACCCGTCGATCAGAAGCCGTTGAAGGGAACCGCACCATGACCCGTGCCGTCATCGTCTCCACCGCACGCACGCCGCTGGCCAAGAGCTGGAAGGGCGCCTTCAACATGACCCATGGCGCCACGCTCGGCGGCTTTGCCGTCGAGGCCGCCGTCGAGCGCGCCGGCATCGACCCGGCGGCCATCGAGGACGTGCTGATGGGCTGTGCCAATCCCGAGGGCGCCACCGGCATGAACATCGCGCGCCAGATCGCCTTGCGCGCCGGGCTGCCGGTGAGCGTCAGCGGGACCACCATCAACCGCTTCTGTTCCAGTGGCCTGCAGACCATCGCGCTGGCGGCGCAGCGCATCATTGCCGGCGAGGCCGAGGTGTTCGTGGCCGGTGGCGTGGAGAGCATCTCCTGCGTGCAGCAGGAGATGAACCACCACATGCTGCTCGACCCGGCGCTGCAGAAGATCAAGCCCGAGATCTACTGGACCATGCTGCAGACGGCCGAGAACGTGGCCAAGCGCTACAAGGTCGACAAGGAACGCATGGACCGCTATGGCGCCGGCAGCCAGCAGAAGGCCTGCGCGGCGCAGGAGCAGGGCCTGTTCAAGGACGAGATCGTCGCCGTCACGGTGACCGCCGGAGTCGCCGACGCCGTGCTCGGCCTGCGCAGCAAGGAAGTCACGGTGAGCGCCGACGAGGGCCTGCGCCCAGGCACCACCTACGAGGGCATCAAGGACATCCGGCCGGCCACGCCCGGCGGCGTCGTCACCGCCGGCAATGCCAGCCAGTTCAGCGACGGCGCCGGCGCCTGTGTGGTCGTCAGCGAAAGCTACGCCGAACAGAAGGGGCTCGAGCCGTTGGGCCGTTTCCTGGGTTTTGCGGTGGCCGGCTGCGAGCCCGACGAAATGGGCATCGGCCCCGTCTTCGCGGTGCCCAAGGTGCTGCAGCGGCTGGGCCTGAAGGTCGATGACATCGACCTCTGGGAACTCAACGAAGCCTTCGCCGTGCAGGTGCTGTACTGCGCCGACCGTCTGGGCATCCCGATGGACCGGCTCAACGTCAACGGCGGCGCCATCGCCATCGGCCACCCCTACGGCGTCAGCGGCCAGCGCCTCACCGGGCACGCGCTGATCGAAGGCAAGCGCCGCGGTGCCAAGCGTGTCTGCGTGACGATGTGCATTGGCGGCGGCATGGGGGCGGCGGGCGTCTTCGAGGTGCTGTGAGGGCCGCTCGCGGCCGCTTCCGTCGACGGCGCGGCGACCGGCATTGAAACGATGACGCCCGACCTCGACACCGTGCGCGAATTCTTCCGCCTGTCGCCCTTCATGGTCGATCTGGGCGTCGAGCCCACGGCGGTGGGCGCAGGGTGCATCACCACCCAACTGCCCTTGGCCACGCGGCACCTGCAGCACACCGGGCAGGCGCACGCCGGCGTGATGGCCACGCTGGCCGACCACAGCATGGGCGCGGCGGCGCAGACGCTGGCCCCCGCGGGCCACTGGGTGCTGACGGCCGAGCTCAAGACCAGCGCGCTGCGCCCGGGCCGCGGCGAGCGGCTGGTGTGCGAGGCACACGTGCTCAAGGCCGGGCGGCGCATCAGCTTCACCGAGGCCGAGGTCTACGCCGAGCAGGGCGGCCAGCGCACGCTGGTGATGAAGGCGTCGGCGACCATGGCCATCGTCGCCGCCGACACCTGACCGCGCCATGCGCCGCACGCTCGACTTTCTGCTCCACGACTGGCTCGGCGTGGCTTCGCTGCTGCAGCGCGCACGTTTTGCCGATCACTCGGTGGAGACCTTCGGCTCGGTGCTCGACACCTGCGAACGCATCGCACGCGAGAAGTTCGCGCCGTTCAACCGCCTCTCGGACACGCAGGAGCCGCACTTCGACGGCGAGAAGGTCACGTTGCCCGCGGCCACGCATGCGGCGATGGCGGCGTACGTCGAAAGCGGCATGCTCGCCGCGGCGCAAGACTTCGATGCCGGCGGGATGCAGCTGCCCTGCGTCATCGAGATGGCGGCCAACGCCTTCTTCAGCAAGGCCAGCGTGGCGATGGGCGGCTACGCCATGCTCACCAGCGGCAACGCCAGCCTGCTGATGGTGCACGGCACGCCGCTGCAGCGCGAGGTGTTCGCCCGGGCAGAGTTCGCGGGCCGCTGGTTCGGCACCATGTGCCTGAGCGAGCCGCAGGCGGGATCTTCGCTGAGCGACGTGGCCACGCGCGCCACGCCTGACGGCCCGGGCTTCGAGAGCGATCCGCTGGGGCCCCGCTACCGCCTGCGGGGCAACAAGATGTGGATCAGCGCCGGCGAGCACGAGATCACCGAGAACATCGTGCACCTGGTGCTGGCCAAGATCCCCGGGCCCGACGGCGCGCTGGTGGCGGGGACACGTGGCATCTCGCTGTTCATCGTGCCGAAGAAGCTGGTGGACACCGAAGGGCGGCTCACCGGCGAGCGCAACGATGTGGCGCTGGCGGGCCTGAACCACAAGCTCGGCTACCGCGGCACCACCAACACGCTGCTCAACTTCGGCGAAGGCAAGTTCCCGGTGCGGGGTGGCGCAGGGGCCATCGGCTACCTCGTCGGCGAGCCCGGCGGCGGACTGCGCTGCATGTTCCACATGATGAACGAGGCGCGCATCGGCGTCGGTCTCGGTGCGGTGATGCTCGGTTATGCAGGTTACGAGTCGAGCCTGGAGTACGCGCGCCAGCGCGCGCAGGGCCGGCCCATCACCGGCGGTGGCAAGGACGTTTCGCAGCCGCAGGTGCCGCTGATCCAGCACGCCGACATCCGGCGCATGCTGCTGGCGCAGAAGGCGTACGTCGAAGGCGGCCTGGCGCTCGAGCTGTACTGCGCCCGGCTGGTCGACGAACAGCAGACCGGCGACGAGGCCGCCTCGCACGAGGCCAGGGTGCTGCTCGAAGTGCTGACCCCGATCGCCAAGAGCTGGCCCAGCGAATGGTGCCTGGAGGCCAACTCGCTGGCCATCCAGGTGCTGGGCGGCTACGGCTACACGCGCGACTTCATGGTCGAACAGTACTGGCGCGACAACCGCCTGAACATGATCCACGAAGGCACGCACGGCATCCAGGCGCTGGACCTGCTGGGCCGCAAGGTGGTGATGGACGGCGGCGCCGGCTTCAAGCTGCTGGCCGCGCGCATGGCCGAGACTGTCGAACGTGCCGGCCCGGTCGAAGGCCTCGCCGCGCCGGCCCAGGCGCTGGCGGCGGCGCTGCAGGCGCTGGGCGCCGCCACGCGGGCGGCCTGGGCCACCGGCGTGCCGGAAGAAGCGCTGGCCAACGCCACGCCCCACCTGCAGGCCTTCGGCCACGTCGTGCTGGCTTGGCTGTGGCTGGACGTGGCGCTCGCCGTCGGGCGCGGCGGCGCCGAAGTGGGGGCATTCGGGCACGGCAAACTCGCTGCCATGCGTTACTTCTACGCTTACGAACTGCCCAAGGTGGATGCCTGGCTGGGCGTCGTCGCGCGCCGCGAAGCGCTGGTGCGCGAGATGCAAGACGACTGGTTCTGACGATGAGCCCTTCGACGCTGGACAAGCTCGCCTGGGTGCTGATCTACAGTGGCCTGCTGATCGGCTGCCTGGGCGTCTTCCTGATGCGCAGCGACAGCGCGCTCGGCTGGGGCGTCGTCGCCGCCGGTGCCATCGATGCGGCGACCGGCGCCGTGCTGATCTGGGTGCGCTCGCGGCGACCCTCCGGCAACCCCTGACACCGCGGTCCGGCACCGGCTGCGGCCCAACGACACAAGGATCCAAGCATGGGCACTCCCGTTCAACAGCTCTTCGACCTGAGCGGCCAGGTGGCGCTGGTCACCGGCGGCTCGCGCGGCCTGGGCCTGCAGATGGCCGAGGCGCTGGGCGAAGCCGGCGCCAGGATCATGCTCGCCTCGCGCAAGGCGGCCGACCTCGAAGAGGCCGCCGCGCACCTGTCCGAACGCGGCATCGACGCGCGCTGGATCGCCGCCGACGCCAGCGACCCGCTGCAGATCCAGAAGGTCGTCGACGAGACGATGCAGCGCCTGGGCCGCATCGACATCCTCGTCAACAACGCCGGCGCCACCTGGGGCGCGCCGGCCGAGGACTACCCGCTGGCGGCCTGGGACAAGGTGATGAACCTGAACATCCGCAGCCTGTTCCTGTTCGCGCAGGCGGTGGCCAAGGCCAGCATGATTCCCAACCGGCGCGGGCGCATCATCAACGTGGCGTCGATCGCCGGCCTGGGCGGCTCGCTGGAGATGAAGTTCATCGCCTACGGCACCAGCAAGGGCGCGGTGGTCAACTTCACGCGCACGCTGGCGGCCGAGTGGGGCCCGTACGGCATCACCGTCAACGCACTGGCGCCGGGCTTCTTCCCGAGCAAGATGACCCAGGGGGTGCTGGCGCACTTCGGCGTCGACAAGCTGGCCGCGGCGGCGCCGCTCAGGCGCCTGGGCGACGACGACGACCTCAAGGGCGCCGCGCTGCTGCTCGCCAGCGCCGCCGGCAAGCACATCACCGGGCAGATCCTGGCCGTCGACGGCGGCGTGTCTTCGGTGCACGGCGGGTGACGACGGCACGCCTGCCCTTCCCGCTGCGCATCCCCTTCGTCGAGCAGCTCGGCTTCGAGCTCTGGGCCTGGGGCGGCGGCCAGGCCGAGGTGCGACTGGACCTGGCACAGGCGCACCTCAACAGCTGGGACGTGGCACACGGCGGCGTGCTGATGACGATGCTCGACGTGGCGATGGCCCACGCCGCGCGCAGCCCCGGCGCAGCCGCCGATGCCGCGACGGGCGCCGGCGACCACGGCCCCGGCGTGGCCACCATCGAGATGAAGACCAGCTTCATGAAACCGGCCGAGGGCCCGCTTCGCGCCGTGGGCAAGCTGCTGCAAAGGACCGCCACGCTGGCCTTCTGCGAAGCCAGCGTGTCCGACGCCGCCGGCCGGCTGTGTGCCCACGCCACCGGCACCTTCAAGTACCTGCGTGCGCTGCTCACCACGGGCCGCCACGCCAAGGCGCTGCAACGCGCAGCACCCCCACCGGACGAGGAACATCCATGATCAACCGCCGCATCGTGCTGGCCTCGCGCCCGGCCGCCCAGGCGACGCTGGACAACTTCCGCCTCGAGGCGGTCGAGCTGCCCGTGCTCGACGACGGCCAGGTGCTGGTGCGCCACCACTGGCTGAGCCTGGACCCCTACATGCGCATGCGCATGAACGACACCAAGAGCTACGCCGCGCCGCAGGCCCTCGGTGCCGCGATGGTGGGCGGCACCGCGGGCGAGGTGGTCGAGTCGCGCCACGAGCGCTTCAAACCCGGCGACAACGTCGTCGGCGCGGGCGGCTGGCAGGAGTACTCGGTCGTCGACGCGCGCCAGCCCGTGCTGCGCAAGGTCGACGCCTCGGTGATCCCGCTCTCGGCCTACCTGGGCGCCGTGGGCATGCCCGGCATCACGGCCTGGGTCGGGCTGACGCAGATCATCCAGCCCCAGCCCGGCGAGACGGTGGTGGTGAGCGCCGCCAGCGGCGCCGTCGGCAGCGCCGTCGGCCAGCTGGCGCGGGCCCGCGGCTGCCGCGCCGTCGGTATCGCCGGCGGTGCCGACAAGTGCGCCTACGTCGTCGACGCGCTCGGCTTCGACGCCTGCATCGACTACAAGGCGCAGCGCGACTTCGACGCGCTGACCGCCGCGCTGGACGCCGCGGCGCCGCAGGGTATCGACGGCGACTTCGAAAACGTCGGCGGCACGATCCTGGACGCCGTGATGTCGCGTTTGAACGCCTTCGGCCGCATCGCGCTGTGCGGCATGATCTCGGGCTACGACGGCGCGCCGATGCCGATGGCGCGGCCGGCGCTGCTGCTCACGCAAAGGCTCAAGCTGCAGGGTTTCATCGTCAGCGAGCACATGGCCTTGTGGCCGCAGGCGCTGCAGGAGCTGGGCAGCCTGGTGGCCAGCGGCCAGCTGAAGTACCGCGAGACCATCGCGGTGGGCATCGAAGACGCGCCCGCGGCGTTCCTGGGCCTGCTCAAGGGCAGGAACTTCGGCAAGCAGCTGGTGAAACTGACTTGAACTGGCTCTGGTCGCGCTTCCACGAACTCGGCGTCGACAACCTCTACGACGCCCTGGCGCTGCGCTGCCGGGTCTTCGTGCTCGAGCAGGGCCCCTACCTCGACCCCGACGGCATCGACCGCCAGGCCTGGCACCTGCTGGGGCGCGACGGCCACGGTACGCTGCACGCCTACCTGCGCGTCGTCGACCCCGGCGTGAAATTCACCGAGCCGTCGCTGGGCCGCGTCGTCACTTCGC
Source organism: uncultured Rubrivivax sp. (assembly GCA_964371495.1). GTDB lineage: Bacteria > Pseudomonadota > Gammaproteobacteria > Burkholderiales > Burkholderiaceae_C > Rubrivivax. The sequence continues at coordinate 10,357 of CAYJOA010000062.1, forward strand.
CCGAGGTGCGCGGCAGCGGCCTCGGCCGCGCCCTGGTGAGCGAAGGCCTGACACGCTGCGCTGCCGCCTGGCCCGGGCAGGGCGTGCGCATCAGCGCGCAGGCCCACCTGGAGCGTTTCTACGGCGGCTGGGGTTTCCGGGGCGTCGGCGAGCCCTACCTGGAAGACGACATTCCGCACCTGGAGATGCTGTTGCCCGCAGCTCGAGCCGCGGGCTGAGGAGAAACCGATGAAGACCAGCCACGAAGTCACCAACCAGAGCACGCCCTACACCGGCGTCAACCTGTTCCGCGTCAACCGCCCGCTGCGCGACGCGCTGCGCGTGCACATGCCGGACATGGACAGCTCGCGGCTGGACGAACTCGGCGCCGAGGCCGGCTCGGCGGCGATGCAGGCGCATGCGCGTCGGGCCAACGCCCACCCGCCGCTGCTGCACACGCACGACCGCCACGGCCGCCGCATCGACGAAGTCGAGTTCCACCCCAGCTACCACGCCCTGCTCGGCACGGCGCTGCGCCACGGCCTGCACGGCGGCCCCTGGTCGCGCGGACCCGGCGGCCATCTCGAACGCGCCGCGGCCTTCATGCTCTTCACCGAGGCCGAGCCGTCGGTGTTGTGCCCGGTGTCGATGAGTTATGCGGTGACGCCGGCGCTGCGTGCCAACCCGGCACTGCACGCGGCTTGGGGCCCCAAACTCGCCAACACGTCGTACGACGAACGCTTCGTGCCCTACGACCAGAAGACCGCGGTCACCATCGGCATGGGCATGACCGAGAAGCAGGGTGGCTCGGACGTGCGCACCAACACCACGCACGCCAGGCCCGACGGCACGGACGACTGGGGCAAGCGCTACCGCGTCACCGGCCACAAGTGGTTCTTCTCGGCACCGATGTGCGACGCCTTCCTGGTGCTGGCGCAGACCGCCACCGGGCCGAGCTGCCTGTTCATGCCACGTTTCCTGCCCGACGGCAGCCTCAACGCCATCGCCGTGCAGCGGCTCAAGCACAAGCTGGGCAACCAGGCCAACGCCAGCGCCGAAGTCGAGTTCGACCACGCCACCGGCTGGCTGGTGGGCGACGAAGGCCGCGGCATCCCGCAGATCCTGGCCATGGGCGCGCTGACGCGGCTGGACTGCGCGCTGGGCACCGCCGGGCTGATGCGGCACGCGCTGTCGCTGGCGCTGCACCACACGACGCAGCGCCACGCCTTCGGCCGGCCGTTGGTCGCACAGCCGCTGATGCAGAACGTGCTCGCCGACCTGGCCCTGGAAAGCGAGGCCGCCACCGCGCTGGCGCTGCGGCTGGCGGTGGCGGTGGACCGCACCGACCACGGCCCCGATGAACACGAGGCCGTGATGCGCCGCCTGCTCACGCCGGTGGCCAAGTTCTGGATCTGCAAGCGCGGCAGCCATTTCGCGCAGGAGGCCATGGAGTGCCTGGGGGGCAACGGCTACGTCGAGGCCGGCGGCGAGGGCGTGATGGCGCGCATCTACCGCGAGATGCCGGTGAATTCGATCTGGGAAGGGGCCGGCAACCTCATGGCCATCGACCTGCTGCGGGCACTGCGCGGCGCCGACGTGCTGCCGGCACTGGAGCGTGAACTGGCCCCGGCGCGCGGTGCCCACCCGGCCTTCGAACGGGCCGCCGCGGTGGTCCTGGACACCGTCGACCACGGCGTGCACGAGGCGCAGGCGCGCATCCTGGCGCGCGACCTGGCGCTGGTGCTCCAGGGTGCCCTGCTATACGCCCAGGCGCCACCGCTGGTCTTCGAGGCCTTCTGCGCTTCGCGGCTGGCCGCCACGCCCGACGTCTTCGGGCTGCTGCCCGCCGGCATCGACCTCGAGGCCATCGTCAAGCGGGCGCTGCCCGAGGACACCTCCAAGGAGCAGCCATGAACCCCCTGCAGGGCGGCATTGCCGTCATCACCGGCGCCGCGTCGGGCTTCGGCCTCGAGGCCAGCCGCGTCGCCGCGCGGCTGGGCATGAAGGTCGTGATGGCCGACGTGCAGGCCGACGCGCTGGAACTCTCGCGCCACGACATCGAAGGCCTGGGCGCCCAGGTGCTGGCGCTGCGTACCGACGTCTCCCGGGCCAGCGACGTCGATGCGCTGGCGCAGGCCACGGTGCAGCGTTTCGGCGTGCCGCACTTCGTCTTCAACAACGCCGGCGTCGGCGCCGGCGGCCTGATCTGGGAACACAGCGCCAAGGACTGGGAGTGGGTGTTCGGCGTCAACGTCATGGGCGTGGCCCACGGCGTGCGCGCCTTCACGCCGCTGATGCTGGCCGCTGCCGGCGCCGACCCGGCCTACCGCGGCCACATCGTCAACACCGCCAGCATGGCCGGGCTGCTGAACCCGCCCAACATGGGCCTGTACAACGCCAGCAAGCACGCCGTGGTGGCGCTGAGCGAAACGCTGTACCAGGACCTGTCGCTGGTCACCGATCGTCTGCACGCGCACGTGCTGTGCCCGTACTTCGTGCCCACCGGCATCACGCGCAGCGACCGCAACCGGCCGCCGGAGATGGCCGACGCGGCGGCACGCCCGACACGCAGCCAGGCCATCCAGCAGGCCATGATCGACCAGGCGGTGAGCAAGGGCCGTGTCACCGCGGCACAGGTGGCGCAGTTCGTCTTCGACGCCTGCCGCGACCAACGTTTCTACATCTACAGCCACCCGCAGGCGCTGGCCGCCGTGCAGACGCGGCTGGAAGACATCATGACGCCGCGCAACCCCAGCGACCCGTTCGCCGCCAGGCCCGAGATCGGCGCGCGCCTGCGCGCCGACCTGCACGGCCGCTGAGTTGCAGCCGGGCCGCGTCAGGCCGTCATCAATCCCGGCACCGGCGGGCGACCGAGCGCGCGGCACAGCTGCGCCCAGCGGCGCTCGTCGAGCTGCGTGCGGGCGATGCCGAGCAGGGCCTCGAAAGCCGGCGCCGGGGCCTTGAGCTGCATCTCGCCGAACAGGCCGGCCAGTTCCTGCATGCTCAGCGCCGCGGCCATCCAGCGTGTGGCGAGCGCCATCTCTTCGGGGGGGACGCTGGCCAGCAGGCGGTCGTGGATGACGGCCAGTTCCTGGTCGCTGTACAGCGCCCACAGCGCGGCGTTGTTCTCCGTCTCCTCGACCTGCATGTGCTGCAGGTTTTCGCCGATGAAGACGGCCAGATGGCGATACAGGCGCTGCGCCAGCGCGGGCCGGTGTTCGTCGCGCGCGTCGCGAACGGCGCGCGATTCGTCCTCGAGGTTGCCGATGGCGTCCTGGTGCAGCAGGTGGTCGTCGGCGGTGTGGCGCGCGCCGCCCGGGCGCCGCGCCTCGATGGCCGTGTGCAGGAAGTCGTTCTCGTGCTGCAGGTGGCTGCGCATCATGGCCAGCAGCGCGTCGACGCCGTCCAGCGCCAGCGTGCGTTCCTCGGCGTCGGCGACGTCCATGGTGCCCAGGCGCCCCAGGGTATGGCTCATGAACTGGCGCAGGGCCTTGTGGATGGATGTGTACAGGTCCAGGCGCGGCGCCTTGGACGGCGCCGCGGCGCTGGGCTGGCCGGGCAGGGTGGTGGTCTGGTGCATGGCGGTTCCTTTTCTATGAGGCACCGACGGACTGTCGGCAGGCATCGCAGTCTGCGCATCGGGGCTGCGCGCCACATCGCCCGATGGAGCCATGACGCGCGCCGCGGTGGGCCATGGCGGCTGGGACTGCGCCGTCTCCCGTTGGCCTGGCTAGCGATGGCTGCGAGCGCGATCCCGACGCAGATCAGCTGTCCATGGCGACGCGCGCCACCCGCGACACCTGAAGCGGGGCCCCGCCGCCAAGCTTCCCGCCATGGATCCGGCTCCGCCGGTCCATCGGCGGGCGGCCCCCTCGGGGGGTAGCGAGCGCCAGCGAGCTTGGGGGCTTCACTTCAGTGGCTGCGGTACCAGGCCGCGGCCTGGCCGCGTGAGTTGACACCGAGCTTGTCGAGGATGTTGGCGACGTGGCGCTTCACGGTGTGCGGGCTGAGGTCCAGCGCGCGCGCGATGAGCTTGTTGCTGTCGCCGCCGGCCAGGCGGGCCAGCACGTCGGTCTCGCGTGCCGTCAAGGGGCCGGCGGTGGCGGCCGCGGCAGCACCGCCGGCAGGCAGGCTGGTGTTGGCCGGAGCGGCAGCCGCAAGCAGCAGGGCCGACTGCGCCGCGTCGAGATGCCGGCCCCAGTCGGTGCCGGCGAGCTGGGCCAGCGCGCGCGGTCCGGCCATGCGCAGGCCGGCCACTTCACCGCTGGCGGCCAGCCGCGCCAGCGCCGGTGCCAGCGCCGCGGCCGCTTCGGCCGGGCGGCGGTCGTGCAGCAAGGCCTGCGCCCAGCGCGCGCGCAGCTCGGGCGCCTGGCCATAGTGGTCGAGCGCGGTTTCGTCGGCCAGCGCGGCGGCATACGCCGCGGCCGCCTCGCGCCAGCGGCCGTCCAGCGCCGCCAGCCGCGCCGCCAGGCTGCCGCGCTGGCGCACGAACACCGGCCGATCGGGAGGCTCCGCCACGCGGCCCAGCCGCGCCGCCATTTCGCGTTGCTCGCCGGCGTCGTCCAGCGCCGCTGCGATGCGCAGCCGCTGGTACAGGAAATGGCGCAACCAGGTCGTGCGGCGGCCGCTCGAACGCTCGTCGTCCAGCCCGTCCAGCAGTGCCTGCGTGGCGGCCAATGCAGCGTCGCGTTCGCCGCGCAGCGCATGCGTGTAGGCGCCGATCGTGTTCAGGTAAGTGGTCTGCATCGGCGGCCGATTCAACCAGCGGCAGTCGGCTTCGGCCTGCTGCAGCAGCTGCCAGGCCGCGTCGGCGTCGCCGGCGAACAGCACGAGTCCGGCCTGCAGGGCCAGCGCCAGCACCCGCAGCCCCGACGGTGGCTCCTGCGGCGTCAGTCGCAACACACCTGTGGCGTAGCGCTGCAGCGGCGCGCGCGCGCCGGGCAGGCCGAGAAACGCCGTCAACGGCAGGCAATGGAACCACAGCGCCAGCGGCGCCCCCTGCTCGAGCAACGTCACGACCTCGGTGAGCGGCGCCGCGACATCGGCCAGCGCGCTGTCGTCCAACGCCTGCCAGCTGCGCGCCAGCGCAAACAAGGCGCCGGTGTCGGCGGCCAGCGGCTGCCCGGCCGCGGCATCGGCCAGCGCCTGCAGCCGGGCGCGCCCCGTGTCGTCGGCCACCGCGATGCCCTGGATGGTGGCGATGGCCTCGGCGTGCAGCACCATGCGCCGGTCACCACGCGCGTGCCAGCCTGCCGCGGCCTGCGTCATGGCACGGCCCATGGCCAGCCAGTCCCAGTGCGCCCAGGCACACAGCCCGCGCAGGTGCTGCAGTGCCGGCGAGGCCTCGCGCAGCGCGGCGGGAAACTGCTCGATCAGGCGCAGCACCTGCGGCACGGCGCCCGCCGCCAGCAGCTCGGGACCCATCGCCGACAGCACGGTTTCGGCCTCGTCCCAGGCCCCGGCCCGCGCCAGGTAGCCGATGCGCCGCAGCGGGTCGCTTTCGTCGGCGGCGGCACGGCGCAGCAGTGTCGGCAGCTCTTCGGGGTGCTCACGGCGCAGGCGGTCGCCCAGGCAGTCGCGGAACAGGTCATGCAGCCGCAGCGTGGGCTCGCGCTCGTCGAGCACGCTGACGAAGAGACCGCGGCGTTCGATGGTCTCCAGCCATTCGGCAGCACGACCGTCGCCGGACACCGCGGCGCAGCGCCGCGCACTCAGCTCGGGCAGCACCGAGCAGCGCAGCAGGAAGTCGCGCAGCTCGCCCGCCATGTCGTCGAGCACCTCGCTGGCGAGGTAGTCGAACATGTGGCGGTCACGCAGCGGCGAAGTGCCCGGCGCCAGCGACCCCGACGCGGCACCGCCGAGCAGGAGGCCGAGCCCGGCAGCCCAGCCCCCCGTGCGGCCATGCAGCGCGGCGGCGTCGGCGCGGCCGGCGGCCAGCGCCTCGACCTCCGCCGGCGTGAAGCACAGATCGTGCTGCCGCCATTCGGCCAGCTCGCCGCGGGCGCGCCAGCGCGCCAGCGGCAGCGGCGGGTCGAGCCGGCTCACCAGCACCACGCCCCATTGCTCGGGCAGCCGTTCGATCAAGCGCTCGAGCAGAACGAAGATCGTGCCCTCGTGCAGGCGGTGCAGGTCGTCGACGACGATCAGGCCGCGCGCCACTTCGGTCGCGGCCAGCGCGTTCAGCAGCTCGGCGGCCAGCGCGACCGCTGCCGACGGCGCGTCGTCGATCGACGCCACCAGCGCTTCGGGCGAGATCCGCCACGGCAGGTCGTAGGGGTCGAGCGCGGCCACCAGGCAGCTGGCGAAGCGGCCCAGGTCGTCGGCATCGTCGGCGCTCACCCAGGCCAGCGCGGTGCCCACCGGCAGGGTGGCGATCTGCTGCGTCAGTGCCACGGTCTTGCCGAAGCCGGCCGGCGCACAGACCAGAACCAGCCGCTGCCGGATCAGCGCTTCGGCCAGCGGCTGCGCGATGCGCTGGCGCTCCAGCAGCCCCGCCCGCTGGCGCGGCGGCTGGATCTTGGTGCGGGCGAAGACGGCGGACATGCCGCCAGTCTATTCAGACTTGGCTCAGATACCAGGCCGCGGCCTGGCCGCGCGACGCCAGTCCGAGCTTGTCGAGGATGTTGGCGACGTGGCGCTTCACGGTGTGCGGGCTGAGGTCGAAAGCGCGCGCGATCAGCTTGTTGCTGTCGCCGGCGGCGATGCGGCCGAGGACCTCGAGTTCGCGCGCGCTCAGGCCGCCGATCTGCGGTGCCTCGGCGAGTGCCGGCACATGGGTTTCACCTTGCGCCAAGAGCTGCCAGCGGCGCAGTTGCGCGACGGCCGCGGCGTCCAGCGCGCCGCGCCAGTCGGCCGTGGCCAAGCGCTGCAGCGCCGGCCGCGCGATCAGCACGGCGCCGAGGCCCGCACCGGCCGCGATGCGCTCGAACACCGGCTTCAGCACCGCGGCGGCCACCGCCGCACGACCGGCGCCGTGCAGCCCGGCGGCCAGGTACAGGCGCGTCTCGATGGCGTGTCCGAGGCGGTCGATCGAGGCCTCGTCGTCGAGCGCCCGCTGCCACAGGCGCAGCGCCGTGTCGTGGTCACCGGCCAGCCAGGCGCGCTGGCCACGCAACGGTTCGAGCTGGTTGAGCTGCGTCACCGGTGCCGCCACACCGCCGGCGGCGTGCTCCAGCCGCGCCAGGTGGCGCTCCAGCGCTTCGCGGTCCTCGAACAGTGCCGCCACGCGCGCCGCGTAGTACACGCTGGCCCACAGCGACCACGGGCCGCGGCCGCCCGGGTGGTCGTCGATCAGCGCCTGGGCGGCCGCCAGTGCCTGCGCACGCCGGCCGCGCAGCGTGTGCAGGAAGGTGGCCAACAGTTGCAGCTGCCCCTTGACATTGGGCGGGTCGGCCAGCCAGCGGCTGTCGTCCTGCGCCGTGGCCAGTGCGGCCTCCGCGGCATCGAGGTCGCCGTCCTGCCACGCGCAGTGCCAGCCCGCTTGCGCATGCGCCAGCGCCCGCAGCGGCACCGGACGGTCGCCGGCCAGCCGCAAGGCGCCTTGCACGTAACGCTGCAGCGCGCGCGCGGTGCCCGGCAGGCCGTTGATGCGCGGCAGCGGGTGACCGCGGTACCACAGCGACGCGTCGTTGCTGGCTTCCAGCAGGTCCATCAGTTCGTCCAGCAGCGGCCCGACGCGGTGGTTGGAGCCCAGGTCCAGCGCGTGCCACAGGCAGGCCACGAGCATCACGACGCGCGTCTCCGGTGCCACCGCCTGGCGCCGCAAGGTCGTCAGGCGGGCCGAGCTGTCGGCGCTGCGGCCCAGGGCGTTCAGCGCCAGCGACTGGTAGGCGATGGCGGCGCGGGCGCGGTCGGCGTCGCCACGGGCCGCGAAACCGGCCTCGGCGCGCTGCATGGCCTGCACCATGGCGCCGAAATCCCAGCGCGCCCAGCAGCTCATGCCGAGCACCGCCTGCATCACCGGCGAGCTGGCAACGAAGGCCCCCGGGAACTGGTCGACGAGGTGCGCCACGGTGGCCAGTGCGCCTTCGGTCAGCAGCGCCGCGACCTGCGCGTACAGCACCTCGGCGGCGGCTTCGAGGTCGCCGGCCCGCAGCATCATCAGCAGCTTGCGCGCGGGGTCGGTTTCGCCGAGCGCGGCCCGCTGCCACAGCTGTGGCCACTCTTCGGGCAGCTCGCGCTGCAGACGGTGCTGCAGCGCCTCGCGGAACAGGTCGTGCAGCTTCAGCGTCGGCTCGGCGGCGTCGAGCGAGCTGACGAACAGGCCCAGGCGGTCGAGCTGGTCCATCAGCAGCGCCGCGCGCGCATTGCCCGAGACCGCCGCGGCACGCGCCGCCGTCAGCTCGGGCAGCACCGATGTGCGCAGCAGGAAGCGGCGCAGTTCGGCGTCCTGCTGGGCTATGACCTCGGTGGCGAGGAAGTCGAACATCGGGCGGTCGCTCGCCACCGGGGCCCGGCCGGCGCCGCGCGACAGGCCCAGGCGCAGCCCCGCGGCCCAGCCCTGCGTGCGTTCGAGCAGCGCGTCGGCCTCGCTCGCGTCGTGCCCGGCAGCCTGGGCCAGGGCCTGCACTTCGTGGCGGTCGAACTGCAGGTCGGCCTGCCGGAACTCGGCCATCTCGCCCAGCGCGCGCAGCCGCGCCAGCGCCAGCGGCGGGTCGTGGCGCGTGGCCACCGCCAGCGTCCAGCGCGGGCTCAGGCGCTCGAGCAGGCGGTCCAGGAACTCGAAGAAGGGCGCGTCGTCGACGCGGTGCAGGTCGTCGAAGACGATCACGCCGTGCGGCACGTCGCAGGCGTCGAGCGCGTTCAGGAGGTCGGCGGCCGAACGCGCGCGGGCGTCGTCGGCCTGGGCGATCAGTGCTTCTGGCGCGGTGCGCCACGGCGGGTCGTAAGGCTCGAGCGCGGCGACCAGGCACTCGAGCAGCCGGTGCAGGTCGTCGCCCTCGTCGGCCGCCACCCAGGCCAGCGCGGTGTCCGGCGGCAGTTGTGCGATCTGCCGCACCAGCGCGGTGGTCTTGCCGTAGCCGGCGGCGGCGCTGACCAGCACCAGGCGCTGCGTGAGCAGCGCGTCGGCGATGCGAGCATCGAGGTGCGGACGCGCCACCAGCGCCCCCGCGCGCGGGCGCGGTGGCTGGATCTTGGTACGGGCGAAGCTCATGCCGCGGGCTCGGACCGGTTCGAGCGCGGCATTGTGCCGCCCCGTAGCCAGCGGTGGAAGCCGCCTGGCGGGGCGCTGGACGGGGCTGGCGACGGCTGTCATGGGGACGCGATCCTAGGCATCCGCGCCGGCAATGCAGCAGCGCTGCGACGAAGCGCGCGCGACGGCCGACAGGCGACGCGGTACGGTGACGAACGACAGCCGTGCCGTACAGTCCGCCGCCATGCCCACCCCGTCCTGTGCAGTCGCGCCAGAACGCCGCGCTGCCGTCATCGGCGGCGGTCCGGCCGGCCTGATGGCGGCGGAGCAGCTGGCCACGCGCGGCGTCGCGGTGGACGTGTACGACGCCATGCCCTCGGTCGGCCGCAAGTTCCTGCTCGCCGGCAAGGGCGGGCTCAACCTCACGCACGCCGAACCGTTGGACGTGTTCATCGGGCGTTATGCCGAACGCGCAGCGGTGCTGGCCCCGTGGCTGCGGGCCTTCGGCCCCACCGAGCTGCGTGCCTGGGCCGCGGTGCTGGGCGTGGCCACCTTCGTCGGCAGCTCGCAGCGTGTCTTTCCGCAGGACATGAAGGCGGCACCGCTGCTGCGCGCCTGGCTGCACCGCATGCGCGGGCAGGGCGTGCGCTTGCACATGCGCCACCGCTGGCTGGGCTGGGCCGACAACGGCGCGCTGCGCTTCGATACGCCGCAGGGCCCCCTGCAGGTGGCGCCGGCGGCCAGCGTGCTGGCGCTGGGCGGCGCGAGCTGGCCACGCCTGGGGTCGGACGGCGCCTGGTGGCCCTGGCTGCACCAGCGTGGCGTGGACCTGGCGCCGCTGCGGCCGTCGAACTGCGGCTTCGACGCAGTCTGGAGCGAACACCTGCGACAGCGCTGGGCCGGCGCGCCGCTCAAGGGCGTGGCGCTGGCCTTCGAAGGCTGGCGGCAGCTGGGCGAAATGGTGATTACCGCCACCGGTGTGGAAGGCAGCCTGGTGTATGCCGCCTCGCCGCGTCTGCGCGAGCGCATTGCGCAGCAGGGGCAGGCCACCCTCCACCTCGACCTGCTGCCGGCGCGGACGCTGGACTGGGTGCAGCGTGAACTGGCGCACCCGCGCGGCCCGAGGTCACTGTCCACGCACCTGAAGACGCGCTTGAGCCTGTCCGGCGCCAAGGCCGCGTTGTTGTGGGAAACGGTGCCCAAGGCAGCACTGGCCGACCCGGCGCAGCTGGCGGGCTTCGTCAAGGCGCTGCCGATCCGCGTCGTCGCGCCGCGGCCGATCGACGAGGCCATCAGCAGCGCCGGCGGCGTGCGCTTCGAGGGCCTGGACGAACACCTGATGCTGCGGCCGCTGCCGGGCGTCTTCGTGGCCGGCGAGATGCTCGACTGGGAAGCGCCCACCGGCGGCTACCTGCTCACCGCCTGCTTCAGCACCGGCCGGGTGGCGGGGCAGGGCGCGGCGGACTGGGTGCAGGGCGGCCGCTAAACTGCGCCGCTTCGCCATTTTCGTACCCGCGCCTCTTGAACAAGATCGTTCTGCAGATCGCCGCCGAGCTGAAGGCTCGGCCGGCACAAATCGCCACCGCCGTCGAACTGCTCGACGCTGGCGCCACCGTCCCCTTCATCGCCCGCTACCGCAAGGAGGCCACCGAGGGCCTGGACGACGTCCAGCTGCGTGAGCTGGAGTCCCGCCTGGCCTACCTGCGCGAGCTGGAAGACCGCCGCGCGGCGGTGCTCGAGAGCATCGAAGAGCAGGGCAAGCTGACACCCGCGTTGCGCGCGGCGATCGTGGCCGCGCCCACCAAGCAGGAGCTGGAAGACCTCTATCTGCCCTACAAGCCCCGGCGCCGCACCAAGGGCATGATCGCCCGCGAAGCCGGCCTGGAGCCGCTGGCCGACCGGCTGTTTGCCGACCCGATGCTGGCTCCGCTGCTCGAAGCCGCCGGTTTCGTCAACGCCGACGGCGGCTTCGCCGATGCCGCTGCCGTGCTCGACGGCGTTCGCGACCTGCTCGCCGAGCGCTGGGCCGAAGACGCCGCGCTGGTGGGCAAGCTGCGCGAGTGGCTGTGGGCCGAGGCGCTGTTGCGCAGCCGGCTGGTCGAAGGCAAGGACGGCAGCCACCCCGATGCCGCCAAGTTCCGCGACTACCACGATTACGCCGAGCCCATCCGCAACGTGCCGAGCCACCGCGCGCTGGCGGTGTTCCGCGGCCGCGCGCTCGAGTGGCTGGACGCCAAGCTGGTGCTCGACGAAGAGCTGGCGCCCGCCAAGCCGGTACTGCCCAAGGGCAGCCCGGCAGTCTCCGTGGCCGAAGGACGCATCGCCCGCCACCTCGGCTGGAGCCACGCCCAGCGCCCTGGCGACGAGCTCATCCGCAAGACCATCGCCTGGACCTGGAAGGTCAAGCTCAGCCTGAGCCTGGAACGCGACCTCTTCGGCCGCCTGCGCGAAGCGGCCGAAGCGGTGGCCATCAAGGTCTTCGCCGACAACCTGCGCGACTTGCTGCTGGCCGCGCCGGCCGGCAAGCGCGTGGTGATGGGCCTGGACCCCGGCATCCGCACCGGCGTCAAGGTGGCCGTGGTCAGCGACACCGGCAAGGTGCTGGACACGCACACGGTCTACCCGCACGAGCCGCGCTGCGACTGGGAGGGTTCGCTGCACGCGCTGGGCCGCCTGGTGGCCGCGCACGGCGTGAACCTCATCGCCATCGGCAACGGCACCGCCAGCCGCGAGACCGACAAGCTGGTCGCCGACCTGATCAAGCGTCTGCAGCAGGTCGCGCCCGATCTGCAGCTGGACAAGGTCGTCGTCAGCGAGGCCGGCGCCTCGGTCTATTCGGCAAGCGAGTTCGCGAGCCAGGAGTTGCCGGAGCTCGACGTCAGCCTGCGCGGCGCGGTGAGCATCGCGCGCCGGCTGCAGGACCCGCTGGCCGAGCTGGTGAAGATCGACCCCAAGAGCATCGGCGTCGGCCAGTACCAGCACGACGTCGATCAAAGCGGGCTGGCGAAGAGCCTGGACGCGGTGGTCGAGGATTGCGTCAACGCCGTCGGTGTCGACCTGAACACCGCGTCGGCACCGCTGCTCGCGCGCGTGTCGGGACTGTCGCCCACGGTGGCGTCGAACATCGTTCGCTGGCGCGATGCCCACGGTGCCTTTCGCAGCCGCAGGCAACTGCTCGACGTTGCCGGCCTGGGCCCCAAGACCTTCGAGCAGGCGGCGGGTTTCCTGCGCATCCGCGACGGCGACGACGCGCTGGACATGACCGGCGTGCACCCCGAGACCTACCCCGTCGTGCAGCGGCTGCTGGCCGCCACCGGCCGCCCGGTGCACGAGCTGATGAGCCGCGCCGAGGTCCTGCGCACGCTGCGGCCCCAGACCTTTGCCGACGAGCGCTTCGGCGCCATCACCGTCAAGGACATCCTCGCCGAGCTCGAAAAACCCGGCCGCGACCCGCGCCCCGACTTCAAGGTCGCGCGCTTCGACGACAGCGTCACCGAGCTGAAGGACCTGCAGCCGGGCATGGTGCTCGAAGGCACGGTCAGCAACGTGGCGCAGTTCGGTGCCTTCGTCGACCTGGGCGTGCACCAGGACGGCCTGGTGCACGTCAGCCAGATGAGCCACAAGTTCGTCAACGACGCGCGCGAGGTCGTGAAGACCGGCGCTGTCGTCAAGGTGCGCGTGCTCGAGGTCGACCTGGCGCGCAAACGCATCTCGCTGACGATGAAGCTCGACGTGCCGGTGGCATCCCTCGGCGCAGCGCAGGCCGACAACCGCTTTCAGCCTGCGACGGGCCGGCAGCGCAGCCGCTCGCCCGAGCCGGCGGCCGCCGGCAACGCCATGGCCGCGGCCTTTGCGCGTCTGCCGGGTCGGAATTAAGTCGGCGTTGCGGCCGATCGAGCCGCTGCCGCGGCGCGGCCGTGGGCTAGAATTCGGCCTCGATCAACCAGCAAGGGCGAGAAAGGCATCCTGGTTATGACACCGCGGACTACGACCTTTTCTGCCGAGGGTCCGGCCCCGGCGTAAACCGCTGCGCTGTCGTTCCACCTTCCCCCTGAACAAAGCGCGGCCACCCCCGCGCTTTGTCGTTTCTGGAGATCAAGACCATGCTCAACATCACGCTGCCGGACGGCTCACGGCGCGAGTTCCCCGGGCCGGTGACGGTGGCCGAGGTCGCGGCGTCGATCGGCGCCGGCCTGGCCAAGGCGGCGATC